>JBDSOU010000291.1:0-24494 GCA_039914625.1 Bacteroidia bacterium | reverse complement strand
AATTAAATTCTTCAGGAACTTTTGTATGGGCAAAATCTATAGGAAGCACTGCGAATGAATACGGACGCTGCATAATTACCGATGCTTCAAATAACATTATATGCGCAGGCACCTACGGAGGCACTACCGATTTTGATCCTAATGCAGGAGTAGTTACACTCACACCTCCAAACAATCTCGGAGAAATATTTTTGCTTCAGCTAACTTCAACAGGAAATTTTTCTTTTGTAAAAAGCATGGGTGGCACAGGAGCCGACAAAGTAAAAGGCTTGACAAAAGATGCCATCGGAAATATATACACTTCCGGTTCTTTTACCGGAACTGCTGATCTCAACCCAAGCGCAACCGGAACTTTCAATGTAACCAGCAGCGGTTCCAACGATGTATTTATTAACTGCTACCGCCCTGCAACAGATGCTTCATGGACAAAAACAATTGGCGGAACCTCTTTCGATGAAGCCGAAGGAATCGCAGTTGATAATGCATATAATGTTTACACAATAGGAAATTTCGGTGGCACGGTTGATTTCGATTTCAATGCCGGGGTATTCAGCTTAACTTCGATGGGCGCTAATGATATGTTCGCCTTAAAAATAAGTCAATCATCACCGCTTCCTGTCGAACTGGTTTCTTTCTCTGCAAAAGCAATTGACAACAAAGAAGTGTTGTGCCAATGGACAACAGCATCGGAAATCAACAATGATTACTTTACTATTGAAAGAAGCCGGAATGGAAGAGATTTTGAAGAAGCCGGAAAAGTAAACGGTGCAGGAAATTCAACTGTTGCAATAAATTATTCCTTCATTGACAAGGATCCTTATAAGGGCATTGCTTACTATAGATTAAAGCAAACTGATTCTAACGGGCAGTTCAGCTATTCACAAATAGTGAAAGTAACTATTAAAATGGGTGACGGAAATGATAACATATTTATTCCAACTCTTGTTGATAGCGAAATAAACATTCATTTAAGCACAGGAAATACTGATTACGAACAAATGTACTTTATGCTTTTATCCGCAGATGGAAAGCTGATCATGCAAAAAAATTTCAGAAAAGAAGAAATGAAAAATAGTTATTTAACCATTTCACGTAACCATCTTACTTCAGGAATTTATTGTTACCGGATAACAAGTGGAAAGGAAATAATCAGCTCAGGAAAATTGGTTTTTAAATAAGCAATAATGGTTTTAGCTTTACCCCTATTGTTTTTTGTTCCCACTAGTAATAAATTAATATTTGTCAATTTTAATAATAGCAAATAAAATTATTATCGTATAATTTTATTTATTGAAATTTTATCTTATTTCCTGCGGAGGCACAGATGGTTTTGGTAAGGTGAATATCAAATGGATCTTTTTTGTGCTATTAAAATTGCTCAATGAAGGAATGGGGAAAGTTGTTTGAGAACGAAAGGCAGCGGGGAGGATTTTTTTATGTAAAAAGTTGTTGAAATTATTTCAGGATAAACGTTCTGTAGCTGTCCAGCTTAATAAGAATAAAAAGCAAAATCGTAAACGACCACAGCGATGATCCGCCATAGCTGAAAAACGGAAGCGGAATTCCGATAACAGGTGCGAGGCCAATAGTCATTCCTATATTAATCATGAGGTGAAAGAAAATAATGGATGCCACCCCGTACGCATAAATCCGGGTAAAATTTGATTTCTGCCTTTCGGCAATGAAAATTATACGGTAAAGAAGTAACAAAAATAAAATTGTCACAACGGATGAACCTGCAAAACCCCATTCCTCACCTACAGTGCAGAAGATAAAGTCGGTGCTCTGTTCTGGTACAAATTCGTATTTTGTCTGGGTGCCTTTCAGAAAACCTTTTCCATGCCAGCCTCCCGAACCAATTGCAATGAGGCTTTGATTTACATTATATCCTGCTCCTTTAAGATCGGTTTGCTTTCCGAGCAATACGTCTATACGCTGGCGCTGGTGTTGCTGCAGCACTTTATTATACACGTAATCTACACTGAAAACTACTGAAGCAGCACAGCCTGCAATGACAATAATAGTAATGATATTCTTCCGCGTTTTACGCATGAATAAAATAGCAAGCACAGCGAATGAACCTAAAACGCTTAACAAAATTATTTTTGAAACCATGAGGGCAAGAACAAAAAGAAATGCAGCAAAGAACCCGATAATGAGTACATTTTGTGAAAGGCCTTCGTTGTAAAGCACAAAGATGAAAGCTCCGAAAACCAGCGCAGAGCCTGTATCGTTTTGAAGAAGAATAATTCCGGCAGGTAAAAGAATGATGATGGCGGAAATAACTTTTGTCCGGAAATCTTTTATTCGGATGTCAATGGTGCTGAGAAATTTCGCAAGCGCCATATTGGTTGCAAATTTTGCAAACTCCGCAGGCTGTAATTTAAAGCTGCCAATATCAATCCATCCGTGTGAGCCTTTCACATCCCGTGACAAAAGAATTGCGGCTCCCAATAATAATATAATCAGCCCATAGATAATGTAAGAAAAGGCTTCGAAAAATTTTCCGTCAATTACAAGAATAAAAATTGCAAGAACTATGGAAGAAAGGATCCATATCATTTGCTTGCCATAATTTTGTGTAAGATCAAAAATGCTTTTGTGATTTTCGTTATAAACAGCCGAATAAATATTAAACCATCCCATAATGACAAATATGAAATACAAACCGACCAGCAACCAGTCTATATTTTGAAATATGCTTTCTTGTTTTCTCACGATGGAAATTAGCTGTTAGCTATTGGCTGTAAGCTATTAGCTTTTAGAGTTTGGGATTTGAGATTGGGCTGATGGAATCTTTTTTTAATTTCCGGATATTGATTAATGAATCCTTTTTTGCATTTTCCTTTCTTGCGATGGAATCTTTTTTAAATGCAGTTTCATATAGCGGCATTAAATTACCTGCAAACATTCGTTTCTCAATTTCGGGACGGCTGATGCTGTCGGTAAGATATTTTTCAATCAGGAGGCTTGCGATGGGAGCTGCCCATTGTGCGCCCCATCCTCCTTTTTCAATAACCACCGCTATAGCAATTTTAGGATCTTCTTTTGGTGCAAACGCAATAAAAAGCGAGTTATCTGGTCCATTTGGATTTTGTGCCGTACCCGTTTTTCCGCAGATGATAATGTTTTTGAGTTTTGAAGCTGCTGCGGTTCCAGCTTCTACCACGTTTGCCATGCCTTCAACTACCACATCAAAATACTTCGGATCAACCGTAGTATAATTTTTTGTAAGATATTTTTTGTACTGCGTTTTATTATCGCCAATATATTTAATGATATGAGGTGTATAGTAATAGCCCCTGTTCGCTATGGTTGCTGCAATATTTGCAAGCTGTAGCGGATTCACGCCTAACTCTCCCTGCCCGATAGAAAGTGAAATAACAGTGGATGATTTCCATTTTCCTTCTCCGAAATATTTATCATAATATTTTACAGTAGGTACATTTCCGCTCAGCACATGGGGAAGATCAATATCAAGTTTTACTCCTATGCCGAATGACATCACATGCTTGCGCCAGTTTTCATAAGCATCGTCAAAGTCTTTAAATTTATTTTGATCAACAATGCTCCGGAAAACATGGCAGAAATAGGTGTTGCAGGAATGTTGAATGGCAGGGAGAAGGCTGAGCGAACCGTGTTTGGCATCACACCGCACTTTTAATCCTCCGAGTATAAAAGCCCCGGGGCAATAATATGAAGTGTGATTAAACAAAACTCCTTCCTGCTGCCCAATGAGCGCATCCACCGGTTTGAAAGTGGAGCCGGGCGGGTAATAGGATTGCAAAGCCCGGTTGAATAAAATATTATTGGGTTGTGATAACAGCATTCCATAATTTTTAGACCTGATTCGTCCTACCAGCAAATTAGGATTATAAGACGGACAGCTTGCCATAGCGAGAATCTCACCTGTTTTCGGTTCAATCGCAACTATAGTTCCCGCTTTATTTTGCATGAGCTTTTCCGCATAATCTTCTAATGCATTATCTAATGTAGAAGTTAAATTCAATCCTGACATGGCAGCAGAATCTAATTTGCCATCCTGGAAGCTCCCTTTTTCGCGGTTAAAAACATCCACCATAGTTACCCGCAGCCCGCGTTTTCCTTTCAATTCCTTTTCATACGATTGTTCGATACCGCTAATGCCTATGTAATCTCCCATTTGATAGGATCGGTCTTTGATTATTGTTTTTTCATCCGCCTCACCGATGTAACCCAGCGCATGAGCTGCAACTGTTGAAGGATACTTGCGCAACGTTCTTGGCAGCACAAAAAATCCGGTGAATCTGTAAAGTTTTTCCTGGAATGCAGCATAATTTTCAGCAGAAATCTGTTTTTCAAAAATGGAACTTTTTACAGGCGAAAATTGCCTGCACTTATTCAGTTTCTTAATAAAATCTTCTTTTGTAATACCTATCAGACTGCAAAACTCAACCGTGTCCAAATCCTTTACCTGCTTGGGTGTAACCATCAGGTCATAAACAGCTTCGTTGTAAACCAATAAATTTCCTTTACGGTCATAGATCAAACCACGTGCGGGATATTCGGTTACATAGCGCAGCACGTTATTATCGGCTGATGCTTTGTAACCTTCGTCAATCACCTGAATATAAAAAAGACGAAGAAGGAAGATGAGCATTACCGCAGTAAAAATTCCGAGTATTACCCAACGCTGGTTAGACGGAGCCTGGTTCATCTTTCCATTTTCGATTTACCAAATAAAAGCTGTGTAATAAGAATTAAGATCAGTGTTGCAACAGAACTTAGCAGCACTCTGCCGAGCGTATTAAAAAATTCGCTGAAGCGGAACGCTTCAAGGTAAAACAATGCGAAGTGGTGCAGTAGCACCAACACCGAAGAATAAGCGAGCCACCATTGCAAGCCAAGGTCTTTTATATTGGGCGTTGCATCTGTTTCGTAACCATCGCGCGGTGAAAATATTTTTAAAATAAACGGTCGCATGTATGCCATGAATACGGCTGCTCCGGCATGTATGCCCTGCGTATTAGTAAACATATCTATAGTTAATCCTAAAGCGAGCGCAAGAATCATGACAGCAATTTTAGAAAATTTCACCGGCAGCAGCAGGATGAATAATATATATAAATAAGGATTGATGTATCCGCTGAGTTGTATATTGTTCAAGATGGTTACCTGCAAGCCCACCAAAAAAACATAGCGTAGTAGTATTACAAAAATATCAGTGATCATTTCTTACAGTTTCGGATTCTAACTGGCGTTGTTCGGCTTTAAGCACATTGTCAACTATATATACATAGGTGATGTTGCTGAAATTGGTGGACAATTTTATTTGAATGTTATAAAAATTTTCGCCCGGCTTTATAGCAGCGCCTGCAACCGTTCCTATTAAAATATTTTCGGGAAACACTGCCGAGTAGCTTGTGGTTACTACCGTATCACCTGTTTTGAAAACTACATGCTTGGCAATATCCTTGAGCACAGCAATAGTGGGATCGGTTCCTTCCCACGCAAGCGAGCCGAAATAATTATTGTTTTTAAACTTAGCGCTGATGCGGATATCCTTATGCAGCAGCGACATGGCAGTGCAATAATGTTCTGAAACATCTTTTACAATTCCTGCCGTGCCCTGGCTGGTAATAACTCCCATCTCCGGCTTAATTCCCTGCAGGGAACCTTTATCAAGAGTAAGATAATTGTTGCGCCTCATCATCGAATTATTAATAACTTTTGCCACAATAAAAGAATATTGCTGATGCGTGTTAGAATCGTTCACGGTATTTTTCAGTATGCTACCTGCATAATATGCACCCGGCAGTAAAGAACGTAACCGGGCATTTTCCTCTATAAGATTTTTATTGGTGGCTTTAAGATTGATATATTCCTTCAGGTAGTTTTCTGTTTCCATGATTGATGCTGTAATTTTATTGGATGAATTAAAAGCCGAAGCATTCTGAAAATTATTATTGCGAATAATTAAAGTAAAGCAAAACAGCTCCATCAGCAGGAAAATAATGGTGTAATTATTCCGTAATAAAAATAGGAACAGATTTTTCATTTACAAATAAGGAATATTAACGAATTACGAATTGTGTTTTCCGGAATGTGGTAAAGATAACGGAAACGCAAAAGTGAATTTTTGAAAAAATAATAAGGATATGAACAACGGGAGTTTAATTATTATTTTTTGAAGAAATAAAAAAAGTTAACTGCTGAGTGAGCTTTCAACCAACTTTGAATTTTAAATCCTCAATACGCCCTCTGATTCAACCCTTCCACATAATTCACAAAAGAACGGCAGGCAACTTTATTTCCTCCCGGAGTGGGATAGTCGCCTGAAAAATACCAGTCACCGGTATGGTTAGGGCAGGCTTGATGTAAATCTTCAATCTTCTGAAAAATAACTTTTACTCCCGCTTGAATGTCTTTTGTTTTAATGATCTGAGCAACCTTGTCTGAAATTTGTTCGGCAGTAAACGGTTTGTAAATTTCCTTTACATGGTTTTTTATGTAAGAAGAAGAAGATTGAAGTTGTTCCAAACATTTGTGATACACTTCATCAATAATATGATCGAGATTATTTTCTTCGAGCAATTGAATGGCAGCGCTGAAAGCAACAAAGTCACCGAGCTTTGCCATGTCAATTCCATAACAATCAGGATAACGGATTTGAGGAGCAGATGAAACCACTACAATCTTTTTAGGACCCAAACGATCCAGCATTTTAATGATACTTTTCTTTAAGGTAGTTCCTCTCACTATGGAATCATCAATTACCACAAGCGTATCAATTCCTTTTCTAATAGTGCCATACGTTATGTCATACACATGAGCAACCAATTCGTCACGCTGGGTATCAGCAGTAATAAATGTGCGCAGTTTGGCATCTTTGATGGCGATTTTTTCAAATCGCGGCTTTATAGATAAAATATCATCTAACTGAGAAGGAAGGTTTCCCGCCTCCAAAGATTTTAATATTTTTTTCTTCTTTACCTCACGCAAATAATCTTCCATGCCTTTTACCATTCCATAAAAAGCAACTTCGGCAGTATTCGGGATAAATGAAAAAACAGTATTCCTCAAATCATAATCAACGGTTTCAAGAATGGCAGGGCAAAGCAATCGGCCCAATTCCTTTCTTTCCTTATAAATATCCACATCGCTTCCTCTCGAAAAATAAATGCGTTCAAACGAACACGATTTTTTTTCAAGCGGCTCGCGGAATTTTACTTCTTTTATATTGCCGTCCTTTTTAATTACCAAAGCATGTCCGGGAGAAATCTCATGAATCGCTTCTACAGGAAGATTGAACGCAGTTTGAATGGCAGGACGCTCTGAAGCCACAACAGCAATTTCATCATCTGTATAAAAATAAGCAGGGCGAATTCCGCTCGGGTCGCGCATTACGAATGCATCACCATGACCAATCATTCCTGCAATGGTATATCCGCCATCCCAATTTTTTGCCGCGTGCGAAAGGATACGTTTAAGGTCAAGCTCCTCTGCAATATGCTCTGAAATTTCTTTATTGCTATACCCTTCCTGCTTAAATTTTTTAAACAGCATTTCATTTTCCTCGTCTAAAAAATGTCCGATCTTTTCCAACACCGTTACCGTATCGGATTTTTCCTTCGGATGCTGACCCAAGTCAACTAACTGATCGAGCAATTCGCTGACATTGGTGAGATTAAAATTTCCGGCAATCACAAGATTGCGTGACTTCCAGTTGTTTTGCCTCATAATTGGATGGCAATTCTCCAATCCGTTTTTTCCGTAAGTAGCATAGCGAAGGTGTCCTAAAAACAATTCACCGGTAAAAGCATATTGTTTTTTCAGGAATTCAGTATCACTAAGTTTTTCGGGATTCAGTTTTTGTAGTTCAACTAAAGGATGATTGATCTTTTCAAAAATTTCCTGGATTGCCTGCTTAGAAATGGAACGATGCTGCGAAATGTAAGGCGTTCCCGGATTGGTGTTTAGCTTTATGTTTGCAACCCCTGCTCCATCCTGCCCGCGGTTGTGCTGCTTTTCCATGAGCAGGTACAACTTGTTGATTCCGTAAAGCGCTGTTCCGTATTTTTCGTGGTAATAAGATAATGGTTTTAGTAATCTTAAAACTGCAACTCCACACTCGTGATGAATGAAATCAGACATGATGCAAAGATACGAAAGGTGAGGGGTTCATTTTACAACCTCAAGCAGCGTTCTGAAAGCAACAAATTTATCTTTATAACGGTTTGAATGTAGTGCCTGCAATGCGGGAGCAAAAATATCGCGGTACTGCTCATATTCTTTCATGCTGTTGCAAACATATTGAATGGAATAAGTAGTTCCGCCTGCACCATCATCTGAAAGCACTTTATAAATCCTGTTTTCAATAAAAAGTCCGGAAAGCATTACTTCCTGAATGTGCACACGCTGCATCCATTCCAGCCAATCGTCATGAACGGAATTATCAATGTTTACGGTAACGTTGTAGATGATCAAACTGGAGGTTGGAGGTTGGAAATTAGAAATGTCCTGTTATTTGATACTTGATATTATATTCAATTCACCTTATCCCCGCGCAATGCACGGAATTTTTTTCTTGCTTCGGCAGCAAATAAACTTCCGGTATATTTGGTTAAAATTTTTTCATAATACTCCATTGCTTTTGGTTTGTTGTTCAACTGGTTTTCATTCAGCCTTGCAAGCTGAAACAATGCATCATCGGCAAGAATATCATCAGGATAGTTTTCTACTATATCATTAAAGTAAACAGCAGCGGAGTCATATAGTTCTTTCTTTTCAAAAATTTCTGCTTTCTTGTACCACACTTCATCGGTAAGAGAATGCTTAGGAAATTGTGTCAATACAGAATCCAGCACAGTGAGCGCTTTGTTATCATCATTTCTGAATTCCAGCAAATCGGCACGTGAATAAATTAACAATGGCGTTGTGTTTGAATCGGCTGTATTATCCATAATTAAAAGTGCGAGTGCCATTGCATCATTTGAAATAAGTTGAGAAGTAGCAGCCTTCAAAACATTTAATTGAGCAGCCGCCCAATCAAATTCTCCAAGATAATAGGAGAGTTTTGCATTGCGGAATTTTGCTTCACGTCCGATGGCATCATGCTTAAAATCTTTATCCACTTGTCCGTAATACAATGCGGCATCCCAAACTTCTCCCTGCAAAATTAAAATGTCACCCAACTCTAATTTACATTCTCCTTTGAATTGATCCGCAATTCCCGGAAGAGCAATTATTTCTTCGAGTAACTTTACTGCATCATCAATTTTGTCAAGATAAAATGCCTTGAGGTGAGCATAACTGCTTATAAGCGGAGCTGTCACCGCATTTTTTCCAAGCTGGCTCAATGTAGTTTCGTAATCCTTATCAAGTTTTACAAGTTCAGCGGCTGATGGTTTTTTTCCTGAAGTTATTTTTTTATTGGATGCATTCAGCATTTCAATTTTTGCAGGAACGTAATTCAAATTTTTTTTTCCTTTGTCAACAACATACTGAAAACATTTTTCTGCCAATTCGTAATCTGAGTTTGAAGCGCTCAATCTGCCAAGACTTAACAGACGATCACCGTTTTCATCCAATCTTTTATCCATTGCTTTTGCCTGGATCATTGCCGATTCAAAATCTTTTTCCTGTATAAAAAGCCAATAGAGCAATTCATTATAAACCGGTCGGTCGCTGTTACGCTGAATTTCCCTGAGCAAACTTTTGCGTAATATCTCACTTATGTTACCGGTAAGATCATTTGCAATTTTATTTTGCAGAATAGCCTGAAGGTTTGGGAAATACTGCTCGTTGTAATTCAGAACATCTAAATATTCTTCAATCATTTTTTGCTGATCGCCTTTCTGAGAATATAATTCAGCCAATTCAAAATTGAACGGATATACACCGCGCAATAATTTTCTTCCGGCAAGATATGTTTCAATAGCGCGGTCAAATTCCTGTATTTCAACAAATGCATTTCCGAGATTAATTACCTGGTTCGCATCGGGAGGAATAGATTTTATTGCTTTGTCAAACTGTTGCTTTGCCTTATCATTTTCATTTTGACTTATATATAATTTTCCCAAATCAACATACAAAGTCAGATCAGCAGGATTTTTTTTCAGTTGTTTTTTTATCAGCTTTTCTGCTTTGTCAAAATCTTTCAAAAGATTTAAACATTTCAAATAAGGCTCATACGTTCCGAACGGATCGGCACTGTATTGCTTTTCAAAATAAACGGCAGCCTTATCATACTCACCCGTATTAAAATACTGATTTGCTACGTCAAGATTGGATTGCCCCTGACCGAAGGAAGTGACAATAGACAATAGACAACTGACAATTACAAGAAAAAAAAACTTTAATGAATTATTTTTCATGAACTTCGACTTCAACAATTTAACAATATGGCAATTTAACAATTTTTAATCAATCATTTCAAACCCCGTATACGCAAAAAGTGCTTTCGGAATTTTAATTCCTTTTTCTGTTTGATTATTTTCTAACAATGCAGCTACAATACGAGGTAACGCCAATGCACTTCCGTTTAGTGTATGTGCAAGCTGCGGCTTTTGCTCACCTTCACGAAAACGTAATTTCAAACGGTTTGCCTGGAACGATTCAAAATTGGAAACCGAACTTACTTCTAACCATTTTTTTTGCGCTCCCGAATACACTTCAAAATCATACGTGAGCGCTGATGCAAGACTCATATCACCTCCGCAAAGTTTTAAAATGCGAAAAGGTAATTCAAGCGAATCAATAAGCGATGCAACATAATCTTTCATTTCTTCCAAAGTATTGTATGATTTTTCAGGATGCTGAATTTGTACGATTTCCACTTTGTCAAATTGATGCAAACGATTTAATCCACGTACATCTTTTCCATAAGAACCGGCTTCGCGCCTGAAACATGGAGTGTAGGCTGTCATCTTTATCGGGAGTTCGTTTGTTTTTACAATAGTGTCACGATACATATTTGTAACAGGAACCTCCGCTGTTGGGATTAAATAAAAATTATCTAAACCAGCATGATACATCTGTCCTTCTTTATCCGGCAATTGTCCTGTACCGAATCCCGATGCTTCGTTAATCAGGATTGGAGGCTGTATTTCCCGGTACCCGCTTGCAGTTGCTTTATCAAGAAAATAATTTATCAATGAACGTTGAAGTCTTGCTCCTTTTCCTTTATAAACAGGAAAGCCGGCTCCTGTAATTTTATTTCCTAATTCAAAATCTATAAGATCATATTTTGCAGCAAGTTCCCAATGAGGCAATGAATTATTTCCGAGTTCAGGAAAAGAAATTTGGTTGCGATAGACCTCCTCGTTTTCAGCAGGAGTTTTTCCTTTCGGAACTTTTACAGAAGGTGCATTTGGAATTTTTACAAGCAGTTCCTGCAATTCTTTTTCAATTCTCTCAAGTTCTGTATTCAAATGTTTTGAACTTTCTTTTAGTGCAGCGCTTTTATTTTTCAGATCACTTGCTTCGGCAGCTTTTCCGCTTTTAAATAAATCACCTATTTGTTTTGCAATCGAATTCTGACTTGCAAGCAAACTGTCAAGTTCCGTTTGAGTTTTTCTGCGTTGTTCATCCAACTCAAGTGCGTTATCAATTAAAGAAATTTCGCTGAAATTTTTAATGGCAAGACGCTGTAATGCTTCTTCCTTATTATCTCTCAGAAATGCAATCTGTAACATATTAAAAATTTTGCGACAAAGGTAGGAGAAAGGAGTTCAATGTTGGCTGTAGATTTTGAACTTGGAACTCTTTAGTTATTTTTGACCCAAATGGAAAACGATCATTACAAACAGGTTTTGGAAACAGTTGCTTTTTTAAATGAAAGCGGATTTGAAAATCCTTTTATCGGAATTATTTTAGGAACAGGCTTATCGGGTTTTGTAAAAGAAATAAAAATTGAAAAAGAAATTTCCTATTTCTGATATTCCACATTTCCCAATCTCAACTGTGGAATCTCATGCCGGCAAATTGATTTACGGAATAGTTCAAAATAAAAAAGTAATTGCCATGCAGGGTCGCTTTCATTTTTATGAAGGATATTCTTTGCAGCAAATCATTTTTCCGGTAAGGGTTTTAAAAATGCTCGGCATAAAATATTTGCTGGTGTCAAATGCATCGGGCGCGATAAACCTGGATTTTAAAAAAGGAGAATTAATGCTGATTCACGATCATATTAATCTTCTTCCATCAAATCCTCTTATTGGCGAAAATGATGAACGGTTTGGAACTCGTTTTCCTGATATGAGCACACCTTATGATAAAGTTTTAAATGAAAAAATTAAATCTGTTGCGCAAAAGAACGTAGAGACGGATAATTATCCGTCTCTACGTGAAGGGGTTTATTCCGCTGTTCCGGGATCAAATCTTGAAACGAGAGCAGAATACCGTTACCTGAAAAAAATCGGTGCTGATGCGGTTGGAATGTCACCGTTCCTGAGGTGATTGCTGCAAATCATTTGGGATTACCATGCGCTGCTGTTTCTGTTCTTACAGATGAATGCGATCCTGAAAATTTAAAGCCGGTTGATATAAAAGAAATTATTGAAACGGCAGGAAAGGCGGACGGGAAATTGAGCTTGTTATTTAAAAAGCTGATTTCTGAAATGTAAAAATCGGAATGATGGAACAATATCGTACGATGAGGAATTAATATGGAAAAATTTAAAAATAAATATAGAATTCCTTCCACCCGACTACAAGGTTATGATTATGGGTCCAACGGAATGTATCACGTTACGATTTGCACAAAAAACAGAATTCATTTTTTGGGTCAAATCGTTGCGTCCGTGGAGACGGATAATTATCCGTCTCTACAACCAACCGTGATAGGTAACATTGCATATCAATATTGGACAAAAATTCCGGCACATTATCCTTTTGTTGAATTAGATGTTTTTGTAATAATGCCTAACCATATTCATGGGATTTTGTTTTTTAACAAACCAGGTTATGATGAATGGAACACAAATAAATTTGGCGTTCAATCAAAAAATTTAGGCGCAGTAATACGGGGATTTAAATCAACTACCAAGCGATTTGCTAACGAAAATAAAATTGAATTTGAATGGCAGGAACGTTTTCATGACCATATTATTCGTGACGAACAGTCTTTGAATAACATAATGCAATACATAATTGACAACCCTTTAAATTGGTCAAATGATGGATTCAATACACCATAAATATTTTTGTTCGTTCATTCCACCTGTACCCAAATTTGAATTTGTTGATGTTTTCATATTTTTGTCAGAAATAATTTTTTACTGATGAAAATCTCTTACAACTGGCTTAAACAATACCTGAAGATTGATTTGCCTGCTGATAAAGTAGCCAAATTTTTAACTGACTGCGGTTTAGAAGTTGAAGCGCTTGAAAAATTTGAAACTATCCGAGGCGGTTTGAAAGGAGTTGTAATTGGCGAAGTGCTCGAAAAGCAAAAGCATCCCAATGCCGATCGTTTAAGTGTTACGAAAGTAAATACGGGTAATGGCGAACCGTTACAAATTGTTTGTGGAGCGCCCAATGTTGAAGTCGGACAAAAAGTTGTTGTTGCGTTGGTTGGAGCAGTTTTACATCCTACATCAGGAGAACCATTTGAAATAAAAAAATCAAAAATACGCAGCGAGCTTTCTGAAGGAATGATTTGTGCCGAAGATGAAATTGGTTTTGGAACCAGTCATGCAGGCATTATTGTTTTAAATAATGACACTGTTGTCGGAACACTTGCTGCTGATTATTTTAAAGTGGAAGAAGACTTTGTTTTTGAAATAGGGTTAACCCCGAATCGCGCTGATGCTGCATCACATTTTGGAGTAGCAAGAGATTTGGCAGCAGTGCTAAATGCTGATTCCACCTCTTCAAAAGCATCTGTTTCACTTCCGTCAATTGATCAATTCAAAACTGAGAACCATGACTACAATATTGAAGTTGTTGTTGAAAATAAAAAAGATTGCATCCGTTACTCGGGAGTTTCATTAACTGGAATAACAGTTGCCGAATCTCCTGATTGGTTAAAGAACCGACTGAAATCAATTGGTCTGAAACCAATAAATAATGTTGTTGATATTTCAAATTATGTTTTGTTTGAAACCGGACAGCCCCTTCACATTTTTGATGCTGATGAAATTATCGGAAAGAAAGTAGTGGTAAAAAATCTTGCTCCGAAAACTAAATTCACCACGCTTGACGGAAAAGAACGGGAATTGAATGGGGAAGAGTTAATGATTTGTGATGAAAAAGGAGGAATGTGCATTGCAGGAATTTTCGGTGGAATAAATTCAGGTGTGAGTGAAAAAACAAAAAATATTTTTATTGAAAGCGCCTGTTTTGAGCCGGCTTCTATTCGGAAGTCTTCAAAATATCATGGTTTGAAAACAGATGCTTCCTTCCGTTTTGAAAGAGGAACTGATCCTGATATTACTTTGTATGCTTTGAAACGAGCGGCTTTGCTTTTAAAAGAAATTTGTGATGGAACCGTTTCTTCAGAAATTGTGGACATCTATCCTTCGCCTGTACAAAACGCAAAAGTGGATTACAATTATAAACGCGCTTCTAGATTAATGGGAATGGAAATTAAAGCTGATGCGATAAAAAATATTTTAACTGATCTCGGAATAAAAATTAATAATGATACTTCGGAAGACCTTGAACTTTCTATTCCGAATTATAAAGTTGATGTGAAACGTGAGGTGGATGTTGTGGAAGAAATCATGAGGGTTTATGGGTACAATCGTGTTCCTATTCCTTCAAAAATGAATATGCCACTGCCTTCGCATTCGGATAACAGCAAAGAAAAATTTGTTAATACGATTTCACAATTCCTGGTTGCAAATGGTTTTAATGAAACTTTGTCGAATTCTCTAACCAAAGAATCTTATTCGGAACAATTAAATAAAAAAGAAGAAGCTGTTAAAATTTTAAACCCTCTGAGCAGTGATTTGTCAATCATGCGGCAAACATTGATTTTCTCAGGATTGGAAGCCATTCAATATAACCGGAACAGAAAAAATGCTGATCTGCGTTTTTTTGAATTTGGTAAATCATATCACAAATCAATGACTGGTCAAAATGGTTTGACAGGTTATAAAGAAATAAATCACCTCAGCTTATTTATTACAGGCAACCGTCATTCTGAAAGCTGGATTAAGCAAACTCCTGAAGCTTACAGCATTTATTATTTAAAATCGTTGCTGAGTAACTTATTTGTTAATTCGGGAATTAATGAAAATGATACGTTGCACCAGAAAAACGAATATGATTTATTTTCCACATCATTGGAAATTTTTATCGGCAAAAAGAAAATTGCGGAATATGGAATATTAAAATCTTCGATGCAAAAATCTTTCGACATTGATGAAGATATTTTTTATGCAGATATTCTTACAGATGAATTCTTGAAATCAGTTAAATCCGCCAAGCATAATATCTCTGAAGCGCCAAAATTTCCTGAGGTCAGACGCGATCTTTCCATGCTTATCAGTAAAAATGTAAGTTATTCTGACATGGAAAAATTAGCTTTCGAAACAGAAAGAAAACTACTGAGAAGCATGAATCTTTTTGACGTTTACAGTGATGAAAAAATAGGGCAAGATAAAATTTCTTATGCCATCAGCTTTATTCTTCGCGATGATGAAAAAACGCTGACCGATAAACAAATTGATTCCGTAATGGAAAAACTGATGAATGTTTTTGAAAATAAATTAGGAGCACAAATCAGGAAATAATTTATTGCCACAGATTCACAGATTAAATTTGTTGTTGAAGTCGAAAAAATCTGTGAATCTGTGGCAAATCTTTTCAAATAAAAATTTTTTACTCGCACTTAAATCTCTTCTGTAACTTTTCCCAACCTAAGTGCGTCCCAATATAAAATCTAATTTCAAAAATCAAAAATTCTAAAAAAATGAAAAACTATTTGATTGCTGTCTGCATGCTTGGCTTTATCTTTTTCAACGCATCTGCTAAATGCGATGATGAAAAAGTAAAAGGAAACGGAAATGTGGTTTCCAAAGACCGTGCCCTTGCTTCTTTTGATAAGATTAATCTTGCCGGAAGCATTGACATTATAATTGATCAGAATGGAAAGGAAAGCGTGACTGTTGAAACGGATGAAAATTTACAGGAATACATCATCACTGAAATTAAAGATGGTGCACTGGACATTCATGAAAAAGAACATTATGATTTAAAATCAACAAAGCTAATTGTGCATGTTAGCTGCAGTAAGTTGAAAGCTATCAGCTCGGGCGGATTGGGTGATGTAAAAACAACCTCTGCAATTAGCGGGGATGATTTTGCCATTTCTCACGGAGGTTCGGGCGATTTTAATCTGAATTTTACAGTGAAAAAATTAAAGATCAGCACAGCGGGCTCCGGAGATTATATTCTTAAAGGCAGCGCTGATGAATTTAATCTCAGCTCTGCAGGTTCGGGTGATGTGAATGCAAAAGAGTTTGAATGCACTACTGCGAAAATTTCTTCAGCCGGTTCTGGTGATGTGATTCTTAAAAAAGGTGTTACTGCTTCGGTGAGCAGCGTAGGTTCGGGAGAAGTGAGCTATCAATAATGAGTTAATGATTTTCGATTTGATGAATTAATTTTTTAACTCATTAATTCATCAACTCATAACTGATTTCATACTTCGATAGTGAGATATTTCTTTATCGTTTCAGTTAATTGCTGTAAAGTAAATGGTTTAAAAACCCATTCGTCAGCTCTGATACTAGCGCGCAATGTTTCCTTTTGATCAGCCATGCCGGTTACAACAATTACAGGAATGGATTTTGTTGTCGGATTTTCTTTAATGTAATTTACCAATCCATATCCATCGGGTTCCGGTAAATACAAATCAGTTATTACCAGACCGATAGTTTGTTCGGAAAGAATTTTTTTGGCATCTTCCACATTGGTTACAGCAAACACATCGTTTCCTTTGTGCTCTATGACATGTGTCATAGCTTCCATCATGAACGGTTCGTCTTCGACTAACAGGATTTTCATATTTATTTTATTTTTTGGGGGTTAAAGGATAACAAAATTAAGAATAAAAATATAAACTGCAAAAAAGACGATATTGAAGTTAGTTTATTACTTTTTCCACTTTGCCTTTTCCGTTGAACTAAGCTACTTATTCAACGAGTTATTCGCTCCATCTAATTCTAAGAATTGTATCGATTCATAGCTTGTGTGGTTTAATGTACCGGCCATTCAAACAGGATTTATTTTTTGAGAATCAAGGCGGAAAAAGATTTTGTTACAAAGGAAAAAGTGGCGCAACTTTAAACCTGTTTTCCTCTTTACTTTGCAGAAAATTAATTCATGCCAAAAATTTCAGCCGTTGTCATTACCTATAATGAAGAACGGAATATTGAACGCTGTTTAACAAGTCTGCAGCAGGTTGCTGATGAAATTATCGTTGTGGATTCTTTTTCAAAAGACCGCACCGAAGAAATCTGTAAAACATTTAATGTTAAATTTCACCAGCGCACATGGGATGATTTTTCATCAGCAAAAAATTTTGGAAATGAAAAAGCAGCTAACGATTGGATTTTATCCCTTGACGCGGATGAAGCATTGTCTGATGAATTGAAAAAAAATATTCGTGAAGTAAAAAATAAAAACGCAACGGGCAATTATAAATTTAATCGCCTCACAAATTATTGCGGAAAATGGATTCGTCATTGCGGCTGGTATCCTGATACAAAAACACGGTTATTTCTTCGCACTCAAGGTGATTGGGAAGGAACTGTACATGAAAAGTTAATTATAAAAAACAATTCACCGGTGCATTATCTAAATGGCGACATCCTTCATTACAGTTATGCCACAGCCGAAGAGCATATCATGAAGCAATATAAATATGCAGAAGCGTCAGCAGAACAACTTTATAAGTCCGGTGCGAAAGCAAATTTTTTTCATGTTTACATCAAGCCGCTGATAAAATTTTTCCGCGATTATTTTTTCTATCTTGGTTTTTTAGATGGAGCACACGGGTATATCATAAGTAAAATTTCAGCAAGCGCTGTTTACATAAAATATAAACGGCTCAGCGAACTGCAGCGTTCTCATTAATTTTGCAATGAGAAATTCTTTTTCCCGATTCGTAGATTCGTAAATGTTCGTAGTTCGTAGTTCGTAGATGTTGAATAAATCAGAGCACATACAAACCATTTTATCAGGATTGCCTGACAGCCCGGGTGTATATCAGTTTTATAATCCCGGTGAGCAGCTATTGTATGTCGGCAAAGCAAAAAATTTAAAGAAACGTGTAAGCAGCTATTTCACCAAGCAGCACAACAGCAACAAACTCAATGTGCTGGTAAAGCAAATTACTGATGTAAAATATATTCTTGTTGAAACCGAATATGATGCATTGCTCCTCGAAAACAACCTGATCAAAAAACATCAGCCACGTTATAACGTAAATCTCAAAGATGACAAAACCTATCCCTGGCTTTTAATAAAGAACGAACGTTTCCCGCGAATTTTTTACACGCGAAAGTTTATCCGTGACGGTTCCACTTATTTTGGTCCGTATGCTTCCGTTGGAATGATTCATACATTGCTCGAGCTGATTCAAAAACTCTTCAAGCTGCGCAATTGCAACCTGAATCTTTCAAAAGAAAATATCGGAAAAAAAAAATTTAAAGTGTGCCTTGAATATCATTTGGGAAATTGCAAAGGCCCCTGCGAAGCATTGCAATCCGAAGAAGATTATAACAATACCATTTCAGAAATCCGCGAAATACTGAAAGGGAACAGCCAAACCGTAATCAATCACCTGAAGTCATTGATGCAGGAATTTTCCGAATTATATGATTTTGAAAAAGCGCAGCAGATAAAAGATAAAATTGTTCTTCTTGAAAAATACCAGAGCAAATCGGTTGTAGTACATCCCACAATTCACAATGTGGATGTGTTTTCAATTGTCAACGATGACACCACAGCGTACATAAATTTTCTAAAAATAATTAACGGAGCCATCATACAGGCGCAAACTATCGAATTAAAGAAGAAACTGGATGAAAAACCGGAAGAATTACTTTCGCTTGCCATCGCAGAACTGCGCCAGCGTTACAACAGCACATCTTCTGAAATTCTTGTTCCGCTTATTCCTGAAATGGAAGTCGAAGGAGTAATTTTTACCATTCCAAAAATCGGGGATAAGAAACATTTGCTCGAGCTGTCATTTAAAAATGCAATGTATTACCGGAAAGAAAAATTAAACCAACTTGATAAATTAAATCCCGATCATAAAACAGAACGTGTGCTTACGCAAATGAAGAAAGATCTGGGGATGAAAGAATTTCCCCACCACATAGAATGTTTTGACAACTCGAATATACAGGGCGCTTATCCTGTTGCAGCAATGAGTGTTTTTAAAGATGGTAAGCCGTCAAAAAAAGATTACCGGCATTTTAATATTAAAACCGTTGAGGGACCCGATGATTTTGCTTCGATGGAAGAAGTGATTTACAGGCGCTATAAAAGAATGCTCGATGAAAAACAACCGTTACCACAACTGATTATTATTGATGGCGGCAAAGGGCAGTTAAGCAGCGCCATGAATAGTTTGGGAAAATTAAGCCTCATCGGGAAGATGGCAGTTATAGGCATTGCAAAAAAATTAGAAGAAATTTATTATCCCCACGATTCCGTTCCTCTTTATTTGGATAAAAAGGGAGAAACATTAAAACTCATTCAATATTTGCGCGATGAAGTGCATCGTTTCGGAATCACGCATCACCGCAACAGAAGAACTAAAGGAGTTATTAAAACAGAATTGTCAGAAATAAAAGGAATCGGTGAAGCAACAGCGCAATCATTGCTTCGTCATTTTAAATCAGTAAAAAAAATACGGGAAGCTTCTTTTAATGAAATTGTAAATTTAATAGGGCAAGCAAAAGCGAAAACAGTGTTTGATTATTTAAGAGTAAATAGCTGAATTTTACCTGGCGGATTGTTTACCTCAGAAAAATTCAATGATGAATCCTTTATACTCAATCTTGTTTTTACAATATGGTTATCATAAAAAGCAGTTAGCGTATATTCTCCTTTCTGGATAGTAAATGATGACTTTAATGCTACTGCAATTTCGTTTTGTGATTTATCCAATTTATTATTGGTCAATTTTTGCCCGTCTGCGTCAGTGGCATCCACAATAATTTTGTCGTTATTTATTTTACTTACATCCACATAAACCATATTCGGAATATAAGGCTGTGGATAAATGGCAGCTTCTTTTATTTCATCTTTTATCTGCACGGCTATAATTCCTGCAAGTGCTTTTTCCTTGCCTTCATTGCTCAAAGATTTCAAACGGTAATAAATTACGTGGTCATAATAATCTTTATCAAAAAAAGAATATCCGCTCTGCGTTTGCTGGTTGCCCGTAGCTTTCACCAACCCGATTGTTTCAAACATTTTTCCGTCTGGTGAACGCTCAATGGAAAAATAATTGATGTTATTTTCACCTTTCAGCTCCCATGACAACTTGGTTTTGCTTCCTGTGAAATTGGCTGTAAAACTTTTAAGCTCTGTTTGCGCATGAACTCCAATGCAAATAAAGAACAGCGAAAGAAATACCGAAAGCTGTTTGCAGTGCTTTAACAGCGAAGGTTTAATTTTAATTCCTTTAGCCGAAAACATTTTCAGCAATTCAAAATTGAGAGGTTTTTGCCTGATTTTCATACCGTCCTGATAAGGTCTTGTTGATTCCATATTTATCACTTCTCAAATAATGTACTGAAAAGAGATGGAAACAATTCAAAAGAACCCTTTTCTTACATACCTTTACATGACAGAAGGTATGTATTTTTAAACAATTTTATTAACATTGCCGACATGGAAAAGAAATTGATTTGTTTTTTTCTTTTTATAAGTTCAGGTTTAATGGCCCAGGATCCGTTTTTTTCACAATACAATTCAAATGCTATTTATCTGAATCCTGCCTTTGCAGGAAGTTTTGAAAATGGAATATTTACGGCTGCTTATCGTAGCCAATGGCCTGGGTTTCGTAACTCGTATCAAACATTAAATTTTTCTTTCAATAAATATTATTCAAAAGTAAAAGGGGGGTTAGGAATAAATTATTTTTATGATAGTGCCGGTGATGGAACAATCAATACACAAAACGTCCAAATAATGTATGCCCCAAATATTCAGCTTAACAATTCCATTGTAATTAAACCAGCCGTTTCTTTAGGATATGCCTATAAAACTCTTGATTGGAGAAGACTAACTTTCGGAGATAATATTGATCCCAGATACGGATTTACCTATCCAGCTTTTACAAATCCGCCTTTAGAGCATGTATCGTTCTTTGATATTTCTTCAGGTATTCTTATTTACAATAATTTCTTTTCAGCTGGTGCAGCTTTCAACCATATTAATGAACCCGATCAAAGTTTTATTAAAGAAGGAACTTCACCACTACCAATTCGATATACAATTCATGGAAGTTTGAATTTTTCAATTCATGCCAAGGATACAATTATTAGAATTGAACCTTCAGTGGTTTATTCCAAACAAGGGAACACTGATTTTAATAAAATCGGGTTCGCATTAAAATATAAGTGTTTTTTATCAGGCATCTATTTCCAGGAAAATTATACGAATACAAGTTTAATGATCGGATTTGAAAAAAACCAAATCAGAGTTAGCTATGGATTCGACTTTGGATATCTAAATGATGGTGCTGTTACTTCTCACGAATTTTTTATTTCTTATTCGCTCCCTAATAAAAAACAAAAAACCGATGGAATGCTTTTCAATAATTCATTTGCTTTCTGAAACAGAATTTCAATTCCTACTTTTGCCATCATGCTTTTATTAACGCCCAAAAGTTTTCCCGATTACCAATTAATTGATACAGGTGATTTCGAAAAGCTGGAACGTTTTGGAAAATACATTACTATTCGTCCCGAACCACAGGCGGTGTGGAGCAAGAATCTTTCAGAAAAAGAATGGGAACAGCAAGCGCATGTTAAGTTTATTTCCAAATCAAGCTCTGCAGGAACCTGGCAAAAACTAAAGGAAATGCCTGACAGGTGGAGCATCAGGTATCAATTATCAGGGATCAATAAAAAAGAAAACCAGTTAACTTTTCGGTTGGGCCTGACTTCATTTAAACACATTGGAATTTTTCCGGAACAGGCAGTGAACTGGGATTATATTTTTGATTCCATTAAATCCCTGGAAGTTGAGCAACCGAAAGTGTTGAATATTTTTGCTTATACAGGAGGGGCTTCGCTTGCTGCAAAAGCTGCCGGAGCAGACATCACACATCTTGATTCCATAAAACAAGTTGTAACGTGGGCGAAAGAGAATATGGAGCTTTCAGGATTAAAAGATGTTCGCTGGATGGTGGAAGATGCGATGACGTATGTGAAACGCGAAATTAAAAGAGGGAAAAAATATCACGGAATAATTCTCGATCCGCCTGCTTATGGCCACGGACCTAATGGTGAGAGTTGGAAATTAGAAGACCAGATAAATGAAATGATGAGCATGATTTTTCAATTGCTTGAAGAAAAATATTTTTTAATTTTAAATACTTATTCGCTCGGATTTTCTTCTCTCATCATTGAAAATATTTTTAAAAATTATACCAAGGATGATTTTGAAACCGGTGAATTGTATTTACAAAGCACAACCAATCAGAAATTGCCTCTCGGAGTTTTCGGAAGAATTTGTAAATAGGGTGCAGAGCTGAAATTAATTTTTAAGAGGTTCCCCTGTCCTCACAACTAGTTCAGCAGGTTTCATTTGACTGTATTCACATTTTGAAATCCCAAAGGACGAAATGCTGAATACTAAATTACTATTACTGTATAGTGATTAGAAAAAATATAAGCAGGCTGTTGCGCAGGCTGATAAAATGCGACCTGATGTGAATGAAAATACGTATAAGGCATTGGCGGATTCGTCAGTCAAAAATTAAAGGGTTGCCTCATCAGCAGCAACCCTTTTTAAGTAATGGTTAGTTTATAGCTTTTGTTATTCTTTTACGAATTTTTTAATCCCATTTTTCCCTCCTGAAACATCTTCTTCACCGGTTGATGGTTTATTTTTTTATTTTATCTGCCATCTTTCGCAGTTCTTCGGAGATACCGAATCCTGTTCTGATTTATCATAAATAGTTATCAGGTAAACTTCCTTTTCCTTTATTACAACAAAAGTAATGACTCTCGCTCCTCCTGATTTTCCTCTGCCTTTAGATTTTATGGAAAGACGAATCTTATAACCATTATTTCCCAGCGAAGTTCCCATTAATGGATTTTTCCTGAGTTCATCAACTAAGGAAGCTAAATCTTCGGGCAGTGATGTATGTTTCTTACTAAGTTATTTAAACTGCTTTTCAAAATCCGGTGTATAATAAATTTTATACCCCATATAATAATTGATCAATGGATTTCTTGGGCAACTTTCCCTGACGAATGAGTTCGACTTCCTTTAAGCCCCTTTCGATGCTATGCAGTATTTCTGCTTTACTGGGTTCAACTTCTTTTTCAATTTTAACAAACTCTAGACTTTTAAGAAACTGGTAGAAAAATTTGAGTTTATTTTCGGGAACACTTAATGTGAGTTGCTTCATTTGTTTTTTCTTTTTAACAAAGATAAGATTTTTCAGAAATGCTTTTATTGGCTTGAAAGTTTAAGGATGTAAAATTAAAGGGTTGCCACATGAGTGGCAACCCTTTTTTAGTAGCGGTTAGTTAGGCTTTGTTATTGTTTCATCAGTCAAATAATATTTGATAATTTGGCGGAAATATTTTATCATGTTTGAAATAAAAATTATTTCCACTCCGATTGCTTTTGAGGAAATAAAAACGATGGCAGAAAATCAATTCGGAACAATGGTAAAGGCAGTTGTAGATGTGGAGAAGGATGTGATGGCGGTTGGCGGTGAGTTGCATGCCGATGAGGAAGCCGTATTGATAGCAAACGGTTCGTTGCAAAAAAATTTATGGGGAATTAATATTTATCCTGATCAAACCGGTGGTGACAGAATTGAGTTTGATTCGATGATAAATATCCGTCCCTACCTGGGGAACCGATCAAGAGATGTGGAAAATCATGAAGTGCGCAATAAAATAATTCAAATTATAAAACAATTAGTAAAAGAATAACCATGTCATTTCAACACCAGTCATTAGCAGGAGGAAAATGGTTTGAACTTTCCCTGTGCAGCCAAATGGGAAATATAGGAAGCGAAATAGGACGGGCGAAAAGATGGCAGAAAAAAGATCAGAAAAATTTTGAAGCGGCTGTTTTCAGAGCTATTGAACTTATTGACCTTACCCTGTCTGATGTGCGATGGAAACACCGGAGCAAAGAAATAGCGAGAGCAAAAGAAGTAATCTGTGATGCTTATTTAGATGGTAAAGAGTATGGTTCCGGTTTTGAATCGCTTGAAAAATATTTTTATCATTTTGCTTTTGCAGCAAGAAATTCTATTGGAAAGTAAATATAGGAAGCATGTATAAACTAAAAAAAGG
>JBDSOU010000012.1:0-14889 GCA_039914625.1 Bacteroidia bacterium | reverse complement strand
CTAATTTTCATGAACCCCACCTCCTGTCAGGTAGGAATTCTCCTGACAAGTATATCAATCACTAAATTATTACCGCATCAACTTTTTCTGCGCCTTGCTCAACAGTATTAAATCCGTTTCGAGCATTATTTGTTTGCATTGCTCCACACTTTTTTTAAGCACAGTGCCTGCAGTTCCTTTTGCAGGATATGTAAACTGAAAATTGAGCAATGGCGGCTCATCATCATAAAGCCTTTCTGAACTGAAAAAACCTTTCTTTTCTGCAAGCCTGTTGGGAATATCGGCAAATATTTCAGGGTTCCACAATAACCAGCTCAGATCATTATTATGAATATCTAAATACCCGCTCATTTCCAAAGATATTGTTTCACCCTTTCTTCTTAATCTTATGAAATGTAAAACTTTTGCATACATTTTTTTGCTGCTTACATTTAAAGAGAAATTATCGGGAAAATCAATCAGCTTCATATCGGTCATTTCATCCGTATCAAAGTCAGGATAACCATCCATAAAAATCACTTCATTATTCTTATCATAATAAGCCTGGTCAAGCATCTTCCCTTTAAAATAAATGTCATACATATTTTCTTTTTTCTCTGATTTTTTTATTTCAAACATATCCTTATTAATTTTGCCCGCTAAGATAATTTAAAAAATATTTTACATTTTAATTTGGGTTTCTCCCCTCCCATTCCCCCTGAGCATTAAAACAACTTCTTTTCCTCTGTTCAAAACTTTGTTCAAATCTTTTGCAAAATATATACTTTAATATAAGGGCTGTTTTTCTAATATTTTTAAAATTTGCTCCATCTTTTAAAAATCAAAACAGCCTATGACAACCCTTTGCAAAACCCACTGATCAAATTGTTGAAACAAAAACAGCAAGTATAGGGCGATGAATCAGTAGAAAAAATATCTTTAGAAAAAAAAGAGATGAAAAACTTTGAACAACTCACACTAGCAGAAAAAATTTTCAGCAAAAGAAACAAAATATCAAGAGTCGTATTGACGCTCAATAAAATAAAAACACTTGTTGACTGGGAAGGCCTGGAGCAAGAGATTGCACTAATAGACAAAACCCAAACGGGAGCAGGTGGTCGCCCGCGCATTCCATTACAGTGGATGATGCGCATGTTGTTTATCCAAAACCTGTACAACCTAAGCGACCCGGAGTTAGAAGACCAAATGATAGACCGTAAAAGTTTTCAGGATTTTGTGGGCATTCATCAAGGAGTAGAAATACCGGACTTTAGTTCATTGTGGCGATTCAAAGAATCGTTAGTACAACACCAATTAAGCGATGCACTATTCAACAGCATCAATGCAGGGTTAGAGCAAAAAGGATTGTTTGTAAAAAAAGGAACAGCAGTAGAATTCGATTTTTTTTCATTGAAATTTATTTTGATTAGTGATAAATATTCTTCGAATAATTGTTGGCAGCACAATAAGCAATAATGGGAGCGCAAAAATAAACCCACCGATTACCGAGATGGCAAGCGGCTGATGAAGTTGCGCTCCCGCTCCAATGCCAAGCGCAATAGGCATCAATGCAATGATAGCCCCCAAGGCGGTCATCAGCTTGGGTCGCAAACGTGTTGATATAGAATAAATAACAGCATCATCAGTTGATTTTCCTTCACGCACAGATTCTCGGAACTGAAGAAAAGTAAATATTGCATTTTCACCAATGATACCTGTAATCATAATCAGCCCTGTGTAGCTTCCAACATTTAATGGCGTGTTCGTGATGAGCAATGCAATCAGACTTCCTGTAATACCCAATACAGCGATAACGAGCACCGAAAGTGCAATTTTAATTTCTTTGAACAGAAATAAAATCACTGCAAAAACCAACAGGGATGATGTAATTAAAATCATCAGCAATTCTTTGAACGATTGCTGCTGCTCTGCGAAAGCTCCTCCGTAAACAATATGATAGCCCTGTGGTAAATTTATTTTTGACACCTGCTTTTGAATATCATTCATCACGCTTCCCAAATCGCGGTTATCAAGCCGTGCCGTAACAACTCCCATTGATTGCAAATTTTCACGTTCCACTTCTGCGTCACCCGTGTTTACTTTTACAAAAGCAAGGCTTGAAAGCGGCTTTAATTTCCCCGAGGTAAGAAATAAACGCTGACTTTTTAAACCCTCTATGCTTAATTTGTAATTGCCGGGATACATCATGCGTATGTCAGTGAGTTGATTTATTTCATTTACAGTTCCGACTACTGTTCCTTCCAATGAAGTTTGAATTTGATTTTGAAGGTCAGCAGGAGTCAGACCGTATTGGGCCAACTGTACAGAATTGGGTTCCACGCTAATAGAAGGACCGGCAATGACAATTCCGTCAAACACATCAGCAGTGCCTTTTACATTTTCCACAATAGAAGCCGTTTGTTGAGAAAGTTCCTGCAATTTCTTTTTTTCGTTTCCGAATATTTTTATTTCCACAGGTTGAATGCTGCTCATCAGGTCACCGAGCATATCCCCAATCACCTGTCCGAAATCAATACGCAATGCGGGTTGAGTCGCTTCTACTCTTGCTCTTATATCATCAATCACTTCATCAGTAGAACGGTCTCTTTTTTTCTTCAGTTGAATAAGGTAATCACCCGTATTGGGTTCTGTGATAAAAAATCCCATTTGTGTTCCTGTTCTTCGCGAATACGTTTCCACTTCAGGAATTTTTACAATTATTTTTTCCATCTCACGTAACATCCGGTCAGTTTCCTCAAGGGATGTACCGGATGGCGACCAGTAATCTAATACAATACTTCCTTCATCCATCTCTGGGAGAAAACCTGTTTCAAGTCGCGGAATGATTAAAACAATGCTAATGATAAAAGTTAAAACGATAACCAGACTTATCCATGGTTTTGTAATAAAAAAATTCACCCATCGTTGCTGCTTTACATTATGTATAGGAACTTCCCTCCTGTTCGTTTCGTTTTGTTTTCTGGTTAACAATAAATAAATCACAGGGAGCAAAATCCATGTTACAAAAAATGAACATACGAGCGTGATGATCATAGAATTTGTCATCACTTTAAAATACGCGCCCGCAACACCAGTCATTAATATGAAAGGAAGAAAAATTACAATGGTGCTGAGTGATGAACCAACCATTGCAGGAAATAGATAACGGATGGCTTTGCCGACAAGTTCATTTGAATGAACTTCCGGATGTTCTTCGTGTGTCCTGTGTATTTGCTCCACCACCACAATAGCATCATCAATTATTAAACCGATGGAAGCAGCAATAGCACCGAGTGTCATGATGTTGAATGTCTGTCCCGTTGCGTAAAAAATAATAATAGTGAGAAGAAGCGTTACAGGAATTGTAAGGAGTATAGTAAAGCTTGCTTTCCATGAACGGAGGAATATTATGGCGACAATAATTGCCAGCACCAATCCAATCCATAAGCTGTCTGTTACACTGCGAATGGAATCTCTTACAAAATCAGCTTGTATATAATACGGTTTGATAGTAACATCCTCCGGCAATGTTTTTTGAAGTTCTTCCTCTTTCTTTTGCATTTGATGAGAAAGTTGGATGAGATTGGCATTCGGTTGCTTGACAACTGCAATTAAAATTCCTTCTTTACCGTTGGCATTGATTCGTACATATTCTTTCGCTTCGGTGATTTGCACATCAGCAATATCTTTCAGCAATACAATTCTTTTTCCATTGTTGCTGATCACCAGGTTTTCAAGCTTGGATTTATTATCGAGAGAAGCATCTGTAATAGATAAATACATCAACCGATAATCGCTGAGATAACCATTGCTTTTTATAAAACCCGTATTGCTGACAACAGTGCTGATTGCATCAGGCGTAATGCCAAGCGTTGACATTTTCTGAATATTCAGCACCACGTGATATTCTTTAGATTTTCCTCCTATCACACGGATTTCACTCACGCCATCCACTTGCGAAAGAAAAGGCTTGACAATGTATTGTGCAATCATTTTCATTTCAACCTGTGATCGTGAATTACTTTCAAGTGTGTAACCGCTCACCGGAAGAATGCTGGGATTCATCCGTTCCACCTGAACATTGACACCGGGCGGAAGACTATTTTTTATTTCAATAATTTTTGATTCGATGCGCTGCTGGTCAATGTCTATATTGCCATTCCAATCCATAAAAGCAGAAAGCTCACAGCTGCCGCGACTCGTGGTGCTGCGCATTAATTTTAACTCAGGAACCTTTTTTATAGCAAGTTCAATCGGTCGTGTTACGGTGAGCATCATTTGGTCAACCGGCATCTGACCTGCATCAGCAATAATTTTTATTTTCGGGAAAGTAATTTCGGGAAAAAGCGAAACCGGGATACTGTTATAAACAAACGCACCCGCAAGCAGTATGATTACGATAACAACGGTAAGCGGACTTTTATGCGAATGGAAAAACTTCACTTTTATTTTTTTATTTGAACATTAGCAGTGTCCGGTAACCCGTAATTTCCTGTTAAAAGAAGCCTGTCTGCATCAGAAAATAAGGGAGAAAGAATTTCCATCTGGTCACTTGTTTCTATTCCTTTCTGAATAGAAACTTTTACAGCAATTGAATCATTTAATAATTTCATCACCCAGAAACTGTTTTGTGTTTCATCAGTAAGCAATGCCGCTTTCGGAACAGACGTTGCATTTTGTTTTGATGCTTTCACCAATAAAACTTTCGCAACTAAATTTTCAGGAATCATTCTATTGCTGTTCACAGCAATTAAATAGCTCTGTGTTTGTGAAGCTGCATCCATTGATGGCATAGGCTTTTCAATGGTTCCGTTCAATTTCGAAGAATCAGGTAAAATAAGTTGAACGTTTTTATTCAATTTCAAAAGCTGTGTCAGCTCATAAGGTAATTCTAAAACAAAAACAAAACTTTTTGCATCGCTGATTATTGCAATCTGTTCTCCGTCCTGAACATAATCCCCGTTTTGAAAATTAAGCTGCGAAATATACCCATTTCCGGGAGCAATGATATTTATTTCTCCCTTGAAATGAAATGATGTATCGAGGTTGTTGATTGAATTACCTATGCTCTGTGACTCTTTTGTAATTACGCTCATGAGTGTTCCACCTTTATTTACATAATCACCTTGTTTGATCTTTAAATTTTGCAAATAGCCGTTTGCAACGGATTTCACAGGAGTTTTTAAAAGAAAAGAAGAAGTTGCATTCAATTCAATCGTTTCTGTTAAAGTAGCTTTACTAACAGCTGTAATTGTGACAGGAGTTCCTTCCTGCACATCTTCTTCTGTTGCAGTGTCAGTTGTTTTGCTGGCGCATGCTGCACACAAAATAATCAGCAAGATAGTCCACTTATTTTTTATTTGTAAAATCATATCTAATAACTCAGGAAGTTATATTGGTTAATAAGCTGCATTTTACTTGTGATAAGCTGTTGCTCGGTTGACCGTGATGTAATGTAATTAGTGACAGATATAACGTAGTCAGTAATTCTCATGTCACCGGTTTCTAATAACTTGTTGTTTGCAGCTAAAAGTGTTTCGGAAATTTTCAACTGCTCTTGTGCTTCGATTATCAGCATTTCTGTTTCGGAAATTTGCTTCTGCAACTGCATTTGCTTCATGCTGTATTGCTTCCTGAAATAATCTGCATAGCTCATTCGGGTATTTTCAGAAAGCCTGAATTTTTCTAATTGAAACTTACGCTGATTTCCATAGTAAATAGGAATAGAAAAATTTAATCCAACACTTGCCCCGAAATTTTTCTCCGCATGATAAGTGAACGTTGTATTATAACCCGCATCTCCAAGCAGGCTTAGTTTTGGCTTATAGTTAAACTTTATTTGTTCAATAGAATTTTGCAGTTTCAGGCTGTCAAGAATAAATTGCCTGAACTGAATGGGTTGCTCACCATTGAAAACCGGGGAAGTGCTCAATGCGGGATCAGGTAAAATAACATACGTTGTATCTGTAATTCCGCATAAATAATTTAACACATATAAATCATTTTGTGCCTGTAGTTTTTGCTGTGAGGACGAAAGCTTCTGTTGTTTATAGCCGACAAGAAATGAAAGATAATCAGTTTGGCGGTACAGCCCTTTTTCGGTGATGTTCTTCAAAATTAAATCTTCGTTTTTCAGCACCTCAAGAATTTTTTCTGAATTGGATAATAGTTGCTGCTGCCCATACACTGTAATGTACTGAGCTGTTACTGTTTGTTTCAAATCGCGCTCACTCAACTTTGTTTTCAGCTCAAGTATCTGTTTTTGAATAAACAGTGATGCATATTGATTGTTCAGGTTATTTTTTCCGACAATCGTATAATTTATTCCCAACAAAGCATTGTAATTTCCTCCGTTGGTAATTACTTCATCATAACCATAACCGTTGATTACCGGGGCGTACATATTAGTGCTGTTAAAACTTACCTGCGGTTTCAACCCTCCCCGAATAAGCATGCTGTCGAATGCGAGTGATTGAATTTGATTTTGGTTATCAATATAAACAGGACTGTTCTTTACTGCCGCTTGCAAATAATCGTTTATAGAATGCTGACTGAAACCAAAAAAGGTACAAATGCAAAACACCTTCAGCAGAAAAATTTTTTTTCGCATAAAAATCGTTTCAAGAAATTAAATTCTTTATGACAGATTGCATTATCACAAATGTAAAAAAAGCCTGCTGAAATTTTTTCAGCAGGCTTTCGGAATTATCTGATAATTTTAATCCTTATCTTCCTCTTCTTTTTCAACGTTCTTACTCAGCAGTTCTCCTTTTGAATTAAGCAGCACTTCATAAGTTTCCTTCCCTTTTTCTATTTCTGCTTCGTAACAAAGTCCCTTTTCCGCATTGTCAACCTTGCTGGCTTCTTCCATTTTGAAGCCGGGAAATTGCTTTTCAATTGATTGTTTCACTACTGCGGGAAGCTCTGAAACTTTAATTTCTGTTTCAGTTTCCATCCATTTCCCATCTGCGTTAAAAGAAGCAGTTTGATCAGCCCCGCTTACTTTAAAGGCCGCTTCAAATTCATTTGCTTTTTCCATTTCCCAGTCCACATCCTTGACTTCAGGAAATTTAGCTTTGAAAGCTGAGGTTACTTCTGCTGGAACTTTATCGGCTGTAATTTTTTGCGCATGTGACGTTACGCAGAGGAAAGCAACACCAATCAGCAACATGATTTCTTTTTTCATTTTTTTAATGGTTTTAATTGTTAATTATATTTTTATTTAAACTTCATTTAAAGACAAATCTACTCAGATAATGTGAAGTTTAAATAAATTGTCAGGATTTAAGAATCTTTAAATTATTCAACTACGTTGTAAATCCAAAAACCAGTTGTGCTATTTCACCCGGTTTCACTAATAAAAAAATAAAATTTTTATATTTCATCTTTTTACCATCTCCCCGCTTTTTTGTAAATGGTCAAGATGCAAAATTTTATTTTAACGTTGTTCCTGAGGGTAACGGCTGCCATAGATCGCGAAAGCGAAATTGCTGAAGCAATGGCTGCTTAATCCTACCAGAAGAAACCATCGGTCTTAAGGCTGTACAAGTTTTGCACAGCCTTTTCTAATGCTGATTATTTTATTCATTCTTTCTTTGTCACCGGGCAACCCGCAATGCAGTGTACTTCTAATGGAGATTGGAGATTTTTCCGGTGATACATGAGCACCCGCTCAAAGTGCCCGTAAAATTCAATTTCAAAAAAGCCTTCTTCATTCCAGATAAAATATTCGTTTTCAGTAACAGTCTCTTTGTAGTCAACATGATCCACTTTACTTCCGGCTCCGCTGACAAGATAATGAAGGCTGTCATTAAAAAAATATTCTAACGAATGTTCATGTCCTGCCACATAGTAAATATCCGGACGATGCTGTTCTTTTAAAAGGCTGTCGAGCCGCAATGCAAAAATATTATAAGGAGGATAGTTGGTATTGGCATCTGCTATCCTCCTGAACATAGTTTGCCATGCAACGAGAGGCAAAGAATGTTTTCCTTTTGCATGTATAGGATGATGGGCCACAACAATAATTTTCTGTTTTTTCGCAGTGCCTTCAGTCAGCGCTATTTTCATATTCCGGAAAAATGTATTTAATAAAAAAGTATCTCTTTTCGGATCGCCTTCTGCCAATATAAGCCTGTATGAATCAATAAATATAATCCGTGTTTTGTTGTCATTAAATTCCCTCACGACAGGGCCCGGATGGCCACTGTCCGGAATAAAGGGGTTTCCTTTAGTCTTTAAATTTGAAAACGCATCCCCTTTCAAAGTTTTCTCAATAAATGTTTCTTCGAGCAATAATGCACTCTTCCCTTTCTTCAGATCGGTGTAATTCCACCAGTCGTGATTGCCCGGAATAAAATAAGCTGAGCCTTTATATCCTTTCAGAATATTTAATTGAGACAGGATCCGTGCTTTCGTAATCGGGCTTCCATCATAACCTTTCATCTTCACAGGTAATATAGGGTGACTCTTGTAACAATTGTCGCCAAGATATACAACTGCGCTGTTTGGATTTTCATGCAATTTTTTTCCTAAATCAAGAAGGGTGGCTTCTGTAGTGTCATCTTCGCCTGCATCGCCAATGAGGTATAACCTGAATGTGGGTTCTTCAGGCTTTTGAGCAAAACTTTTGCTAATAAAAAGGAAGCTGTTTATTAAAACTATGAGAATTACGGAAAATTTCATAAAATCTTTATTGCAAATTAAAGTTAAAAAATTAAAACTACTCCTTAAAAAATTTTAGTTCAATTAAAAACATCATGCCATATGTAAAAACAGGAATAGAATCGGTTTTTTAAATTTACATTTACATTTCCTTCAAAAGCGGAATTATAACAAAAACCAAAGTATTGCGTACGAGCTGCTATGAAAATATTCACGATACTCATCGCTATTTTAATTTTAGAATTTCCTCTGACTTCAAACGGTTTCGCATTGCTCTCACACGAAGCAATTATTGATGCTACCTGGGACAAAACGATTAAACCGTTGCTAAAACGTAAGTATCCTTCATCAACGGAGGATCAATTAAATGAAGCCCGCTCATATTCCTATGGCGGATCGCTGGTACCTGACATAGGATATGCTCCCTTTGGAAGTATTCAGTTTACCAACCTGTTGCATTATGTGCGAAGCGGAGATTTTGTACAAGCAGCGCTCGATGAAGCACAAAATATTAATGAATATGCATTCGGGCTGGGTTTATTGTGTCATTACAATGCCGATAAATACGGTCATTCATTAGGAACAAATATTGCTTTACCTCTGCTTTTTCCAAAAGCAAAAGAAAAATATGGTGACACTATTTCGTACGAATTAGCACCCTCCCAACATACAAGGACAGAATTTGGATTTGACGTTCTGCAAACTGCCAAGGGAAATTATGCATCTGATGAACAGCATGATTTAATCGGCTTCCGCATCAGCGAGCCGGTGCTGGAACGTGCTTTTTTAAAAACGTATGGAATGGAAATGAAAGAAGTTTTTGAAAGTCTTCCGCTTGCTATTGAAACCTTCCGTTTTGCAGTAAGGCATATGTTTCCTGAATTAACCAAAGATGCATGGAAAGTAAGAAAGTCATTAATTACAAAATTAAATCCGCTTGCTGAACAGGCGGCTTATACACAAAAGACGGACAGGAAAAACTATAATAAAGAATTCGGTAAACCGCAATTGAAATCAAGTTTGATGTCATTAATAATAGGTATTCTCCCTAAAATAGGTCCGTTGGCGGGATTGAAGTTTAAAGAGCCTACGGAAGAGGCTGAAAGAATATTTGATAAAAGCTTTGCTGCCATTATAGTTCACTATACCGCATCATTAAAAAAATTAGAAACAGAAAAAATCCAAATGGAGAATATAAATTATGATACCGGAAAAAAAACCAGCCCCGGAGACTATGAGATGGCTGATAAGACTTATTATAAGCTGTTGAAAAAACAGAAAAGCAAAAAGTTTGAAAACATGAACAACGGGTTGAAAAAAAATTTACTTGCGTTTTATACAGATCCGAAATTCGCAGCTGCATATAAAAACAAACCTTGCAGGCTGAAAAAAGTTTCTGAAACTATTGAAGAACTAAAAATGCAGTAACCTCAAACCGGCTCTGTAACCAGTAATTCTTTCACAGGAACAGCATTCGCAAAAACAATGGATTCTAAATCGGTCAATTTATTTTCTTTTATAATGCCCCTGAAAATAAAGCAACCCAAAATCATGAGAAAAACCTTATCCATTTCGGGAATGTTTGCGCTGTTCACATAAAGATTCATTGATGCTTTATATTTTGAAATTAATTTATACCTCACTATTTCTATATGATCAGCAGAATAAATGGAGAGCTTTATAAATACCTCGTTTTTGCACCTGATCAAATATTTGCTTCCGTGCAAAAAATCTATCCATGCCGCATGACTGCGAAAAAAGCGTTTTAACATGACTACGGTTTTTTTATCTTTCACAATGGCAGTGGAAGGATTCCAAAATCCTTTGTTCCTGATATCGTAAGTTTTTTTGTCCAATTCAAAAGATGAGCGCTTTTTTCCGGTCCTTAATTCAAGAATTGTTTTATTATCACTTTTAAGAAAGGCTTTCTTTTTTTTAAATTCCCACGTAAGCGGAGTTTGTAAATAACCAATATTAGTATCCATTTTTTTGATTAATCTTTAAGTAAAGTTATAAAATATTTTTATAAGGTAAAGCTAAAGTGAATAATGTGGTATTGTTTTTTATTAATCAAATTTGAAAAGCTAATTTTACGGGGTTTATGAATACAGGCAGAAATAATTTTTATTCAGTCAGTTTTATTTTACTTTTAATTAATTCTACATTTATTTCCAAATGTACGGCACCATTAAACAAACCGCATGATTTATCATACACCCTTAAGAAACCGGATAAAACATATGTTCTTCAAAAAACACTTAAAGAGGTTTCCGGTTTGAGCTTTGTATCAGATAAAGAAGTAGCTCTTATTGAGGACGAAAATGGCGCTGTCTTTTTTTTCAATCTTGAAAAGGGAATGGTAACAAGAAAAATTTCATTTGCAAAAGATGGCGATTACGAAGATTTGAAAATTATTGGTGATACTGCTTATATTCTCCGGAGTGATGGAAAATTAGTGGAGCTGAAAAATCTTAAAGGACCGCAATCAGATATTTTAGAAACTAAATATCAAACAGGTCTTTCTAAAGAAAACAACACTGAAGGACTTTGTTATGATGATAAACGTAACATGTTATTAATTGCCTGTAAGGGAAGTCCGGGGAAGGATAATAAATATAAAAATAAAAAAGCCATTTACAGCTTCAATCTGCAAACAAAAAAACTGTCCGATACCGCAGTTTTTCTGATTGATGTGAATCAGGTGGAATTGATGGCTTATGGCGCACACCCAAACTTTCTATCAAAGTTAATGAGATTTTACAGGCATACAAAGGAAAAGGGCATAGAGCCTTCCGGATTGGCAATCCATCCTGTTACGCGGGATATTTACGTGATATCGTCTGTAGGCAAGGAACTTATAATTATTGGTCAGGACGGAAAGCTTAAGAAGGTCGTGAAATTGGCAATCAATCTTTTTAAGCAACCTGAAGGCATAGCATTTGATTCGTCAGGTAATTTGTACATTACCAATGAAGGAAGAAATGGCAAAGGAAATATTTTAAAATTTTTATATTTAAAAAATGATGCTGCTTCTAACCCTCCTGCCTCTGCTTTATGAAAATTAAAATCTGCACTCTTTTTATATTAGCTCTTACCCTTCTTTGCTCATGTAGCGCCCAAAAACCTTTTTATAATAAGTATGAAACTGGTTGGGAAACGAAAAAAATGCCCGATGTACCCGTTAAATACTCCGTGTATCTGCTGGGCGGGCTTGACGAAGGAAAGGATTCATCCAACGATGTTTTCAGCATGTTGCATCAGCAAACTGAAAAAGCTGACAGCAACCATGCAGTTGTTTTTCTAAGTGATCACATTTATGAAAACGGATTGCCGGAAGAAAATGATGCTGAAAGAAAATCAGCCGAAACAAAGATTGTCGCCCGGCTGAATTATTTAGCAAATGATAAAGGAAAAATATATTTTATTGCAGGAGACCATGATGTTATTAAAGGTAAAAAGAAGAGAAAAGAAACTGCCTTAAGAACTAAAAATTATGTGGAAGATAAGCTGGGAAGAAAAAAAATTTTTTTACCTGAAGACGGATGCCCCGGTCCGGATGAAGTTTCTTTGACAGATGATTTAGTGCTGGTTCCCATAAATACACAATGGTGGATGCAGGATAAAGACGAAAAAAATAATCATTGCGAAAATAAAAATGAGGCTGATTGGATCAATGAATTAAAAGATGTGGTGGATAATAACCAGCGAAAAAATATATTAGTTCTTGGTCATCATCCCCTATTAAATGCGGGAAATCACGGGGGATACTTCTCTCTTAAGCAACATATTTTTCCTTTTACGGATGTGCAGCGCAGCCTGTATATTCCACTTCCTGTTATTGGCTCACTTTATCCTCTTTACAGAGCGGGCATCGGATTCAAAAATGATCTTGCCTATCCCCGCTACAAGAGTTTAAGACACAATATTGTTTCTGCTACCAAGGGTTACAGCAATGTGGTGTATGCATCAGGTCATGAACACAGCATGCAATACTTTAAAAGCGAGAAGCAGGATTTTCTAATTACTAATTCATCTGATGATATTTCATGGGTGGGAAAAAGGCGGGCAAGTTTTACGGCTGCTGATAAAGGTTTTGTAAAATTGAATTATCTGCAAAACGGTGAAGTGTGGATGGAAATATTTATTCCTGATAAAAATAAAAAAGAAGGAACGGTTATTTATCGCAAGAGGTTAAAGGATAACGTGTATGGAAACCCAAATGACAGCACGTTAACAGATGCAAGTGTTCCACTGGCAGACAGCACGATAACACTTGCTGCCGATACCAGGTTGGAAGCCGGAAAATTTGTGCAGTTTTTTCTCGGAAAGCACTGGCGCGGTGCCTGGACCACTCCTGTAAAAGTTCAGTTACTTGATTTAAATCATGATTACGGAGGATTGGAAATTGTTAAAAAAGGAGGCGGGTTTCAGACAAAATCATTGCGTTTCCGCAATCCGAAGGGAGAAGAGTATTCTGTACGCTCGGTGGTAAAATATCCCGAAAGGCTGTTAGGTAAAGAAATGTTAAACACGCTTGCTGCTGATATAGTAATAGACCAGTCATCGAGCACGCATCCTTTTTCTCCTTATGTGGTGGCTGATCTTTCAGAAGCGGCTGGAGTTTTTCACAGCAATCCCAGAATGGTTTATATTCCCAATGACCCCAAGCTCAAAGAATACAGGAAAGATTTTGCAAACACGCTCGCGCTTATAGAACAGCGTGCAGATGGAAAATTCACGCCATCGGAAAATTTCGGTTATGCAAAAGAAGCTATCAGCTCCTTTAAATTGCTCGATGTCCTCCAGAAGGACAATGGAAACAGGATTGATCAATATGCCCTTTTAAAAAGCAGGCTGTTTGACATGTGGATCAATGACTGGGACAGGCACGAAGATCAATGGAGATGGGGACTGATTAAATGCAATGAAGAAGAAAATGCAGAACACTGCAAACAACTAAAGGCAGAAGATAAATATTATGTGGCTATACCCCGCGACAGGGACCAGGCATTTGCAAAGTTTGACGGAGTGTTCCCATGGATTTCAGGACGAAAATGGGTGTTAAGAAAATTTCAGGATTTTAAAGATGATATCCGGGACGTACCGGGGCTCAATTTCAATGCACGCAATTTTGACCATGCGTTTCTTTCAGAGTTATCAAGAGAAGATTGGGACCGAATAGCAAACGACCTGAAGCAGGAGCTGACAGATGATAAAATTGAACATTCCATCAGGCAATTTCCGGATCCTATTTATAAGCTTGATGGAACAGAAATTACAAGCAAGCTGAAAGCAAGGAGAGATAAGATACCTTCTTTTGCTCAAAGATACTATGACTTCCTTTCGCAGTATGTAGATGTTAAGGGAAGCGATAAAAAAGAAATTTTCGAGATCAACAGGATGAGCAATGATTCTACCTCTGTAAAAATGTATGATCAGGAACATGGTGAAAAAGGACGTTTGATTTATGACCGGACTTTTAAAACGGATGACACACAAGAAGTAAGGATTTACGGCATGGGAGGTGAAGATATCTTTAACGTTACAGGCCGTGTGAATAAAGGAATTTTAATCCGCATTATTGGCGGTGACGGAAAGGATAGCATTACTGATGCATCGCGTGTAAGCGGGTGGTGCAAAAAAACAAAAGTGTATGACGACAAGCATAAAAATACGCTTTCACTCGGTCATGAAGCGAAAAACTTAACCTCCTCCGATAAAAATATTAATGATTACAATTATTTATCTTATAACTATAACGTAGTTGCACCCGCTACATTTTTTGGATATAACGTGGATGATGGTGTGTTTCTTGGTGGCGGAGTAGTTATCAGGCGGCAGGGCTTTCGTAAAACACCTTACGCAAGCTTTCAAAGAATAGTTGGCAACGTAGCTGTGACCACCGGTTCATTTAACTTTAAATATAAGGGTGATTTCCCTAATGTGATAGGTAAATGGGGCATCAATACAGATTTTTCATTGCTTGCTCCTAAAAGCTCCACTAACTTTTTCGGACTTGGAAATGAAACAACAAGGGAGCCGGTTGCAGATTCGTATTACAAGTTGACATTTGACAGGCTGCAACTTTATCCGTCTTTGAAAAGGCGCATAGGAAAATATCAGTCGTTAAGGGTAGGTCCTTTTTATGAATACTTCAAATTTCATAATACTCCCGAAAAGTATATAACTTCTCCTGAAGGGCAGACTTATTTAAATGATTACAGTGCGCGAAGCCTTGGCGGAGGA
>JBDSOU010000209.1:0-29056 GCA_039914625.1 Bacteroidia bacterium | reverse complement strand
GAGTGAACGCATCCATCGGTCAGAATTTCCAATAAGCATTTCCTTTATTTTAGGAGAATGAAGCAAACGTTCAATAGTTAACCATCGTTCAATGCGATCAGCGACTACCTGGTTCGCAAGGAACAAACTTTCCCAACACAATACATCGGTAACCCCTTCTTTAAACAGCGCCCAGTATGTTGTTTTATGAATGTGCTTTGTTTTAACTGCAATGGCTAAAATATTAGGACAACCGGCATTCATTTTTACGCGTATAAAAGATTTAATTTTTTCAATGGATGTTTCATTGTCAAAAAGCACAATGCCGCATTTCTCAAAAGCAATTGAAGTAAATAATTTAAACTTTAAAGATACTTCTTTAAGGGATTCTGTTATACCTTTAAAGGTTTCAGATGATGAAGAAAAGTTTTCGATCCAGAATGGATTTACGGAAATAGAGGCTGACATTCAGTTTCACTCAGGTTAGCTTAATTTCAAAACGTTTATTAAACTATTTTCTTTAAAATAGTATGTTAATAAAAAAAATTACAACTCTTCATCTTTGTTGTTTTCTCAGTGGGGATCGAGAACAGGTAATGGATGAAGTCTAAATAAGGCTTCAAACTTAAATGAAAGTTTTCAGATTTCCAAAAAAAGTTTTCAACAATAAAAAGATTTTATAAATTGGGGTGATTGAACAAAAATTGGACTTTAAAATATTGCTGCATTGGATTTATTTTTGAAATAAATGCTAATCCACATAAATGCGAATAATTACTAAAATTATTCAAATAAACCGAAGTGAAGTTTTTCAAAATTATTTTTTAACAAAATGAAAATTACCACAAAAACGTTTGTAAAAAATGAATATTCACACGATCTTTTTTATTAAAAACTTATTTATTAAAAACTCAATTAATACCGATAGGGTATCTGTAATAGTCCAATGAGATTGGACTAAACAGCTACTCTATAGGCATTATACCGTTTTTAGGTTTGGACTAATTTAATGTAAGTAATGGTATAAGTAATCATTTTCTTTCTTTTAAAAAAAGTTTATCCAATAAACTTTATTAAAAATAACTTTGACAACATAGTTGAAGATCCTGAAAAAAGTTCTTAAATCCAACAATTTCATTTACATATTACAAAAATTTATTAATTTTCTGTAACCACGCGTAATTTATATTCGTTAAACTCAGAACAACCCCCAAAAGAATCTCGATTTCTCCGGAAAAACCTGGGGAAAAAAAATGAAATTTATTAGAAAATTAATATTTATCTGGCTTAATTTTTGACAGAAATAAAATAATTTTTGTAATTTCGTATTATGTCGTTTTATTCTCTAAATTTAAATTTCAAATGGTACCAAAACACAATAATAAATTCGTTACTCCAAAAATAACCGGCAGTACCAGGTTGTTAATTATTTGTTGCTTCTTATCTGCAACCCTTTTTTCTGATTTATTGTTTGCGCAGCCGCTTCCTAACTTCAGCGTTCAGTTGTTTAAAACAGGTTGGAACGAAGTGGAAGGTATCCGTTTTGATGCTACCGGTCAGGCTTATGTTTGGGAAAAAGCCGGTAAGGTATGGGTAATTGATACCAACGGAGTAAAGATTTCACTCCCGTTGCTTGATATAAGCGAAGAGGTTGGTAACTGGCGCGATCACGGTTTAAACGGATTTATTCTTGATCCGAATTTCAGAATAAACGGTTATTTCTATCTTTTTTATACTGTGGATCGTCATTACCTAATGAATTACGGGACAGGAAATTATAATGCAGCCGTAAATGAATATTTTAATGCTACCATTGTGCGGCTTACCCGCTATACGGCAAATTCAGCTACAAACTTTTCAACAATAATTCCAAACAGCCGTTTAATTCTTATAGGTGAAAACAAAAAAACCGGGGTTTCAGTATTGCATGAATCACACAGTGGAAGTCAATTAGTTTTTGGGACGGATGGTTCGTTGCTGATAAGTACCGGAGACGGGGCATCCTATAATTCAGTTGATAGTGGTGGCGGATTAACATATTGGCAGCAGGCAATAACAGATACTATCATTCGTGATAAAGAAAATGTGGGCGCTTACCGTTCTCAGCTTATTGACTGCCTCAATGGAAAAATTCTCAGAATTGATCCTGCAACGGGAAACGGTCTTTCCTCAAATCCTTATTACGATGCAGCCCAGCCCCGTTCGGCAAAATCAAGAGTCTGGGATTTGGGATTACGGAACCCGTTTCGAATGACGATTCGTCCCGGAACAGGAAGTACTGATATTTCAGCAGGCGATCCCGGAGTTTTGTTTATAGGTGATGTCGGGTGGGATGCGTGGGAAGAAATCGATGTTGCAACCGGTCCGGGTCTTAATTTCGGCTGGCCGCGATTTGAAGGGCTTACTCCCAGTTTCGGATATGTGAATATAACGTCCCCTTTTAACAAAGATGCGCCCAATCCACTATACGGTGGAGGCTGTACCAACCAGTTTTTCAGATTTAATGATCTTTTAATACAGGCCAGCCTGGCACCGTCATTTCCGAATCCCTGCAATGCCTCACAACAAATACCGGCTAATATTCCGCACTTTGTACATACCCGTCCCGCCTCTGATTGGGATCATAATGTGGATTTGACACGAACGGGGACTTATACAGGGAACAATGCTTCTGAAATCAGCGTGAGTAATGCTCTTTCTCCTGTTAAAGGTTATGATTTTAAAGGAAACGCTTCTGTAGGAGGTGCATGGTACACAGGGACTAAATACCCTCAGGAATTTCAAAATACCTATTTTCATGGTGACTATGTTTACAACTGGATTATTAATTTCAAATTTGGCTCTGGCAACGCCCTGGATTCGATTAAGTATTTTGCTTATGGCTTGGGCCCTGTTGTAGATGTGGAATATAATCCAAAAGACGAGTGGCTGTATTATATAAGCTATCCTTCTGATATATATAAAATTGTTTATACAACATCGGTTAACAATCCTCCTGTAGCCGTTGCTTCTCAAAATGTTATTTATGGCTCAAAACCTTTATTGGTTAATTTTACAGGCATCAATTCCACCGATCCGGAAAATCTTCCATTATCGTATTCATGGAATTTCGGTGACGGCACTCCAATCAGCAATGCCCCAAACCCGATGCATACTTTTAATCCGTTAACTAACAGCCCGGTTGCTTTTACAGTTACTCTCACAGTGACAGATAATATTGGGCAGACAAGCATTAAAACGCTGAATGTCTATGTCAACGATACCCCTCCACAGGTTACTATTACAAGTTTCACCAATGGGGACTTATTTACAATGTCACATAATACTATCCAGTCGTTGCAGGCAAATGTTTTAGATGCTGAAAGCCCTGATCATTTATTGAGCTATGAGTGGCAAACATTTTTACATCATAACAGCCACGAACATCCCGAAGCAGGCGATACAAACAGGATAACGACCACCGTGCTTACGCCCGTAGACTGCGATGGAACCAGTACTTATTACTATAGGATAGAATTAACAGTAACTGATCCCATCGGTCTTTCAACTATGGTACAGGGAAATATATACCCGGCATGTAATGCTCCTGTTCCTGATTTCTCAGGAAATGTAACAGCAGTCTGCCCGGGTATGCAGGTGAATTTTACGGATGCATCTTCCAATCTTCCCGATACCTGGTTGTGGTCCTTCCCGGGAGGAAATCCTTCAACTTCCAGCCTTCAAAATCCATCGGTTATCTATGCTTCGACAGGAACCTACAGTGTATCGCTGACGGTTGCAAGTACCCGCGGAAGTAATTCAGTTACCAAAACAGGCTATATCAAAGTAAATCCGAATCCCGCAGCTGCTATTACACCCGCGGGAACTGATACAGTTTGTGCCTATCAGCTTGTAATGCTTACGGCCAATAGTGGTAACAATTTAAGCTATCAGTGGATAAAGGGTGGAGTTAATATTGCCGGTGCAACTGCACAAACTTTTAGTGCAGTGAATGCAGGAAATTATAAGTTAAAAGTTACTAATACGGTATCAGGATGCAACAGGACCTCGCCAAACAAATTAATTGTTTACCGGGTTGTAAAATCTACAGCGTCTGCACAGGGATCAACTACATTTTGCAATGGTGATAGTGTCAAGATCAAAGCTAATTCCGGACCTTATTCTTATCAATGGAGAAAGGATGGAATACCAGTTTCAGGTGCCACTTCTATAAATTATATAGCTAAAGCAACAGGTGCTTACAAAGTGAAAGTTACCGATGCTTATGGTTGTACAAGAGTTTCTCCGCCTGTTATTGTTACAGTTAATTGTAAGGAAATTGAAAGTAAAATTGAAAGTAAGTTTGCCGTGGCTATTAATCCAAATCCTGTTCACGGTGAAGCAACATTGAAAATATCAATGCCGGAAAGAGATAATGTTACCATACAAATTTTTAATGCGTTAGGAGGCCTGGTGACTTCTTTTGACAAAAACATTTTTCTGAATGAAGGCGCAAATGAAATGAGCTTAAATGTATCTTCTTTTGCTGCCGGAATTTATTTTGTAAAGGTCTCTGATAGTTTTGATTCAAAGACTTTGAAGCTGATTGTTAATACGGGGAATTAGGGGGGCAAACTCTGCCATTAAAAGGACCGCATTAAAATTTATCGTTTAAAGATTCGTCAATGCTGAGATCATTACTGAAAGACTATACAATACCTATTTTTTATTTATGTATGGCAGGTTTTTCTTTTGCCAATACTATATAAAGTTATATTTAAAATTCAGGTTGCTTTGAAAGATATGTCGCAGCCTGTCAATAAAATGAAAAATATATTTACGGAAAAAAAATTTTATTTAGTTACAAAAGCATCGATACTTTCACCTGGGAAAAATCAGCTTTCTGTGAATGTTTCACTGAATCCCCTTTATGAGGCGTATAATGGCCATTTCGAAGGTCTGCCTGTTGCTCCGGCTTCCTGCTTCATGAATATGATACAGGAAATTCTCGAAGGGCAGTTACGCCAGCATTTGTTTTTAAGCGAGGCTTCCGATATAAATTTCAACAGGCTTGTCTTTTCAGGTGAACAAAGCAACTTTGAAATTAACTATGCTTTAAAATTTACCGGGGATAAATTAATAGAAACAAATGTGACTATGAAAGCAGGGGAGGAGACTTTTATTAAGATGAGAGCCAGCTATATGATTCAACAGTGAAAGAGCGCTCTTATCGTATCAAATTGACTTTTCCTTCATACAACTTGAGCCTGTTTTTCAGATCGTGTGTTTGGATTTTATAAACATAGACACCCTGTGGGCAGGCGGGACCTGAGTTATTTTGTTTTCCATTCCATTCTGAATTTACTCCGGATCCTTCAAAAACTTTTTGTCCCCATCGGTCAAAGATAAGAATGGAGTAATCTTTAAAATTAAATCCCGAAGGAGTAAAGAAATCGTTTTTGCCGTCAGCATTCGGTGTAAAAGCATCGGGAACATAGAACGTAAACTCCCCGTTAATCTGCACTTCATTCGATGAAGTGTCGCGGCATTCATGATCCGTGGAAGCTATCAAGCGTATAGTGAACGTTCCCGTATCGCCATATATATAAACAGGGTTTTGCAGAGCGGAAACGCCTGTACCGTCACCGAAATTCCAGTTCCATTCAACAGCAAGCATGCTTTCATCGGTGAAAGTAATGCGCGGGTTAAACATGCTTGCCGTTTTCGGATCAAGGGTAAATGCTGCTTCAGGAAGGGGAAACACACTTACCGCATCTGCCAGGGTTAATAAATCTGTACATTTTTCAGGTGTGGTCACAGTGAGTGTGACATCATAGCTTCCGCTGACGGTATATTCATGTACAGGATTAGGGATATTCTGGTGCGGACTGTTGTCACCTAAATTCCAATCATAAACTGATCCTAGTGGTGTAATGGTCTCATCTGTGAAATTAACCGTAAGTGGCTGGCAGCCTTCTGATGGAACCGGGGCAAAACCAACAAGGGGTAACGGATTTACTTTTATTGTTACGTATCCTGCAACAGAATGTACTGTGCAATGATCACTAATGGAAACCATATAAGTTGTAGTGGTATCGGGTCGAACATTGATTTGTTGTGATGTTGAATTGACAGGGTCCCATGTATAAAAGTAAGGTCCGCCATTACCGCCTGAAGGAACAGCGCTAATCGTCACCGTTTCCTTTTGGCATATAGTATCATTAGGTGAAACTGAAATTTGCAGAGGCGGATAAACAAATACAAACGATGTATCAAGGTTGGATAAGCATCCGTTAGTATCAGTTACCTGGATTGTATAACTATTGCTGACTATAGGGGCTACCTGGATCGCCTGCAAAGTTTGCCCGGTACTCCATGTGTATGTATATGAACCGGCACCACCGCTTGCATTGCACAATAAGGATGTCTGCTGACCAATACACAATGTATCAACAGGGGTAACAGAAACAACAACAACAGTCGGTTCGGTAATAAGGAAAGAAACCTGCTTTGTACAATTGTGAACATCGCTGACAGTAACTGAATAGTTGCCTGCAAAAAGATTCCCGGCCGCAGATTGGGTAGTGCCGTTTGACCAGCTGATCAGGTAGGGCGGAACTCCTCCGCTGGCGGCTAAATTTACACTTCCATTCGCATAGCCATAACAAGTTGCATTATTGATACTGCCTGAAACATTTATTTGTGAAGGAGAAGAAACCGAAGCTGTTTGCTCCAGTGTGCAGCCATTCATATCAGTAATAAACACAGAATAATTTCCCACAGCCAGTGAATCGGCAGTGTTACTACTGAGATTCATGCCATTCCATGAATAACTGTAAGGGGGATTTCCACCATTAGTATTTACAACTATCTTTCCGTCATTTCCGCCATAACAATTAACAGGAGTAACCTGCAATTGTGCAACAACCGGTGTCGGATTTGTGATGATAATCGAATGGTCTTTAGTGCATCCATGAGCATCGGTAACTGTTACTGTATAGTTACCTGCTGTGAGGTTATTTGCATAATTGGTATTGCTTGATACAGGCGCCCATGCATAACTATATCCTGGCGTTCCGCCAGTTACAGTTACACTCGCTGAAGCATTTGCAGAACCAGCACAGGAACCATTAATTGCTGTATGTATAATTAATAACTCCTGTGGTTGTGTTATTTTTATAGAATCATTTACCGTGCAAAGATGCTGATCGGTCACCGTGAAGTAATACGTTCCCGAAATTAGCCCTGTAAGCGCAAAATTGTTTATTGCGCCATTCGACCAATAAATGGAATAATTGGGACTTCCTCCTGCGGCAACAACAGTTGCGGTGCCATCCGGGGAGCCAAAGCAATTTGTATTTACATGCGATGCTGCAGCACTGAGATTCACCGGCTGGGAAATTATTACATGAACAGTATCCTTACAACCGTTAGTATCCATTACCGAGATAAGATAATTGCCTTGGGACAAGTTTGTAAAAACATTGCTTTGTTGCAATTGATTTGTATCCAGGGCATATAATAAAATTCCATTTCCACCTGCGGCACTAATAATAGCGCTGCCGTCATTGCCATTGAAACAATTCACATCAGCACTTACATAATTTAAAATCTGGGGTGCGGAAAGGTCTGTAATTACAACCTGCTGAATCACTTTGCAGGTATTAGAGTCTTTGACTACAATATTATAAACACCCTCATTCAGTGAAGTGTAATTTGTTTGTGATGAATACACTAGGCCGCTGTCACCCGAAAACAAATAAGGGGTTGATCCGCCAGTAGCATTAACAGAAATGCTTCCATTATGATTGCTGCATATTTCATTTAGAAAGGTGGCATTCAAAATCAGTGAATCAGGTTCTGAAAGTTGCAGCAATGAACTCGCAATGCAGTTGTTCTGATCTTGCACAACAACATTATAAGTGCCTGCATTCAGCTGATTAAACACATTAGAAGGTTGAAAGGTTGTTCCGTTGTCAATGCTGTAGTTCAGCATTCCGGTTCCATCGGAAGCAGTTATGTTTATCTCACCGGTTTGATTGTGATAACAAGTTAGATTCTTTTGTGTAGCAGAATTGATCAATGGAGCAAGAAGGTTATTGATAGAAACAGGATAGTATTTAATGCATTCATTTGAATCTTTCACTGAAAGCATGAACGATCCGGCAAGTAAATTACTAAACTGTGGTGAGGATTGGTAATTAACACTGTCAATGGAATAGATGTAGGGTGTCGAGCCTCCTGTAACAACTAAAGTAATGGCGCCATTGCTCTGCCCGCAGGCTGCATTAATTACCTGGTGGTTGATAACAATCGGAACAGGCTGCCGAATTTCAACAGAGTTTGTTGCCTGGCACCCGGCCGTATCTTCAATGATTATGTTATAAGTTGCAGCTGGTAAATTGATAAAAGAATTTGAAGATTGAAATGTAAGGCCGTTATCAATACTGAATGATAATAAACCTGAACCGCCATTGGCATTAATTATTATAAAGCCCGTATTGATTCCGTTACAATTTATATCGGTTGAGGTGACTGATTGAATTACCGGGCCATTCAGGTTGCTGACAGAAGCAATAAAATCTTCTGTGCAATTCATAGAATCCTTTACTGTAATTACATAATTACCCGAAGCAAGATTCAGGAAATTTGTATCAGAAGAAAATACTCCTGAATTATTTATGCTAAACGTTAATGGACCGATTCCGCCAACTGCACTCACATGAATTGAGCCATTGCTGAAACTGCAATTTGCCGCATCACTTTGATAGTTGAATATAATTGCAGGAGGTTGGGTGATCGTAACTATTGAATCAATGAAACAATTATTAGTATCAGAAATAATAATCATGTAATTATTAGTAACAAGACTGTCAAAAGTATTTGATAATTGGAAAGTCACTCCGTTGTCGTTACTGAAGGACAGAACTCCGCTTCCTCCTGAAGCATTAATTGTTATCGAACCATTGTCAGAAGCATTACAGGATTCATCAGCTAAACTGATTGTGTTAATAACAGGGGCAGGACTGAATGGTACAAAAACATTTGCAGAGTCGAGGCATCCGTTCGCGTCTTTTATGATGACATGATAAAATCCTGAATCAAGAGAGGTAAAAACAGAATCGGCAACAAAAGCATTGTTGTTTAAGCCGAATTGGTAATTCTGGGTTCCACCTGAAACATAAAGAGCAATTGTGCCATCATTGCCATTGCACTTTTCAGGGGTAATGACATTTGAAAAAGCTAAAGCAGCAGGCTGGCTGATAGCAAGAGTGTCAACTACAAGGCAGTTATTAGTATCAGTGACTGCAGCATAATAAGTTCCCGCAATAAGTGAATCAAAGTTATTTGCAGTATAAAGATCCGTTCCGCCATTAATGCTGTATAACAACAGGCCATTGCCCCCGGATGCATTGATAGAGATACTGCCATTTCCTAAACCGGCACACGAAGGATTTGCTGTTATGACCTGGTCAATCACTGGTGAATTGTATATACCTGATATGACAGTTAAACTGTCCCTGCAACCATTCGCATCCCGGACATATACATAATAAGTTCCTGAAAATATATTTTGAAAAACCGAATCATTATAAAAAGTATTTCCGCTGTCAATACTGTACTCCAATATTCCTGTACCGCTTACGGCAGTTATAGAAACGGAAGCATTTGCCACTCCATCACAGATTTGCGGAGTTGTCAGCGTATCTGTTATCCGTGGACCGGGAGCATCGTTAATAATTATAGTTGCAGCTTCAATACAACCATTAGCATCCATAGTAACAATTTTATAGTTGCCGGAAGGAAGGTTGATAAAAACATTTGATGAATCAAAGGTTAATCCGCCATCAATGCTGTAAACATAAGCGCTTATACCTCCTGAAACATTCATAGTGATTGAACCATTGGTAAGGTTGCAACGGGCATCAAGGGAAGTTGCTGTTAAAACGAGCGGCTGCGGTTCAGCAATAACAAAGGTGGTATCGGAAGTGCAATCAACATTGTCCTTTATCCTCAAGTTATAATTTCCTGCTGCAAGATCAGTAAAACTGCTGACAGTTGAAAAAGTGGTTCCTCCATCAATACTGTATTTAATGGGCGGTATGCCTCCGGTGGCTGTGACGTCAATGAACCCGGTAACTGAGCCGTTGCAGGATATATCTGTGATGTTCAGTGCGGATGCCACAGGTATTGAAGAAGTGCCAACCTGGCTGACCCGCACGGCTGTACAGCCATTTACATCGCGTGCCACAACGACTACAGTGCCTGACGGAAGGTTTGAAAATATTCCTGATGATTGCCAGGTAGTTCCGTTGTCAATAGAATATTCATAGGGCGGTACTCCCAGTCCGTTGGCAACATAGAAAGTCATTGCACCGTTGTTAAGCCCACAGGTGGTAGAAAAATAAATCGCACTGACAAGAATTTGTGCCGGCTCGTAAACAGTTGTCAATTTATGTATCCGGCAATTGTTTTGGTCTTTTACGATTACTACATGCAGGTTCGCTGTAAGATTATTGAATGTGTTAGACGTGGAAAATGTAATGCCGTTATCAATGCTGTACTGAAGTTGTCCCACACCACCGCTTGCATTAATAGTGAGACTGCCATTGGCGGAATGGTAGCATGTTAAATCAACAACTGTAATGCTGTTAATTGCCGGAGGATTCATGCTGTTCACTATAGCTGTATCATAAGCAAGGCATCCGTTAGAGTCTGCCACTTGAACAAAATAAACACCGGCATACAGGTTGTTAAACACATTTGAGGTCTGAAAATTAAGTCCGTTTGTTATGCTGTATGTCAGTGCACCGACACCACCGCTGAGGACATTCATTGTAATGTTTCCATCATTAACGTTGCACGATGCATTGATAATAATTAACTCCAAATCTATAGGCGGAGGCTGAGTAAGATTAATTGTTGCTTGAGCTGTGCAGCCTTTTGAATCTTTCACCACCACCTGATAGGTACCGGCAGGCAGGTTACTGAAATTGGGGTTAGACTGGTAGAACTGCCCGTTGGTTACACTATAATTGTATGGAGGAGAACCGCTTCCTGCAACTATATTAATCTTTCCATCCGTTCCGTTATAGCAAAGAATATTTTGTGAAGTGAGATTTGAAATTACCGGGAAAGTTGAAGCGGCTATATTAACAACAGCTCCCCAAAGGCATCCGTTCGCGTCCTTGACAACAATATTATAAGCACCCGGTGCGAGGTTTGTAATAATATTTGATGTCTGCCATGTTATTCCGTTAGTGCTGTATAAATACGGAGCGGTTCCTCCTGTGGCATTCACAGTGACTTTACCATTATTGAGTGCGCATTTTGTATCAATTGCTACAACCGTTGCAGACAAAATTTGTGGAGACACAAGATCAAACCTTACAGATGTTTCACAGCCTAATGCATCAATAGTTGACAGCGAGTAACTTCCCGGACCAAGATTAAGAATCTGGTCAGTAGTCGTACTGTTTGCCAGCCTGATAACAGTACCGCCTGAATTTTTCCACTTAAATGTCCAGGGTCCGTTACCATACCCGGTGCCAATAGCACTGCCTGTTTGACCGTTGCAAAGAGGATTGGTTACCATTACCCCCGGGGGAATGCAGCAGGCAAGCGTGGCAAAAAAATCATTGACAGGATCACCGGAGCAGGCAACTGATGTCCATGCTCCTGTTTCGCCATCTCCATAGGTATCAAAAAATATATTAAGGTTTGCTCCATTTATGCAATTAGCCTGGTTCTGTGTATGAATGCTGAAACAGAAATTCCAGGCACAATTATTTGAGAAATTGTCTCCGAAATTATTTCCGGGATCGTTATCAGCTATTCCATTCTGGTTTCCGGCTGCAGTTTCGTAAAAAAATCCTGGTCCGGCAGAAGAACCGTTTGCTGATGATGTTACCTGCTGGTTATACCAACTCCACGTACCATTGCCTGAACAGGATTGCGGTGGTGCGGCCACAAGGGTAGTTACATCCCATCCGGGTCCGAAAGTGGGGATTACCGCGTGCAGCCAGTTGGAAGAAGTGGGGCTGAAATCAGAAATCTGCAAACAAAAATTTACTGTAGTTCCCGCAAGGTAAATTCCGTTTTGCGGCAGAGGGTTAACAGTGAGGGTGGTTTGAGAAATGCAGCCCTGGCAATCTAAATTATTCTGAAGGGTTAAATTAAAATTGCATTGATCAGCAAGAGTTCCTCCGCTAACCCGGAGATAGTACAGCCCGGGAGCAAGCCCGGAAAAAGAAGTATTCAAAAAGCCTCCGCCACCGATGGCGCATCCCCTCGGAACAAGATTGTTGCAACTGTTGCCGGAATACAATCCTACTTCGGGTGTGATCATTCCATTTATGGTAACATTCAAAATGGGGCCTGTGACAGTGAATTTATACCACACATCGCTTGCCGGAATGGCCATGTTGCCTACGGGGTCGCAATTTTGAAGAGCGTTATAAGGAATTTCGGCAGTAGCGCAAATGTTAGTAGTATTAAAAATAACAGGCTGACCCTGTCCGCCAGGGCAGGCTGCAGGCACGGGCAGCGCACCAAGATTTTCTGCACCAGCACAGGCATCGTTTGCAGGCGGCACTCCCCCGTTACACGTTGGGCAGCCGTTTACGGGGCATAAGCCGCAATTGATAATAGCCCTCCACCCGGCATTATTTACTGTGTAATCCGAAACAAATTTTACAGTGAGGCAGCCGGAAGTAGCAGTAATGATTCCGGGTGAATTGTTACCCGTAAAAGTTCCCAGCAGGGGAGAGGTTGCCGTTGGGCCGTTATAGACATACAAAAAATCAAAATTATTTTCAAGATCGAAGCCGGTGAAGTTGAGACTTACACATTTACCAGGAACATCAGAACAAAAGGTTAAAACGTATGTTTCATTGGACGAATAGTCAGAAGTATCGGTTCCGCTGTCATACAAAATTCCACCGCAGGTGCTCACGGTACCGTTAAACATGGAAATATTCTGTCCCCATGCCGGTATGAGGACTGAAAAAAGCAATGCAATTACCAGATAAAACTTTTTACCCGATATTAATTTTTTAATGATTTTGATTTGGGCAATATTGAACGGTAAAAGTAACTAATCTTTTCTGATTTGCCGATGGTACTCCTTATTAATTATGAACAAGGTTGCTCATTTTCTATTTTTTACCAATTTTATTTGAATTATTTTATAACCGTATTGGTAAGATTTACCTGTTAAGACCTGAAATAATTCGAGCAGTTTAACTTCTGCCTAAAAGAGAAAGTTGAACGAATGGACACCTGAAAGAGTCGCGAAAAGGCGGAATCTATGAGGTCAAAGCACTAAGAAACTCTATAATATAATTCTTCCTCAATTATTTCCTTGATTTTGTTATGTCCATTCATCGCAATATTAATTGTGTCCCATAAATTAACAGCTGTTTTATCCCATGAAAAAAGTTCCCTCTGTTTTCTTCCTTTTTCTATTAAGTCGTTTCGTAAATGTTCGTCTTCATAAATGCGAAGCAGACCGTCTTTGATTGAATCAACTGATAAAGCATTTACATATAAAGCAGCATCTCCTGCTATTTCAGGTAACGAAGTAGTGTTAACAGAAATAACCGGAACATCACAATTCATTGCTTCCATAATTGCAAGTCCAAATCCTTCGTAGTGAGGAACAAATACCAATGCTAATGCCGCACCCATTAGATTTTTTAAATCATCAATTTCTACTCTGCCTGTAAAGATAACTTCCTCACGAAATTTCATTTTATCATAAACGTCCTTTACTTCTTGAGATTGCCATTTAATGTTACCAACAATTACCATTTTTACTGATGAAGTAGTTGACGATTTAAAGACATCAAATGCTTGCAAAAGGCGTTGAGTATTTTTTCTTAAATGCAATCTGCCGATTGCAATAAAATATTCATTGTCCTTCGTATATTTTTTTCGTACTATTTTTTTCTGTACTTCACTTATTGGTTTGAACGACTCATTTACTCCATCATAAATAACATCAATTTTCCCGGATGGAATGTTGTATGTACCAATAATGTCCTCTTTAGAAAATTGAGAAACGGTTGCAATCCGTGTTGCTTGTTTTGCAAAAAGTGGAAAGTATCTTTTATAAAATGTTCTTGCCAAGAATGGAAGATTATCATTTAAATGTTCAAAGCCAACGTCATGAATTACGTTTACGGTTTTCCCTTTATAGTTTAATGGAAGAAATCCATCAGGTGACAGAAATAAATCTGGCTTGTACTTATGTAATATTTTAGGCAGCGAAAACTTTACCCACCAATACCAAAGGAAAGGATGACGAGTTGATGGTCCAATCACAACTGGTGTTATATTTTCAGAAAAGACATATTCCTTAGAATATGGTCTGTCAAAGAGAAACAAAAATTTGTGTTCAGGGTGACTCTGAGCAACCCTTTTTAAAGATTCATAAGCGAACCAACTAATTCCGCAAAATTTATTTTTAACTATAAGACGGGTGTTAACTGCTATTACCATGATTCTGTGTTTAATATTTTATTGCAAAAATGTCTGATGTTGAGATCCCAATTTGTTCGGAGCGTTAAAATAGCGCACAACATGTGTAACCCCGAAACAAACATACTAATAATTTCTTGATTTTGCAGCTTGATTAAAAAAAACGAAATGGATTTTGTTGTACAGCAGACTCTTTCGGAGGATGAGTCAGGTGCCTGCCAGAACCGTGAATTGGCGCGGGTTGTTGGGTGAAAGCAAGAGAATTATTTTATTTAAGCTATTTTCTTTCCTCGTAGTCGGTGAAAGAACACCGACCACAGGCATAATAACTTTCTTCTGTTATCGCAATAAACTCCTGGCCATCTTTTTCAACAATAAATTGGTCATCAAGTAAATTTTTTACAAAGTTAATTTCAGTCATTAGTTTTTAATAATTGGTTTAACCTGGCAGTTGGGTGAAGTATTGTCAAAAGTTTATTTCACTTTAAAATATTTTTCAATTAACAGTGTAAGCCGCACTTTAGTTGTGGAGTTTTTCCGGAACTCTTCAAGCAGGGGTTCTGTTTCTATATAGCTTTTGGTAAGTTCTATATCGGTAAAGGACCGTTCAAGATAATTAACCGATTCATCAAACGACCGGCTCATTGCTTTTCTGCAGCCATATACATATTGCAGCATGGTGTTGAAAGCATTCGCAATTTCAGCTTTGTCAATAAATTCATCTGCAGCTTTTACAGAATCAAGCGAGAGGTAAGAATAGGCTGTCCATGCATACACCTCGCTCATATCGGTATGGCTGTTGTAAAATATATAGCGTTTGAATTTATTGAGCGCTGCACTATAATTAACAGGGCTACGGCTTTTTACAAGGCAGATAGCTGAACGCAGAAGGGCAGTGTCTTTATATAGTTCTGATTTAAAAAGGAGGTCATAATTCCGGGAGGCTTTTAAATAATCACCGGAGGATTCGAGTGCAGAAGAGTAGGTGAAGAGCAGTTCATCATCAGCGTTGGCGGCTTTAATGGCTTTTTCAAATTCTTTAACCGATTCATTATATTGTTTCTTATTATAAAAAGAGTTCGCACAGAGGATATATGCCTTCTGCAATTTCAGGTTAATATCAGTTGCTTTGGCGCCAGCCTCAATTGCTTTAGTGAAGTTGTTATTCAGAAAGTAAGCGTAACCAGCCTTGTACCAGACAGAATCGTTTGGCTCAATAGTGGCAGAAAATTCAAAGCTGGTGGCTGCCTCACTATACTTTTTCTGAATTAATTCTAAGTTTCCTTTTGCATACCATGCACGGGCATTTTTCCTGTTCTTTTTTGTTTCGGTTTCAAAATCTGCAAACGCATCATCCACTTTTCCAAGTCGGGCATTGGTAATGCCCCGCTGCAGGTACACATCCTTAAAATTCTCATTTTTGCGGATGAGTGCATTCAGATCCGCTATGGCGCTGTCGCTTTGGTCAAGGTAGAGGAGGCATTTTGCACGCATGATAAGTGCGGTTTCGCTGCTGTCAATGAGGATTGATTTAGTAAATTCTTTTTCTGCAGTTTCATAGCTGCCTTTGGTGAATGCAGTGGTTCCTGAATTGGAATAGTTTTCTGAAATATTCCTGACAGCAGTCCTGATCTTGTCATCAGGGGTACAGGAAAGCGCTATTCTGAAATCGTCACCTGCTCCACTATAATCATTCAGTCTGTTTTTTGAAATGCCCCTGTTAAAAAATAATAAACCATAGCAGGATGTTCTGGCAATTCCGTCTGTTGCAGTTTTAACAGCATCATTATATTTGCCCATGTTAAATTCCAATGCCGATTTCTTTTGATATATTGCCGTATCGTTAATATTCAGCAAAAGCGCCTGCCTGTAATCATCTATTGCTTTTGTATAACTTTTATCCATCTCATAGAGCCGTCCCCTGAAAAGATAATTTTCAGCATCGCGCGAATCATTGCTTATGAGCTGTGTGGCATCGGTAATGGCGCTGGCAATGCCGCCTTCATGGTCCATATAGAACAGCGCTCTAAGTTTTAATGCTTCTTTATGCTGCCTGCCTGAAAGCTCAATCGCCCTGTCAAGGTTATCGGATATTTTTTTTGCCTGCGACCTGTCAAGTGAATCATAAGCAATAGCAATGCGGTAATAGAGTTCAGATTTATAAACAGGGTTGCTTACTATGGCAATATTTTTTTCGCAAAGTATTTCAGCTCCTCTCAGGTCATTGTGCTCCATAGCAGATTCAATCCCGGTGAGGCAGGAAGTGATCATTGACAATTCGGTGTTCAGCTTTTTTATTTCAGGATCGTTTTCACCGTAATCTTTAATGAGCGAATCGCATAGTATCCGCGCAGCATTAAAATTAAAGTTGTCGCGCAAACGCAGTGCTTCTTTTTTCATAGCAATGATATGAATTTCTTTTTGCGCCCCTTCTTTCTGGCTGATAACTTTTGATGCAACTATTTTGCGGGCTTTTTCAACGGATGCGTTGGCTTCTTTGTTTGAATAATTCAACTTTCGCGCTTCGAGGTATTTGCTGAGCGCTTCGTCATATTTTTCTTTTTCAAACAATAAATCGCCTTCTAAAATCAGATTGTTGATCCTGTCAGCTGATGACAGGTATTTTTTTTCTTTTTCATCTTCATACAGCTGAAAAAGTTTTTCAGGATCGTAAGCTGATTTAGTAATGTCTCTGTACACGTGAAGCGTATCTGGGTCGTTCGCTTTAGCGAATGAAATGGTAGTGATTACCGGGTACCATTTTCTGTCATACTCAAATTTTACTTCTGCAACACGCCTGAATTTTTTAAATGATTCTCCAGTGACGGTAGTGTTTTTATATTCGCATTCAAACAGTACGGTACAATAAAAAAAAGTTGTTCTTTTTAAAGGCGAAATGCTGAGCACGTTCAGGGAAACAGTATTTTCAAAGCTGCGCTGATAGTTGGTGAAAAATAATTTGAGATAATCCATTACATTTTTATCTGCCCGAAGTGCTTTAATGGTATCAGCGCCTGGTTTCAGGTCAAATTCAATAATTGCGTTTTCTCCCGTAAAAATGCGTGAATCCCTGGTGCCTTTTACTTTGTTAGTGATTACCGCGTCCACTTCATTTTCAGTATAAGATGCATCAGAAATAATATTCAGCAGGGTCTGGTAATCGGGAACAAGGTTTTTTTTAATTGCATAGCTGAAATAAATAGTATCGCGCGTGGTAATGATCTTGTTTTGTGCAGGCAAAACAGCAGCTGAAAAAACAAATCCTGTGATGAATAAAATTATTTTCAACGTTAGAAATATATAATGCGATGTTCTTTGTGTTTCGGTCTGCTTCATAGTTCGGGTGCCTGCAGCAGCTTCCATACTGTCAGTAAGTAGGCATTGCAGGAAGATTGAGCGCAGTTATTAAATATTTTTCCTTTTGCTCACGGGTTGCCGGGAACAGTTTATTGATAAGCCACCCGGAATTTTTTTCATTTCTTAAAAAATATTCTACAACAATAATCCAACTGTGTATTTTTAACAGATGATATTTTACCGAAATTACCTCCACGAAATCTATTTCTGAATTTTTAATCTGGTCAATGAGCTTTTGAAGAGCAGGAGACTGAGGGCCGTTATATATATAATCATCCACATGTGATTTTTTAAGGAATACATTGTCCACATCCATAAAATCAAGAGCATGTGAAACGGGAGATAAAAAATATTTTTTGCTGAAAGTTGAATCCGGTTTGATGTAAGGCGGCTGTTGTAAATAGTTAAGACTGTCCTTTGTCTGATTAATTCGTAAAAAATCTGCCTTCGCTGATACAACCGACCACCTGAAAAATTTTTGCGGTGATTGCTCCACTTTTAAAATGAGGGTAAGTTTTTTGGGTTTGTTCCTGTACAACACCTTGCAATGAAGCTCTGCATACCAATCAGTGTCCCTGTAATTCACAAATTCGGGGAATGCGGTATCGGTAACTGATGTTAGAAAGGAATTTATTTCATCTTTCTTAACTGCAAGATTCTTTGAATTAAAGAGATTGTGAATTAACTGTGACCTTGTGAGATTATTCCCGGGATAGTTTTTGGACACATAATTCTGAAATGCTGTATTGTCCTTAAAATTGAACCGTTCAAAGAAGTCATCAATCGTATGAACTTCAAAAGCAAATAGAATATTGAAATCATCATCTTTTACCTGTGCAGTGCTTTTGGTGGAATAAAATAAAGCAGCCAGGCAGCATAGCATCATGCGCATAGATTATTTTTGCCCGGTTTGCACCACACTGATGTCTCCGAGAAAAATATCCCAGTTTTCTGTTTCTTTTCCTTCTACTGTTTTTGTGTAAGGCATTAAAATTACTTCCACTTTTTTTCTTGTTTTATCGGAATAAGAAATGATGTCATCTTTAGTAGCCACAAATTTCTGGCTGAATTCAATGTAGCCATGATATTTGCTGTCAGGAGCCAGTATAAAATCGGAGGTGTATTGAAATTCGGCCCACTCAATAAATACATTCTGGTAATTTAATGCACGCAAACGTTCGAAGTATTTTCGTGTAGGGTATTTCATTTTTTCAGCTTTGTTTACACTTGAAACCTGCACAAAGTGTTCATCACTGTCAAATAAATTCATGGCATTTTCTATGGAGTGTTCAGCAATAGCAGTAGAACTGATTTTATCCCCGATGCGTTTGATCAGGTCTTCAAGTTCGCTTATTTTTTCCAGCCCTTTTACATGAAAGTCGTTCATTTCTTTTTCTGAAAACGTTCTTACTCCGCTTGCGTCAACAGCATCATCGTCTTTTTTCAAGGTGCCGTCTGAACTTCCGGTATAACCCGAATTATCGGTTGAAGCAGTTATGGCAATGCTTTTATCATCAATAACTGCCGGATCAGCAGCAGCTTTTTCCTGGTGATCCAAAAATTTCTTTATTCTTTCAATTTCGGTTTTGACAAATTCTTTAGGCGATCCGTCCGTTGTTTTAGTGTCTAAATTATAAGCATCCACTAATAATTTGTAAGCCGTTTCATAATGGCCTGAATTGATTTCACGACATGCGGTTATGAGCAGGTTATTCCACCTGTAATCAGAGGTACGCACGCTCTGGTACTGGTTTAAATCGCAGATAAGATTTTGAGTTGGTGAGTTCTGGGCAGTTAAACTGCACACGGTGCAAATTAAAATTGCTGCTACTGCAAGAAATGGTTTTTTCATGGTTTAGTTGATTAAATTTGGAGAACAATAATATTAGCATGATGCATAATAAGGTAAGTGAGCCTTAATAAACACTATAAGCAACTTTTGAAAGAAGCTTACTTTAACTTTTCTGAAACGCGGATCGCTGACTTGTAATTTAAAGAATTCATCCTCATGGTTCTCAAAATTCCTGTAAATGGTTTTTACTTAGCCAGATCTGATTAAAGCAGAAACTTGTTCAAAAATATATAAATATATTCAATTGACAAGTTTTTTAAAATAAAGTACTTTTAACTTTTCTAATCAGCTTAAAACTATCAAAGCGCATTAAGCGAATTCAAAATCTGTTTTGCCTTTTCATCAGACGGGTTTTTTTTGAGCACAGCATTCAGTATTCGTTTTGCTTCACTGAAATTTTTCTGATATGCATACCATCCTGCTATGTTATACCATGCCTGCGAGTAGTCAGGATTTAAGGCAATGGCGCTGTCGTAAAATTCTTTTGCTTTTGAAGTATTGCCTGTTGTGGTAAGATAAATATAACCGAGATTAGAAAAGGCAGCAGGATATTTCGGATATTCGCTGATGATGAATTCAAAAACTTTTTTTGCTTCTTCCGCATTTCCTGTTTGCATTAAAGCGGTGCCGTATTTATTTTGAAAATCGAGCTCATAAGGAGCAAGTTCGCCTGACCGCCTGTAATAGTGCAAGGCATTTTCCGGCTGATTCAAATTATAATAAGCTTCCCCGATCCTGTAGCTAGTCCATGCATCGCTGTTTGAAAATGATTTTTTGTTCAGGAAGCTGAGTGCATCAGCAACTGCACTTGTGTAATAAGTAATTTTTGAATAATCTTTTTTCAAAAAATAAATTTGAATAAGTGAAGAAAAGTTTTTGCGAATATCCTCTTTCGAGTCACCGGGAAAATATTTTAATGCAGAATCCAAAACAGATGCATCAAAATTAAATTTTTCAAAGTAAGCGATGAATGCTTTTCCTTTTGTTTCTTCAGAAGGGTTAGGATTATTGATACATGCAATTCCGACAAACTTTTTCACTTTATCAACATCTGAATCTTTCATTAGAACACGTATGAAATGGTCGGTTACTCTCACATGTGGTATATCCGTTGCGCCTGATTTTACCATGTGACATTTCACACAATTGTTTGCTTTTTCAACAAGTATTTTGGGCTTTTCAGTGCATTCATTATGTTTTACTGAAGTATGGCAATTTTTGCAGGCTTTATTGAAAATACTTTTATCTGTTTCGCGCACACTTACATGCGGGTTATGGCAGGTAACACAAGTGAGTGCGTGCTCATAAGGACGTAAGGCGTCAGTGGTTTTACTTTTCTCCACTTCTTTTAATGACACGGAGAAGCACCGGCTCATCTTTAAACGTTCGGCATGTGAAGCCATGATATGCTCATCAGTCCTTCCGGCATAAACCGGCATGAATACATTCATTACATCAGACAAATGCATACCCGGACGAAAATCAAAAAAAGATTTTCCGTCATTGAGCACTGCGTTTCCCTGTACATGACAGCGTTGACAAATATCCAGCTGTAATGCAATCGGAAGCTTTGCAGGATTAACAATAGAGTAATCAATATCTTTTGAAATATCGAGAATTTTTCCTGCCCGTTTATCAGCAACATGTTGTTCGCCCGGTCCGTGGCAGCGCTCACAATCAATTCCGTTTTTTATTTTTTCAAATTTATTTTCTGAACCCAAAACAAACTCAGGGTATCCGTTATGACAGCTCATACATTCCAACCCGATTAACCTGCTGAAACGTGAGTTGCCGCCATTTTCAAAACCGGGGGGTAAATCCCAATGACCTTTCTGCGTATAAAAAGTCATTGGAGCCTGGTTGAGGAAACCGTTTGTGTTAATGATATGTGAGTTGGTATGCTGTCCCGATCCCACAATGTAATTTACTGTTTCAATTCTTTTGTGAACAGTATCTCTTCCATCAAGACGAAATTCAATAAATTTAAGGCTGTCATTTTCCCAAAATGCTTTATAATAAAAATTTTTATCCCCGTCATAAATAACAGCGTGCTGATCAAATTTAGCTGAACTTTTTTTCTTTGATGCCACATCAAATGACGAACCCATTCCCGTCTTGATAAACGTTTCATAAATGGATTCATGACATTGCCGACAGGTATTTATTCCAACATATTTAACAGTATCGTTGAGGCTGGCGTATGTTTTTACTTCTGTAACTGGACTCGATGTTTTGTAATTACACCGGATGATAAAAAAAACCAGCAGCGAAAAAAACAATAAAACAAAAAACTTTTGCGACTTCAGCATCACCAGGCTCTGATCAAAGATTTTTAAAGCTCCTCTTCGGGATCTACTCTGAACAACTGCATGACAAATACTCGTTCCCATTCTCCATTATTAATGATCCAGTCCTGGAGAATTCCTGTTTGCTTAAATCCTGCATTTGAAAATAAACGTAAGCTGACCAGATTCGATTCATGAATGTGGCAATAAAGCTGGTGAAGATTCAAAACATCAAAACCGTATTTTATTAAAAGCTGCAGCGATTCTTTAGCATAATTTTTTCTGCGCTCGCCTTTGTCACCAACCAGAATTCCTATTCCCGCCCGCTGATGATGCGGCTCGAAATCGAACAGATCAATATAGCCAACTGTTTTTGCAGACTCATCTTTCAGCTGAATGGCAAGGCGCAATTGCTTATTGGTATAAATATCGCGGCTGCAGGTTTCAATATATTTTTCAATAGTATATTTTGAAAATGGCGAAGTAGTGCCGCTCACGTTCCACACCTCCGCATCATTTTCCCACTGATACATAAGGTCAATATCACTGGGTTCAATGGCGCGCAATCTTACTGAAGTACCTTTTAGCATTTAAATTATTTTTTGACAAATAGTTTTACAAAATTAAATTTCCAGATTCCAAATCAATTACCAATTACCAAACTCCAATTATCAAAATCCAATTTCCAACCTCTAAATTCCAACTTCAATTTCTCCATCAAAAACAAAAGTTGCGGGTCCTTCTAAAAAAACATTTTCATAACCGCCATTTGTTTTTTCAAAACTCACAGAAAGGTTTCCGCCTTTGGTGATAAGTGAACTTTTTTTTTCGTTTAAAAATCCTCTATCGGCAACTGCAAGCACTGCTGCAACAGCACCGGTTCCGCAGGAAAGCGTTTCGTCTTCCACACCGCGTTCATAGGTACGTATGTAAATGTTTTCGTTTTTAAAGCAGATGAAATTAACATTGGTTCCTTCTGTGCGAAAGCGTTCGCTGTAACGGATTTTTCTTCCTTCAGCAATCACATCCGTCTTATCAGGATCATCAACAAAAGTTATATAATGCGGAGAGCCGGTGTTCAAATAAGAATAACCCTCGCCTCGTTCAATGTCTTTCACATTATTCATTTTCAAATTAACAATGGCATTGAAATTTTTTTCATCAAACGTTTCAATTCTTGCATAATGTATTCCGTCAATGGCATCAAAAATAACCCCTTCATTAATCAACCCTAAACGTTTTGCGAAAGCAGCAAGACATCTACCCCCATTTCCGCACATGGAACCTAAATTACCATCAGCATTAAAATACTCCATATTGTAATTATACTTTTCTGAAGTATTAAGCAACAATAATCCATCCGCCCCGATTCCAAATCTCCGGTTGCATAATTTTTGTATCAACGAAAAATTTTTTGAATTGAAAACTTTATTTCGGTTATCAATGATGATAAAATCATTTCCGGTGCCTTCGTATTTGCTGAAAGAGAGATTCATATTTTATTTAGCAAGTATAACAAATCTTATGGTCATGCGTTATTATTTCCGGATGAAATACTGTCTAATGACTTTAACAAAAAATTAACAGGTAGATTCACTTTTCATTCATTAAGCTGCTAATAATTTTGTGGCATATTTTATGAGTGAACAAAAAAATTAATAAAAATAAAAATATATGAAAACAATAAAAAGATTTTTAGGAACTCTCCTTATTGCCTCCATCGGAGGATTTGCTGGAATTGTAGTTTATAAAGCAACTGTTAAAGATGAAATAAGCAATACAAAAAACATTTCCGAAAAACAGAAATTCAGTTTAGCAAGTTACAAGCCTGATATGCCTGCTTCGGCATTTACCTTTACGGCTGCTGCTGAAAAAACAGTTCCTGCTGTAGTATATGTTAAAACAACTTACCCTCAAAGAAATGCGAATTATTATAATCCTTTCCAGGGTTTTTTCTATGGAAATTCGCAGGAACAACAGCCCCAACAATCAACAGGTTCGGGAGTAATCATCAGCGAAGACGGATATATTGTTACAAACAATCACGTAGTGGATAATGCCGCAAAAGTGGAAGTGACACTTGATGATAAACGTTCCTATACAGCAAAAGTTATCGGCACCGATCCTTCCACCGATCTTGCATTATTGAAAATTGAGCAGAAAAATCTTTCATTTATTCCTTATGGAAATTCAGATGATGTTAAAGTAGGGGAGTGGGTGCTTGCGGTGGGTAATCCGTTTAATCTTACTTCAACCGTAACTGCAGGTATTGTGAGCGCCAAAGGAAGAAATATACATATACTTGATAACAGAAGTTTTCCGCTTGAATCCTTTATTCAGACAGATGCTGCCGTGAATCCGGGTAACAGCGGAGGGGCATTGGTAAATACAAATGGTGAATTGGTAGGAATTAATTCCGCCATTGCATCCAATACGGGAGCGTACGCAGGTTATTCTTTTGCCATCCCGGTTAATCTTGTAAAAAAAGTAATGGATGATATTATCGAATATGGAAATGTACAGCGTGCATTTATCGGGGTCAGCATTAGTGATATTGATCAGAAGCTTGCCAATGACAAAAATTTAAAAACATTCAAAGGCGTGTATGTTCAAAATTTAACTGAAGGCGGAGCTGCTGCAACTGCAGGAATAAAAGCCGGTGATATTATAACTAAGGTAGGCGGAGTGCATGTTGCTACTTCCAGTGAACTTCAGGAGCAGGTAGGACGTTACAGGCCCGGAGATAAGGTGGATGTTACACTGTTGCGTGATGACAGGGAAAAAGTTGTGAACGTAGAATTACGCAATACCAGAGGAAGCACCAGGTTGGAAAAAAATGAAGATACGGCTTCGGCTTCTCTTCTGGGTGCAGAATTTTCGCAGCCCTCTGATGAAGAAATGAACAGCCTCGGGATTAATGGCGGAGTAAAACTTTCCAATCTTGGCACTGGAAAATTCAGGGCTGCCGGAATTAAAGAAGGATTTATTATTACAAAAATTGACAACCAAAAAATAAATTCTGCCGATGAATTGCAAAAGGTAATTGAAAATAAAAAAGGTGCAGGAATATTAGTAGAAGGTATTTATCCTAACGGACTGCGTGCATATTACGGATTCGCAATTTAAAAAATAAAATAAAATCTTTTAAAGGCTGGTGGAAACACTGGCCTTTTTTATTTATCCTGTTTTCTGCCGGACTATCTGACTGAATTGTTGAAAATTGGAATTGGTGCTGAATAGTATAGTCTTTCATTTTTTCTTAACATATTTTGTTTTATAAAAAATCAGTAAGTTTGTAAACAAGTACCCTAAACAAACAACCATGCGACAGCTGAAAATTTCAAAATCCATCACGAACCGCGAGAGCCTGTGCCTCGAGAAATATCTCCAGGAAATAGGACGCGAAGGATTGATCACGGCAGAAGAAGAAATTGAATTAGCAAAGAAAATAAAAGAAGGAGATCAAAATGCATTGGACAAGCTTACCAAAGCAAACCTGCGTTTTGTAGTATCAGTGGCAAAGCAGTACCAGAATCAGGGGTTAAGCCTGCCTGACCTGATCAATGAAGGAAATCTCGGGTTAATTAAATCGGCAAAACGTTTTGATGAAACACGCGGGTTTAAATTTATTTCTTATGCAGTGTGGTGGATTCGTCAGTCTATTTTGCAGGCATTGGCTGAACAGTCACGGATTGTAAGATTACCGTTAAACCAGGTAGGATCTATTCATAAAATAAAAAAAGCATTTTCCAAATTAGAACAGCAGTTTGAACGCGAACCCTCGGCAGACGAACTATCACAATTGCTGGAAATGCCGATTGAAAAGATTGCTGATTCTTTGAAAGTATCCGGAAGGTCTGTTTCCATGGATGCTCCTTTTGTAAATGGTGAAGACCACAGCATGATTGATGTATTAGAAAATCCGGATGCGACAAGAGCAGACATCCGGCTGATGAATGAATCCCTGCAAAAAGAAATTGAACGGTCGCTGAGCACTTTAACAGAACGCGAACGCAATGTTGTAAAATTGTTTTTTGGAATCGGTGTAACCCATCCGTTGACGTTAGATGAAATAGGTGCTGAGTTTGACCTGACCCGCGAACGTGTTCGCCAGATAAAGGAAAAGGCCATCCGGAGATTGCAACATGTTTCGAAGAATGGGTTGCTTAAATCCTACCTTGGAGGATAAATAAACTGGAGAAATTCCGATTTCTGATTTTTTTTCAACAAAATAACTGTGAAATAATTATTTCATATTAATTTTTCTGTGTTTTTTCCGAATTTTTTTTTTGCTACATTTGCCACTCAAATTTCATAAAAATCCAATAACCAATAATAAGAATCCTCAAGCTTCTAATTTCTAATTTTCAACTTCAAATTATAATCTCATGTCAGAAACACAAACAGCAAATGGAATCAATCAAACTTACGAATCGCAATTGAACGATTGGATCAAACAGGAAAAAGCAGCTATTGAATTAATTCATATTGTAGGAACTCTTTGGTTTGATAAATCCGTTGAACTGATCATTTTCAGAAATCAATTGGTTGACCGCAGTGCGAGTGAAATTTTAAAGCTTCATCAATACGCAAAAGAAATTGTGAAGAAGCCGATCACCATATTTGATACGCTGGCTCTTACCAAAGAATTAAATGCGATGGACCTTGCCCCGTCACGTATTGATATTGGTCGCCTGGCTTTTGAATGGGTTACAGAGAAAGAGAAATATAAAAGCAGCACTTCAGACTTTGCAAAAGACAAGTTTAAAGGTTTTATCGGGAAAGAAAAACGTCCTCTTGTTCCAAAAGATGTTGTATTATATGGATTCGGTCGAATTGGAAGAATCATTGCACGTGAGCTGATCACCCAGGCGGGAAAAGGGGAGCAATTGAGATTGAGAGCTATCGTTACACGTGATAAATCAGACGAGGACCTTGTAAAGCGTGCAGATCTGTTGAGACAGGATTCCGTCCATGGACCTTTTCCCGGAACGGTGATAGAAGATTTGGCAAACCGTGCTTTAATTATTAATGGCCACACGGTTCACATGATCTCTGCAAAAAATCCTGAAGATATTGATTACACAAAATACGGTATTAATAATGCGCTTATAATTGACAATACAGGAATAGCGCGCGACCGTGAAGGGTTAGGCAAGCATCTCACAGCAAAAGGAGTTGAAAAAGTTTTGCTCACAGCTCCCGGCAAAGGCGATATTCCAAATGTTGTTTACGGTGTGAATCAGAACGACTGCAATAAAGATGAAACAATTTACTCTGCTGCCTCCTGCACTACTAACGCTATCGTACCCGTGCTTTCAGTGATTGATAAAATATTAGGCATTGAAAGAGGGCATATTGAAACCATTCACTCTTATACAAACGATCAGAACCTGCTTGACAACTATCATAAAAAATACCGCAGAGGGCGTTCTGCTGCATTGAATATGGTGATCACCGAAACAGGCGCTGACAAAGCAGTTTCAAAAGCATTGCCGCAGCTTGCCGGAAAAATTACAGGTAATTCTGTCCGGGTTCCTACTCCCAATGTTTCCCTTGCTATTTTAAATATCACTGTTAGTAAACCATCCACAAAAGATGAGGTAAATGCAATTTTAAAAGATGCCGCCTTCAAAGGCGAGCTGATCGAGCAGATTCAATATTCGTTTTCTAATGAATTAGTTTCAACCGATCTTGTCGGCAACCCCTGTGCATCTATCGTTGACAGCCCTGCAACTATTGTATCAAAAGATAATAAGAATGTGGTGTTGTATGTCTGGTACGATAATGAGTACGGATACAGCCGGCAGTGTTTACGCTTTTCTAAATATATATCTAACGTGATACGGCTGACGTACTATTAAAAAATAAATATTACTTAGTTGGAACATAAGCAGAAAAAAGCTCCTGAGATTATATCATTATTTAAGTCCGGGAGAAGATAAAGTTAATATTTTTCAATTTATTAATTCTACTCAGGCTTACAATTCATTCTATTGTTGATATCCTCAGGAGGAATTTCTTTTAACACCTGTTCGCATTGCAATTGATTAGCTGACTTCCAAATACGCTACCTTTACATTAAAGTAAAATTAAATTTTTAAAAATAATTATATGAAAAAGATAATTTTAATTTTTATGCTTGCGCCAATATTTGTGCTTTCACAGGATTCAGAAACATTTAAACGAAATGAAATAAAACTCAATGCCGGTTATTTACTGGCAGGCTATCCTGAAATCAGTTATGAACGTTTATTGAATGATGAAACCAGCATTGGTCTTTCTGCAGGCGCAAGTATTGATAAAGATATTAATTTTAATTTCAGCGTCATCCCCCATTTCAGGGTGTATTTTGGAAAGAAACCCGGAGCAGGATTTTTTATGGAAGGGAACCTCGGTTTTTATTCACAAAAAGGAACAAATTACTACCAGAGCCAAACCTATCCTTACTTTGTACAATATGAGGAAGCAACTATTTTTGGCTTTGGTGCCGGAATTGGTTTTGGTGGAAAATTTATTTCTAAAAGCGGGTTTATTGCCGAATTGTTAGCCGGTGTGGGCAGGAATTTTATTAATAACGATCAATTAGAAGATGCCTACCCCAGATTTGGGATTTCAATTGGCAAAAGGTTTTAAAAGATTAATATATTTTTTCGTTTGAAACGAGATTGTGCAACTGTATATACAATTTTATAACAGTTCAGGAATGGATGCTGAATTGTTTATTGCCGATTTGCATGGAAAGCTCTTTATCAAAAAAGAATATGGGTGCTTAATACCTTCATAGATGAAAACATTCAAGTGACTAACCTGGCTGCCGGAGAATATATTGCAGCATTGAATGATGGAAATAGGGAGGTAAGCCGAGAGTTTATTATAGTGCGTTCAAAGGTTTGCCTTTGGGAATTCTAAATAACATCTGTCACGTGTGAATAAACAGGAGCACTTATTTTATCTTTCTTCACATTTTGCGAAGCTGACTGCACCGGCTTTTGTTTTTTAACATATTTGCGCTTTCTTCCGCTTGCTTTGTTGTATTTCCTGTAAATCTCATATCCGCTGGCATCAACAGCCGCCATGAGCGGATCAATTTGTTTCTGAACAATTTCAAGACATTCAGCAA
>JBDSOU010000134.1:0-28199 GCA_039914625.1 Bacteroidia bacterium | reverse complement strand
CAGGATCTTTTAAATAAAACTGGTGCAATTCAAATTTCGGTTCATCCTGTTTTACATCTGAGTTTTGCGAAAATATTTTCGCAGTATTGAAAAGCAAAAGGAACGTGAACAACGCAATTTTTTTCATGGCTTTAATTTTTTTTACTGTACGGCTTTTCAATATCCAACCAAATTTACGAAAACAAATTCAATTCAAATTAAAATGATCAATTACCAATTACCATTCCGGAGTACTGCGGAACCAATTTTCAACTTACAGACTTATGACTTATGACTTATGACTAATGACTTACGACTTACGACTTACAACTTATGACTTCCTACTTCCAGCTTCTACCTTCTCAACTTTGGATCCAGCGCATCCCGCAATCCTTCTCCAAAGATATTAAACACAGTTACCGTAATAAATATTGCTATACCCGGAAAAACAACTAACCACCATGCACTGAAATTTTCACGTCCGTTAGCAAGCAGCATACCCCATGTTACGGTATCCTGCTGCACACCAATGCCCAGGAAAGACAAAGAAGATTCAATCAGTATGGAAGCTGCAATGCCGAATGAAATGGCAATGAGGGCAGGCGCAACACCGTTAGGCAGGACATGACGGAAAATAATTCTTCTCCGGCTGAAACCTAATGCACGGGCGGCTTCAATAAATTCAATATTACGAAGCTTCAGAAACTCAGCGCGTGTTAAGCGTGCAATATCAGTCCATGAAATAAGCCCGATAATTAATATAAGGTTAATCAAAGACGGACGTGTAATTGCAGCAATGGAAATAATCAGAATTAATAAAGGTAAGGATGTAAGGATTTCAATAATCCTGCTTACAATGGAATCCGTTTTAATAAAAACCTGCTTGTTAAAAAATGAAATTAAGCTCAACAATTTTCCTCCAAAATAAAACAGAACCAGGATAATAATAAACAGTATGAGGCTCGACAGGAATTGAAATAAAAAAGTAACTGTGGAAACCTGCAATGCATCTTTTAAAGCAAAGCCTCTTAATTCAAATGAATAAAAATACCCGACAATCATTCCTGCCACCAGCATCCAGAAAATCCCTCTTGAAATTTTTAAGTTATAATCTCCGAAATAACCGGCAATCGCACCGAGGATAATTCCGATTAAAGCAGCAAGCGCCATGCTGAAAATTCCGACAGTAAGTGAAATTCTGGTTCCGTAAATGAGGCCTGCCATCACATCTCTTCCTAATTTATCAGTTCCCAACCAATGCTTAAACCTTAGCGGCATTTTTTTCTGCTCACCGTTTGCATTGATATAAAATTGCTCACCGCTCGGAGAAACATAATCTGAATTTGTATAATCAGTTTTAGAAGGGGAGTATGCAACAGGAGCAAAAATAATTTTATCACATGTTATTTTTTTCCATTCTACCTGGTCATATTGTAATCGTTCTTCTCCTTCATTGGTTGTGATGAGAATATTTTTTTTAAAACTGAAAGCCGGGAAAAGTGAATTGCTCTGATAAGAAACATACAAGGGTTTTTCATTGGCAATGACCGGTGCAAGCACAGCAATTATTAAAAGGAAAATAAGGATATAAAAACTAATTAAAACAGGTTTATTTCTTCTGAATGATTTCAATGCATGGGCTTTGAACTCGAAACCTGGTGAAGCAGCATTCATTGTAACTGATTTTTTTATTTAGAAAATGAAATTCTCGGATCGGTCAACGCATACAATATATCCGAAACAAGGTAACCTACTAACGTGAGCATACCCGTAATTGTAAATATTGCTATAAGCATAGGATAATTCTGATTTTGAATTGCAATGAATGTTTCAAGCCCCATTCCCGGAATGGTGAAAATAGTTTCAATTACCACAACACCGCTGATGACTAAAGGAAAAAAATTTGCAAAAACAGTAATTGCAGGAAACAATACATTGCGCAAAGCATGTTTATAAATAACTTTGGATTCGGATAATCCTTTTGCTCTTGCTGTACGAACATAATCGCGATTGATTTCCTCCAGCATGGATACACGCATGGTCCGCGCTAAAAATGCAAGTGATCCATACGTATAACATATAACGGGCAGGACAAGATAAGGAAGAGTTAGTTTTATTTTTTCAAACAATGAAGCAGCCTCCGGAAATCCGTTCGCAGGTTTTACACCCGATGCAGGAAAAATAAATAGCACATCGGGATTTGCAAATGTCATAAGCAGCAATGTCGCAACCCAGAAAACCGGCAATGAATAAAGAACAAAAAGTGTAATAGATGAAACCTTGTCGAATGCGGAATCTTTTTTTGATCCTGCTTTTGCGCCAACCGGAATGCTGATAAAGTAAGCAAGTATAACAGCAACTAAAATAAAAAAAAACGACCACCCGATTCTTTCGCCAATTACTTTCGATACGGGTTGTTTTGTAATGTAAGAAATTCCGAAATCACCTCTGAGAATTCCTTTTGAATACACTCCATCACCAAACAACCAACGATGGTATTGATTGTGTTTATAAAAACTTATAACAGGTATAAAATTTTTCCACGGTGTAGATTTTATTTTTATTCTTTCATAATTTGATTTAATATTTCCAATGTCTGGCAGAGAATTTCCGTCACTCATTAATTTTTGAATTGATTTTATACGTGATTCAATCGCGCTATTATCATAGATATATTTCAATGAAAAGATTTCATATTTCAGTTGAATAAATTTATCTGCATTCAAAAAAGCAAATGTTGTATTATTATCCAACCTTTTTTCCAAATTCAATAAAGAAGTATGATATGCACTGATCTCTTTCCAATTTCCATATTTGTAAATTAACCGTTCAAGAGTTTCTTTTTCCGATGTATCATAAATTTTATATAACGTATCAGCGGTTGACAGGGCATGAAGTGAAAAATAAAACAAAGGCAGATCAAGCCCTAATTTTTTTTTCCAGTATGTTTTTAATTCTTTTGAGTTTTCTTTTTGCACGGTTTCTTCTCCGCTTTTTAGAGAAGACATCATTCTGTCAACAGGATCGCCCGGAGCGTTTACACTTATAATAAAAGCAAAAAGAGTAATGATGAAAAGAGTTGGAATAAAAATTAAAATTCTTCTTAAAATATATTTTGACATTCGTGGACGAAGTCTTTTTAAGATTATTGAGTCGGACTGTCGTGAACAGCAACACTTGTACCCGTTAGTAATTTAAGATTGTTCAGCAAAATACCGGGTCGCTCAAAATAAAGCTCCTGGTTTCCAAATCGCTTGTGCATAATGTTCCTGCGCAATGTTGCAAATAAGAAAACGTAAGGTTGTTCATCATAAACAATTTGCTGAAATCTTTTTGACATTTCATTTCTCAGAGAATCGTTTAAAGTAGCTTTAATGGAATCAATCAATGCATCAGTCAGAGAATTGCCAAATCCGGTAAAATTTGATCCGAAATTTGTCCAGCTGCTGGTGTGCCATGTTTGAGTAAAATCTTCGGGAGTGCTGGATTGACCCCATGAAGCAAGCAACATGTCAAAATCATGCTGGTGCTGGCTTGCAAAAAAAACAGGAAAGTCAAGAGGGGTCAGATTTGCTTTAATACCTGCTTTGTACAAAGCATCAGCAACCATCGTTGCCATATCTTTCCACTCTACCTGTGTTGTGAAATAATTAAAATTAAACTCCATGTTCACTTTTTCATTGTCAATTATTTTATCAAGAATATTATCACCATCAGTGTCTTTCCAGCCTGCTTCGGTCAAAAGTCTTTTTGCCTCCTCAATGTCGCATGGTAAAGGTTTCAGAGTTGAATTGAAATCAGGCTTTAAAAAAGAAACCGGCCCCACCGATCTTTTGTTTTTTCCTTTATTCAATATCCTGTTTATGTCATTTACGGGCACGAGCAGTGCAATCGCCCGTCTCACATTTTTATCAGTAAATAGTTTTTTATGTTTAATGCCATCAGGTTTTGTATTCATACCGATGTAAGTATAATTATAAGAATCAGTAAACATCGAATTATAGTTAGCATTAAAATTAGTATCACTCTGCAGTTCCATTAATGTTTTGGTACTGACTGTGGTTGATGCATCATCAGCCTGCGATTTGAATTCAAGAATCTGCGAGTTCACATCACGGTTAATTTTAAAAATAATTTTATCCGGATAGGAGGCTTCATAAATGCTGTTTTGAGCATTTCCCCAATAACTTTCTTTTCTTGTGAGGGTGATAGTTTGCCCTGCCTCCCATGAAATAATTTTGTATGGACCAAGACCCTGAAGGTTTTCAATCTCTCTTCCAAATTTTGCACTGTTGAAATTATTTGCCCAATCCCTTAATTCTTTATTGTGATCAAGTCTGGATTTCGGATCATCAAACTGTTCGAATGAAAACTTTGACAAGATATTCAGAGGATCAATAAATTTGCGCTGCATGATCGGGTAATCCCCCCAGAATGCCACATTGTGCATATAAATCTGCTTCATTACAGCAGTGAATTTTCGTGGATTCACACTATCGCGCTCAATGTTTTTCAGATTGTCCCAATAAGGTTTATTATTCGGATTGTCAACAAAAGGGCATTTGTTTGCTTTAGCTGTAAAAATAATATCCTCTACGCTTAGTGGCTCTCCATCATCCCACTTAGGGCCATCTCTTAATTCAAAAGTTACTTTTAATCCATCAGGGGAAATTTCCGGTAAACGTTTAATTAAAATGGGAATAAGCTCAAGTGACCGGAAATCAACAAACACCAGGAACATCTGTGTATAGACTAAAATTTCTGTTCGCTGTATGTTATTGCCATTGGTCGGATGAAGCACATCCGGTTCAGCAATCCATTGGTAAACCACCGTGTTCTCTTTTGACCATGAAGGAAGAAAATTTTCAGCGTCTGCAATCTTCACATATTTAAGCGAATCATTTACTCTTGCAGTAGTATCCTGCGCATTATTTTTTTTGTTGACACAGGCAATAACCAACTGTGAAAAAGACAACAATAAAAGAAATAAATTCCTTTTAACATTCATGCGTTAAATAAAATCTTATGTTACAAACCTAATGGAAATTGTTGAATTGAACACTGAAAAATAAATTTTTGTTGTGCCATTGGTGCGGTAAATATTTTCCGGGAAAGAATTTACTGAAAGATAGAAAGAAAGGAGATCATTTTTTTATACCTTTGCCGCCCATCTAAAAGGAGAGGTGCCTGAGAGGCCGAAAGGAACAGTTTGCTAAACTGTCGTACCTGGAAACGGGTACCGAGGGTTCGAATCCCTCTCTCTCCGCAGGAAAGGATTCGGGTTGAAGGATTTAAAGTTGAAAATAAAAATAAAAGGGTTTCAAACTCTAAAATAATTTTCGGGGCGTAGCGTAGTCCGGTCATCGCGCCTGGTTTGGGACCAGGAGGTCGCAAGTTCGAATCTTGCCGCCCCGACTTAAAGAACAGGCAGTAGGCAGTCACCAGTTTGCAATTTTTGCCTACTGTATATTGTCTACTGCTTGTTTTTTTAATGGTCCCATAGCTCAGCTGGATAGAGCACAAGTTTTCTAAACTTGCGGTCATTGGTTCGAATCCAATTGGGATCACTTTTTAAAAGAGGTAAAACATCTCTTTTTTTTTGATTATTTTGTATCAAGGTTAATTTTTTGACACAAATTATTGAACCAACTCTGCAAAAAAAGCTACAGTTTCCTACTTCTTTGCTGCATTGTCAGATTAAGAAGCTACGATAACAGTCCGACAAGTTGCGATGGCAGCCCGGTATATTACGATGGCAGTTTTGGAAGCTACGATTGCAGCCTGGCACTCTTCACCCAGCATCAAATATTTTAAGACAAATAACTCTTAGATCTTACAGCTATTAAAAAAAAATTCAGCCACATTTAGCTCGATTCCAAGTTTCAATAATCTATAAGTTACAGGTATTATTTTCATCTCCAAAGTTTCCGAATTCCGAAAACGGAGACCAGAAAGTACACTGATCGGGAATTACCGGTACGCTGAAAATAATTAAGCCTGATACCTGTCATATATGCTTTAAATAATTTGAAACTATATAAACCGATACATTTAATTCGTTTGCTATTGCTCTCGCGTTTTTGCCGGAATCCCGACCCTCCTTTATCTGGAGCTTTAATTTATTTTTATAGTCGTCCACATCAGATTGCTTGTCAAAATAATGGCCGGCATATAATTTCCTGTATTCCATTAATCCCATTTTTTTTAAAATTGTTTTTACTCCTTTGGTTTTTAAGTTTACTTCAGATCCTATTTTCTCAGGTGTTATTCCTTTTTTAAAAAGGCTTGCTATTACCTCTTCTTTTTCTTTCAACTTGAAATGCTTTGGTTTATTTTTAAGATTAGTTTTAATTAATAGCCGCTCAATCTGAGTATAGTTCATATCCGTTTGCTCAATAATTTCCTGAATCGAAAATCCTTGCAGGTAAAGCAATTTAACATGCGCTTCCTGAGCTTCTTTGAAATTACCCCGTTTTATTTTTCTCTGTTTCATTTTGAGCTTACATTATACAATTATAGTTTCACCTGGTGGCTCACGCAGTCCCTGTCCAGATGGAAATTCTGTGAGATAATCATATTTGTAAAACTACAAATATTTAAAGTTGTAACCAATACGGTGGCTGAAAAAATTAATATCGCTAAGAGTTATATTTGCGTTACCTAAATCACGCTGACGGTGCTGCACACCCTTCAGATGAAAGAAGAATAGTTTACTCTTTGATAATTTTCTTTTACTGAAGTGCTTCCATCCTGATTAACTATTTTTAGAAAATAAATTCCGGCAGGTTGAGAGAAATAGCTATTTTATTTTGTTTTTAAAATTGCTGATGGATATATTATTTCTTTCTGTGGCGTGGCAGATTTCTATATGTGATGCGTTAACCCCGCATGCAATATCAAATTCATCGTGTGAAGCATAAAGAAAATTCTACAGCATCAATTATTAATCTCTTTAAATTTGGATTGCAAACCTGAAGGAGAGGTAGGACCGTTTATTTTAAGCGACAAAATTATCAAGCCACTTCGGATCGCTCATTTGTTTTTTTATGCGGTCAACATCTCCGAAGAAAGTTACTAATTGATCATTGTTATATTCGTCAACAAGATCATCCTGGAAATTATTGCCCTTTCTTACAATGTATTCAGCCATTTGTTCACCTATAACTTTCATTAAGTCAAACTTGGTTACATCGGCCATATCAATATTTCCCAATACATCTTCTGACAAATCATGAAGCCATTTGCTTCCATATTTTTCCGGGTCAAGGCTGTCAATATTCGCCAGCTTTTTCATAGCAGTGGGGTCAATGGAAATCTGGAATCTTCTGAATTGAATGGTGTGTCTTATCATGGGAGAACGAAATGCATTTACCTGCATTGCACTGGCATCCTGCCCCGTTTGACTCATGATCCAGTTGAGCCAAAATTTAATGTCAATGCCTTTGGGGTTAGTAGTTTCTTCAGGCTTAATAAACTGTCGGGATATGCCGGTACCAAAGCTGAATATAGTTATTGAATTGATCGGGTACTCAGATAATTCGGGTTTTTTATCTGCCCGGCTATACGATACAGCTTCCATAAAAGCCGCCAAGGCGGGGTTATTATACGTAGTTGTACCTCCGTCAAGAAAACGCTCAAGCGGATAAAAATAAGTGGGTGCGCTCATAGTAGCTTCCATAACAGCGCGGAGCAATACATCTTTATAAGTTCCATAATAAGAGCCATCATCCTGCTTAAAACAGGAGAAGAAGGTTTCTTCCGCAGCAGAAATATCCTGTGAGGTTATCATAAGATCGAGATCATGCATTTTGCAGGCATTTTCCAAAGTGATATCATCAACATTTTGTTTTAAAAGCTGTCGGTACTGTTTTTTTGAAAATGCAGGAGGGTTTATAAACCTCAATCCAAGTGATTTCCTGTCAAACACCTTTTTTACCAAATCAATATACATTTCTTCAATGTCAGCGGCCTTATGTCCGGTAGTAATCAATCCGGCAATGATAGCCCCTGTTGAAGTGCCGGAAATCATGTCGAAAAGTTCATAACAGGGTAACCCTGCTTTTTCTTCCAGCTTCTTTAATAATTGAATCGTGAGGATTCCGCGCATGCCTCCTCCATCAAGGCTGAGAATTAAACGCCTGTCTCTGTCTATTTTTAATTTGTCAAATGCCTTCATTCTTTCAGAAGACATATTTTCTTTATGTGGTTTTGCCATGTGATAGATTAATTTTATTTAGTGTTATGTTTTAAGATAAATTGTCACTATTTTTTTCTATTGATTTTATATACTTTTTGAGTATTCCATTTTCGTGAACTCAGCCGTGCTTCAGACGATTACGAAAGGTAACAGATATGCGGGGGCGGGAGGGAGGAAACACCTCAGTTTCCGGGGCTGCGATAATTAACAGATAACTTTACCGCCTTATCAATTCATCGGGCGTAAGCAGCATAGTAGTTGAAATAGACACCAGTCCCGTGGAATTTATAGTCAGTGCAACAGCTGCTGCAGATGTCGGGTCCGGTAGTTCGCATATCACATACGCATCACTGTCGCCAAATGCATAATAGAATGCTTCCAATTTGCCTCCCATGTCATTCAGCATTTTTTCCACTGCTTGTTTCCTGTTTGTTCCGCCAACTTTCAGCAACCCTTTCACACCATCTGAAGTGTAAGACGCTTTGATTAAAATCCTTGTCATATATTTATTTTATTTTATTTTTTTACTACTCATAAGGCTTTTCGGTGCCGCCCCGTCTTTTAAAGTGATTGCCGGACTTCACTAATATTTTTCAATAATAGAAAATATTTTATTAAAACTGTCAAAACAAACGCTGTTTTTTATTTCTTACCATTATCCCATTTCTACGGACACGCCATTTCTCATTATTTTAACAGCATTCCGGGTTCGCTATAAAATACAGGAAATTACAAAACATGCAGCATTCTCCTTTGCTATCCGGGATGTGGGATTCAAATGACTTCCGGCTTTGTCTTTACAATGCAAAAAAACCGGAACTGCAGTAACATTGTAAGGTATTCATAAAATAATGTGGATATGGGATAGCTGCTTACAGGCAATGTTTAAAATTCCTTCTGAATAACGCTGATAAATAGTGTAAGATTTTCGCATAAATGTAACTTTTTCAGCAGAAAAATATATAGCATGCAAAACAGAAAGCAATGAATTTAAATCACCATAATTCAGATTCTGAATCCCATGATATAGAAAACCTTGTTATAAGGGAAAGCATGAAGGGTTTAGGTAGTAAATTCTTGAACAGTCAGGGTTCTCTTTCGCTATTTGGGATGTGGTGTTGAAATGATTTAGCATATTTCCGCATGCTCCCCTCTCTCCGATCGGCAACGCTTCAGACGATTACGAAAGGAGGGCAAGGAGGGAGTGTTGAAATTCAATAATTTTGTCAACAAAAAATAAAGCTTCAATTTCAAAGTTTAAATAAAAGTATTATTATTACGCCAATTGTAAGTACTACAACTAACGGGGGTATATATAACGATGTCAAAAAAGAAGAATCAATTAATGCAGCAGAGTAAAACCAATCCGGAAAATGCCGGACTTAAAGGCAGAGTGAAGCAGGCGAATCAAATCTGTTACAAGGCATACAGACGTAGTATTAGTATAGAAAAAGGTAAAATAGACCAGGTAAATTACAACTCGCAAACCTTCTCGGAATGGTATGACGAAAAAGGAATGAAAACCGAATCTAAAAAATATTATACTGGCGGATGGTATAAGCACCAGTTTTGGAACGGCAACGAAGAACCCATTGAAGAAGTGACTATATTATCGGATGGGAAAAAGACGGGCAGAGCAACGAGGGAGTACGATGAAAAAGGGCGCATTACACACATGTGTTATTGGGATGATAAAGGCAATAAGCAACATGGTTATTTCCATGTATATGATGCTAAAGGGAATATGATTGAATCGGGTAATTTCACAGGAGATATAATAACAAATAAAACCACCACCCGTTATGATGATGCCGGGCGCATGATTGAAAGCATTTCGTCCTCTGATAAAATTAAGGAAATAAAAGTTACGCGCACTTATAATGACAAAGGACACGAAACAGAAGTGACTCAGTACAACGATGGTGTGCTTACCCACCACACAACAACCAAATACCGTTTTGATGTAAATGGAATAATGAGCGGAAGCACAAGGTACAATCACGTCAGACCTGCTGTAGTAGCACCCAGAGTTGAATTCACACATAATGAGCATGGCGATATAATACAAGCCGATCATTATAATGACGATGGCAGTTTGCAGGAGAGCCGTACTTTCGAACATCAATATGATAAGGATGGAAAAAAAATACTCCCCGATTTTGATGAGCCAAAAGTAAAGCCGGACTCCCAAACCGAAGAATGTGAAAATGATGCGCACGGAAACTGGATTAAGAAAACCACCTTTTATGTATCCCCCTCTAATATATATAATAAAATCCCGGTCAATATTTATATCCGCGACATAACGTATTGGGGCGAAGAGAAACCGTGTGAACAGGATGATAAATTATTTTTTTCAGATTTGTTTAAAGAGAAAGAAGAAAAGAAATCAAAAAAAGCATACAAACAAAGTCCTATGGAAGAATTAGATGAAGACCAGCTCAAATGGCTCTCAGAAGCCATTCAGCCAAACGAACCCTTTCCGCTGTTCCGTTATTATGCACTGACGAATAATGAATTGCCTTCGGTTCTCAACTATACAGGACCTTACATTGAAGCCGAAGCCCTGCTCAAAGAACTACAGGAAAATTTAGATGCCAAAGTAATTTATTCAACCAATTCCATCTGGAACCAGGGATATGAAATACTTAACCGTTATGTACTCAGCTTTCCCGGTCATACTGAATTTCTGCTTGCTTCCGGCTCACTGTCTGGTCATGATATGGATGAATTTGAAATACCGGATTTCATTGAAGAAAGTACCCGCTGCAGCGATTCAGGATATGTTTATTTCAGCCAGTTCCAGCTTTTTCGTCCCAGCGAAGCTTCAGGTAAGCTGGAGGAGTTTAACGAAGAATATGATTTCGGGCGCCAGATAGAGGATTACATTACCAAATGTTCGCTGAAGAAAAAACCTGGCAAGCCTGTAATTAATATGATTGAAGTAAACGGCAACAGTTTTTCTATAGAGGAACATGCTGTTGATGACGATTTCGAAATTAAAGACCTTGATGTGAATTATGGAGAAGGTTTCGCAAAATTTCATACTGAACTGATGCAGCGTTTTATGACAGGCACCAAAGGGCTCGTGCTTTTTCACGGACTGCCGGGTACAGGCAAAACTTATTACATCCGACACCTGCTACGCAAAATGGCTTCCACCAAAAAGGCAGTTATTTATATGCCGCCCAACCTGGTGGACCACCTCGTGGAACCGGCATTCATGACTTTTCTTTCAGGTGCTGTGAAGGACTGGAATGCTGACGGAAATTTTTGCGTGCTGCTTATTGAAGATGCCGAACCGCTGCTTGCCAAACGGCAGGAAGGAGTGCGCATACAGGGTGTAACCAACCTGCTGAACATGACTGACGGATTGCTTAACGATATGCTGAACCTGCAAATTATCTGCACCTTTAATGTGGATCTCCGCAAATTAGACAGTGCGCTGCTACGCCCCGGACGGCTTATTGCACGCAAAGAATTTAAAGCATTAAACGAACTGGATGCAAACCTGCTTGCACAGCGGCTTGGCATCAGGCATCATTTTACGAAGCCCGCCACCCTCGGTGAAATTTATGCTTTGAGAAAAAACAGTAACACGCTCATTCACGATGTTGATCCTGATAAAAACGCATCAACTCAGATAGATGATTTATTATAGCTGCTGTAATAATTTATAAACTGCGGAGTGCTTCACAAGATGGAGAAAAAATGAAACCTCATCCATTTGGCAGTTGCTGCCTCAATGTCCGCAGTTTCCGGAAAAATAGATACACTTCTGTTTCATAAAAATTCTGTTTTCATTGTATATTTACGAATACTCGTCTTTCTCCCACAGGCAACGCTTCAGACGATTACGAAAGGGGTGAAATCAGGATTCTTTTGAGTGTAATGCCGATTAAATATGGTTTTTGAAATCACGTTGAAAGGGATCCCACGAAATAGCGTTATGACCTGGAAGGTGAAATAACAATTTAGTTTTTACTCCTGGTAGAACTTAATATTATGCAGTGTTAAGAACTCTTTTATTCTGTCAACATGAATACAATGTCCGACATGCAGGAACGGAAAATTCGAAATTGTTGTTTTTTCCCAATTGCTTATTACTTCTCTGTCTTTGATGTCAAAACCTAAGTGCAGATGATTAGTAGCATATTGCATACCGTAAACCAAACCCTCTGTATCAAATAATGGTCCTCCACTTTGCCCTTTAAGGCCGGGAGTGCTTAGTTCGATGGCACTTATTTGCCCCTTTCCATCTCCAACGAACCGGGTAATAATTCCATCAATAGGAAATCTTGGTGAACTTTGAACTCCTGTATTTGTCCATTCAATTTCGTCTGTTACTTTATTATGCTGAAAATTATTGAATTCCGGAAAAGGAAAACCCAACCTGCATAAATATTTTCCTTGCTTAATTTTATCAGGGTTAGTTACAAAGGTTGCGTATGAACTATAAAGTTTATTTTTAAATCCTTTAAAAATAATAATAGCTAAATCAAGTGTCGGATGAGAATGATAGGTCATGCCTGTCATGGTGTCAATGCAATTAACAAAGTTGTTCTTAACTTGAACCGTTACTTCTTTTTTCAATTTATACTTGAGCTCAAGTCCCAACAAATATTCTTCATGCTTATTGTCTTTCGGTAGCTTAGCCAGTTCAGCTTTGAAAAGGTTGAAATGATTATTGATTACATCTGACTGCTTAATCAAATTTAAAACATGTTTGCAGGTAATGGCAACACCATCTTCATTAACGAAAAAAAAAGTTGAAGTACCGGGGGAAATAACTCCTCCGTAATTCCTTACAATGGTATGCAATGGTCTTGTAAATCTATCTACTTCTTCAATTGCTTTAATAAACATATGTGTTCTGACTTAAGAATTTAACTTTGATGTTAGTACTATTTCCCAAATTGCAAATAACGCATCAAGGGATAGATGAAGTCATAAAATGAAATGTTTTCACCTGGCTGTGAACGCAGCCCCTATAGGTGTGAAATTAGGATTTTTTTGAATGTAATACCGCTTTAATATGATTTTTAAAATTACGTTGACAGTCATCACACGAATAGCGTGATAACCTGACGGCTGAAATGAAAGCTGGAATAAGCTGATGTTCTTAAAAGGTCCGCCTGTATTTTAGTGTTTGTTTGTTCTGGGCATTCGTTTCAAGTGTAAAAAGAAAAATTGCCTTTGCTATCACGACCTTCTTTCCCGATTTTTCATCGGGAAGGAAGGGAATGCTTAAATAGATTTTGAATTAATAATAAGTGTAGCAGGATTTTTAAAACAAGCTATGCCGGAACTTTCCTTGTTTTTTCCCGTTCCCAAAAACGATGATGTGCAATTGCTTTTATAAAATCTTTTGCAGATTTGTTAATGATTATGCCTGCATCTACTTTTAGATTTTGCTCTTTATTTTTTTTATCTGCATCCTTATTTTTATTACCTGCATACGAATGATTTAAAAAATTTACTCCATCACCATTTGCAGCTATTGCTTTGCAGTGTTTGTAGGCTTCGTTTACAAAATGTATTGCATCAGCTTCGGCACTTAATGCATTTGCGCTTTTTGTTCCTGACGGAATATAAACGGCATCAAATAAAACGGATGCTGTGTTTAAAAAACTCTGGTCAACTTTTATTTCTTTTCCTGCTGCACCTTTTATGGTCCCAAGTTTTGGTGCAATAATTTTTGTTTTTGCTCCTTCCGCTTCCAGCGCATTTTTTATTTGTGTAAGCGAATTTTCATCCACTCCGTTGGCAGCAAGTATTGCTATACATCTTGTTTTGATGGAATTTTTAATTGTGTTTGCCATGCTTAAAGCATCTGATTTATCAATGCTTTGTTTCATTTTAATTGGCTCATACTTTTTTTGAATTCCATCTGCGGGTACGCTGTGATTGATTGGATACAAGGGTTGTTTGGGAACAGGCATTCCTAAACCATCGGCAACTTTTGCTGCTAATGTTTTATCAATTTGTGTTAGTATGCCTAACATGCGTTCACGAATTTCAATGCGTTCTACTTTTCCTAATTCAAATGTGAGTGCATCTATGATGTGCTTTTTTTCATGTTCTGCCTGACTATTAAAAAATAAAGTTGCCTGACTAAAATGGTCAAAGAAACTACGGCTGCGCTCGCGGATTTTTTTTGCATCAATGCGTTCTGTAAAACTGGAAAAGCCTCCATCCGCGGCTTTTGCCTGAAAGGGGCAACCGTTGCTGATGGTGTTTGGCTGGTAACTTGTTTTATCGCTATTGATTGTTTGTCGCATGTGTCCGTCACGCTGATTATTCATAACGGGAACGATGGGTCGGTTGATTGGTATTTCATGAAAGTTCGGACTTCCTAATCTTGATAATTGTGTATCGGTATAAGAAAATAATCTTCCTTGAAGCAAAGGGTCATTCGTAAAATCAATACCGGGAACTAAATGTCCGGGATGAAATGCAACCTGTTCTGTTTCTGCAAAGAAATTATCAGGGTTGCGGTTCAAAGTCATTTTACCAATGCGTTGGACGGGAATAATTTCTTCCGGAATTAATTTAGTTGGGTCCAGTAAATCAAATTCAAATTTGTGTTCATCTTTTTCAGGAACAATTTGAACACCTAATTCCCATTCAGGAAATGCTCCGCTTTCAATCGCTTCCCACAAGTCTCTGCGATGAAAATCGGGGTCCTTGCCGGAAATGTTTTGCGCTTCATCCCATGCAACGGAATGAATTCCGAGTAATGGTTTCCAATGAAATTTTACAAAATGTGATTTGCCCTCATCATTTATTAAACGAAAGGTATGTACTCCAAAACCTTCCATCATGCGTAAACTCCGCGGAAGTGCGCGGTCACTCATTGCCCACATTATCATGTGTGCGCTTTCGGGCATTAAAGAAATAAAATCCCAAAATGTATCGTGGGCTGATGCAGCTTGAGGAATTTCATTATGCGGTTCGGGTTTTACTGCGTGAATTAAATCAGGAAATTTTATTGCATCCTGAATAAAAAATACAGGCATGTTATTTCCTACCAAATCGTAATTGCCTTCTTCGGTATAAAACTTTACTGAAAACCCTCTTACATCACGTGCCAAATCAGATGAGCCTCGTGAACCGGCAACTGTAGAAAATCGAACAAATACAGGTGTAGGCTTTATTGTATTATTTAAAAATTTTGCTTTTGTAAATTGTGAAATTGATTTATACAATTGAAAAATTCCATGTGCGGCAGAACCGCGTGCGTGAACAATTCTTTCAGGAATTCTTTCATGGTCGAAGTGCGTAATTTTTTCACGTAATATAAAATCTTCAAGCAAAGTTGCTCCGCGCTCGCCTGCTTTGAGTGAGTTTTGATTATCGTTAATTAACAATCCCTGATTGGTTGTGAGCATTTGCCCGTCACCTTGCTGAGTGTTGGATTGCAGGTCGTTTACTTTTTTATTTTCAATATCTTTTTTATTTTTTTTTTGTTTCATAGTAGCTGTGTTAGTATTGAAATTTAAATTAATTTTTTTTATAGGCCGTCTTTTTTTTGAGCGAATGAGATTTTAATATGTTCTATCCAAATCATTTGCCTGATAGTATGCGATAGTGGGAATCATACTAAAAAAACTATCTACAATGTCCGGGTAACAAGTAAATCATAATGAAAATTATTTTGGTGCTTAAGCATCCCGCCTCCTATTCCTATTTTATTTGGCAATAACATGCATTAAGAGTTCTAAAAAATTATTCACACGATTTATTTTATTATTTAAAAAAAGCGGGTAATCTTTACCCGCTTTGGAAAAGCATTTATTAATTACCAGGTAACTTGTTCTCCTTTTTTTGAACTCCAGTCTGTTTGAAAATATTTAGCGTCTTCATCGTTACGCGGGTGAACACCCATCACAATTTTTCCATCTTTAACTCCTTTTTCATAAAGGCGGGCCCGTTCTTCAGGCATTCCTGAACCAACTAATGCTCCAATTAATCCGCCTGTAATTCCACCCGCACCAGCTCCGGCTAATCCGGCAGCTATAGGACCAGCAACTATTAAACCTAACCCCGGAATTACGAGGCTGGTTCCAATGGCAGCAATAACACCTGCAACTGCACCAATAGCGCCTCCAATAGCAGAACCTGTTCCTGCACCTTCCATAGCTTTGTTTCCAACTTCAGTATCTCCTTTAGCGAAATACTTTTTACGGGTGTCATCTGACATTACTAAATTAATGTCATCCTTTGTATATCCTCTTTCGTGTAAGGTATTGTAAGCGTTTTCTGTACTTTCCCGGTCTGCGAACATACCGGTTAACATTCTGCGGTCTGATTTCATATTATCAGCCATTTGATTTTGTGTTTCTTCTTTCATTTTTCTGTTTGTTAATTAGTTTAATTGTTACTATTAAGTATTAAAGTTTTGTTGAACTGTTTGATCACTTTAATGTATCTTTTCTTTTTGTACTGTCAGGCACGAGATACATTGTTTTATTTTTTGTTTTTTTTACATTGTTTTTATTATCAGTACTCTTTGCCGGAGATATTGATTTGACAGACTGAGTTGCTTTGACGGGAGTAACAGTTTTAACTGGGGGTACCTGTTTTACTGCGTGCATCGTATCCTGCATGTAAGCATGGTGACTGTTTAAACTTCCGGTTGAATCTTTCATATTTCGGGAGTTCATGTTTACTGAATTATTGTCATTAGTTGTTGATCTCATTCCATTTTCTTCATTTTGCATATTGCCGGAATTTCCATGCTGATTTTGCATTGTACCCGCATCCTGGTTTTGATGAACCATATTGCTATCCCGCGTTATTGAATTACTATTTTGATACTGGTTTGAATTGTCTATGCTCCTGTTTGCCGAAGAATCCGTTTGTGCTATTATTTGATTTAATAAGCCAAGCATGAAGGCAATCACTGTATAAATCCTTTTTGTCTGTTTCATTTTTTAAAATTTTATTTATGATTTTTTATTATTTATTTTTTCCCATTCTGCTAATCACAAAAATTATAAGTGCAATGACCAATAACACAATAAAAATTCCCACTCCCATACCCGCTTTAAAGATACCGCCTACAACCGCACAACTTGAAAATACAGTAAGGAATAAAATAACAAATGCGATTAAGATAGATTGATTTTTCATGTGTCAGGATTGCGTTGAAAATTTTTCGTTAGCTTTATTTTTTATTTCATCTTTTACCTCTTGTACTTTCTCTTTTCCTTTGTCAACTAAATTCTCTGTTTCACTTTTTGCATATTCCAAATCGTTAGTTGCGGTTACCAGGAAATCTTCAAACTTGCTTTTTAAAATATCCAAATAATCTTCTCCCTTTTTTGAAATTATTTTGCGTGTGTTTGTTCCTTTGTCCGGAGCTAAAAGAATTCCTAATATTGCACCAGCGGCTAAGCCTGCTAATACACCTAATGCTACTTTTCCTGATTTCATAATTTATGTTTTTTTAAATGTTAAAATTTTTGATTTATTTATTACAGAGGTTTTCTGCCCTGTATAACTCTTAATATAATAGCAATAACAGCAATCACTAAAAGAATGTGTATAAGCCCTCCACTTACATGAAATGCGAACATTCCAAGAAGCCAGGCTATAATCAGAATAACTGCAACTGCATAAAGTAGATTTCCCATAATTTTGATTTTTTAATTGTTATTGATATGAAGTTTTTATGATAAGAATTAAATGAATAAAAATCTTACGGGATTATATTATCCACCTATATTTAACGGAATTAATTAACGGTTCTGAACCGAATTCTGGTTACCGCCTTTATTGGAACTTTGGCTATTGTCTTGTCCGCTTTTTTGGCTTTGATTGGAGCCTTGTCCTGTACTTGGTTGACCTTTCTGCTTATCAGCAGTTGGAGTTTTTGGATTTTGCTGCTCAGTAGTTTCTTCTGTTTCTTCTTCTTCAGCAGTTATATTCTTTTCAGAAGGATTACCTTCTTTTCTTTGGTTACCCTGATTTTGTTGCTGACCAGCCGGATTTTTTTGTTCGTGTTGGTCTTTTTGATTTTCTGCCATTTGTTTTGATTTTAAATTTTTTAATTATTTATCGAAATTTGAAATTTATTTTCTTTTTGTTGCAACGGGTGTTTCTATTTCCTGTTCATCTTCCTCGGCAGCATCTACATTTATTGAATCGGAGATTTCAGATAATTTTTTATCTGCTGCTTTTTCTTCGTTCAAAGTTTCTTCCAATAAAGAAGCTGCTTCATTTTCGCCCAAAGTTTTTGCGAATGAAGCAAGTGTGCCGTAGGTTGCGATTTCGTAATGTTCCACTTTTTGACCTGCTAAAATAATTCCAGCATCGCGCACAACCCCTGCTTCTGTGCCTTCCATTATTTCGCCTGCTTCTTTTGTAAGCCCCGCCATTGCTTCACATTTTTTTGCCTGTGCTTTTACTCCGATAGATGTGAAAACATCTTCTAATCGCGTTACATGTTTTTTTGTTTCCTCAAGATGTACAGTGAGTGCTTCAACCAAATCTTCAGAGGTTGTATTTTTAATCATCTTGGGAATTGCTTTAGTAAGTTCTTTCTCTGCCCAATAAATGTCTTTTAATTCGTCTTCAAATAAATCACGAAGGCCCTGCGCTGCATCTGATTTTGCTTTTACACCTTTTGCAGGTGATTCTTTTTGTTTGCCGTTCGCGGCGGTCTTTGAATTTTTTTCCATTAGTTTGATTTTAAGTTGAGATTGTTTAAAAAGTTTTATTTAAAATGATGCCACAAAAGAATTAACCAATAAACCTATTAATCGTAATATAACTTGGGGAATAAATTACATGATTTACTGAATTAGGGGTAAAACAATCATCAATGTGTGTAGCTGTATTTCACTATTCTGAAAACTGGCAAATGGTAATTAATTCACGAACAACCATCATTACTTTTTTGATGGTGTTTTCAATTCAGAAAGCTCACTGCAAAGATTCGCTGCTACATGATTTTACAAGTAACCGATTGGCTGATGTGGAAAATATGACGGAGGAAAAAATATTACACGAAGCAAAATGATTTTACAAAAAGGGAAGAAACTTTGCAGCAATAACAGTCCATTAATGAAGCCCATGAGCAAGATGATTTGAAAAATGAAATAGGGAAAAGGAGTTGAAGGATAAAACTAAATATGTCATATGGAATTCCATCAATTTCTTGTCAGGAAATTCAGAGAAAATGTCTGTTCGCATGTTTCACCGTTTTTAGGTTTGGACTAATTTGATGTAATTTTTCCCTGTGTTATTAGCAATAGTCCGGTAGTTATTTAGGCAGCAACACTTCCAAACTGCACGGCATGACCATATACTTGTTTTATTTTTTCGCAACTCATCTTCAGACCTAAGTTTGAAAAAATTCTTTTTGCAAATAATTCATTGAACATCATTGCCTTAAAATTATATATAGTATTAACACTCCTATATTATTTGAGGTTGACTGAATACTTTAAAAAACATTTTTTTAACACCCTCCTCTATGCAGTTCATTCTTCTCCATAATTATGTGCCTTTTCTCTGTTTGAAGATTCAACTTTTTGTATAAAATTATTTATTTATTTTAATTTTTAATAAACTGTTTAGTACTTCTATTTTTTCCATCACCAACACTTACCACATACATTCCTTTGGCATAGTTAGAGGTTTTTAGTGTGAAGCTTGAGGATGTTAGCGTGGTGTTGTAAACTATGCGTCCTGTTGCCTCAGTAATGGTAAGGGTGCTGTTAGTTGTTGCGTTTGCTTTTATATTTATAAAATCAGTAGCGGGATTGGGGGTTATTTGTAAATCGTAATTCCCAATTTGTAAATCTGAAATACCTGTGGTACTATCGGGGGTGTATTCCCACAAATCATTTAGAAATTGGTTATAGGCTCCTAAGCCAATGTAACCCTTGTTGCCAATGGCAAACCCAAAAGCATCGTTGCGCGCTACTCCGGCTAAATTTCCTTTTTGTATCCAGCTTCCCGTAATTGGGTTATATTGCCAAAAATCGTCTGTGTTGCCCGACCCTGTATTACCGGTGCCAACATAACCATTACCGCCAACAGAAAAAGCGGCTGCCCAATACTTAGGCGGTCCGGGTAAACTATCAATTTGTAGCCAAGAATTTGTTTGCGGGTTGTATTGCCAAAAATCGCGGGTGCTGTAGTGCGTACTATCACTGCCGGTGCCCAGGTAGCCATAGTTGCCAATGGAAAAAGCCACTGCGCTTTGGCGCGAGGTACCTGCAAAACTTGCCTTCTGAGCCCAGGTGTTTGTGGCAGGATCATACTCCCAAAAATCGTTACGGATAGCCGGAAAAGAAAGATCGGTGCCTGTGCCGTAAAATATTTTATTGTTTATTACAAAGCCTGCACCATAGCCAATTTGGCCACCACCATAACTGGCTTTCGATGTCCAGGTATTTGCAGCAGGATCATATTCATAAAAATCGTTTAAAAAACTAATGATGCCACCACAGTTGGTGCCAAAGCCCATGTAGCCTTTACCGGCAACTGCAAAAGCATAGCCGGCATTTCTTACCACTCCCGGTAACGATGCTTTTTGTGTCCATGAATTGGCAGGTTGATCCCATTCCCAAAAGTCGTTTAGGCAGGCGCTTTGTGCCCAGTAGCCGGTACCCATGTATGCCTTGGTGCCAATTACAAAACCTGCTCCTCCCTGACGTGCAGTGCCGGGTAAACTGGCCATTTGTGTCCATGAATCGGCAAACGTAATTTGGTTAATGCCGAAAAAAATTAATAGTGCTGCTAATTTTTTCATATCTATTTTGTTTTGGTGTTTCAAATATAAAAATAATATTTTAAAGTTTAATATTGAGAATTATACAACTAAAACTGGCGGTGATTTTCACCTGATTTCACTGACAGATCAACACATCTTCGCGCCCCTTAATGGTTACGTATGAGTACCCCTTAAAAATTTACACTGACATTTTTTAAACCACCTTCCGGGTTTCAATCATTTCACATGGCAGTCATCGCCTCTTCACTCTCCTGTCAGATTACGTATAAGCACCCCGTTAATATTGACACCTACATTCCCGTCTTACCCACTTCTGTCTTGCAGGCTTGTGCAACCCACGACTCGGCAGATAGTTTTTCTCCTGCTGTGTTACATATTTTCAACACTCCCATATTCCGAAACACAGAAATTTCAAAGGTGTAAATATATTCTTTTCCAAACTTTATATTGCCTTACCCTTCTTAATCTTCTCCCCCGTTAGAATTTTTTTTTGAGGGGTATTCAGTATAGGATGCGCATCGTTTGATTTTGTCAACCAGTGTCGGCTTGAAAACTTGCAAGTCATTTTTATATGCCCACTGCGCAGGTTTACTGCGGTTTATTTTACCCTCCCCATCTTCACCTTCCGCAACCAACCGAGAAGTTTACTTGTTCTCAACCCATATCGTATTGCCTCTTCAAGTATATGAATGTTTATAACTCAGCGTTTTGAATTTAATGCAATATCCGCTTACGCTCGCCTTCCATCAGCGTATTTTATGGTATGAATTCCATATCCTATATTTAGATTAGAAACAGTTTTGTTTTCAATGTTTTTACCATCCAGCAACCATAATTTACATGCTGGCATAACTTGCAGGATGAGGCGGTGCAACGCTTGCATGTCGCTGCGTTTTGGCTCAGGTTGGCAGGTAATTTACAGTTGTGCTTACTTTGATCGGTTTTCTGTAACCCCGTTTAAATAATGTGACCTTCAATCGAAGTGCAAGCATATCCATATGAAGTATCATCTTTACCCTCAACAGTAAATTGGGACTTTCATGTTCTTTTAACTGTACCATATTTTCTATTTTTAATCATGACAGAACTGTGGAAGGACACCGGAAATTTTTGGCTGACCATACCCGGTCTGAATCGCTTTTGAACCTTGTAAAATATTCAATGAAGGAGGGATGGATAAATATAAAAAAGCTGAATTGAGCGAAAGGTTTAAAAGATTTCTGGTCGGAGAAAAGGAATGTATCGTTACTGTTCCGAAGAGGAGTGATGATTTGATAATTTGATAATTGATCACGTTTCATTCAACACAAACAGAAAATAAGCGTACACTTAACTCAATCGTATTACCTCTATTTTGCTCAACCATGGTTAAGCGCTAATAAGGTTGGCATTGAAGCGGGTTTAGCTTTTCTACTAAGGTTGGATTACTAATTTATTTTATAGCTTAAAATCAGCAGACCCTAATTAGTGCCATGCTGGTATCATTAGAAATAATTGAGAATTTATTTTAATCTTTTTGTCATAGAGCAAGAATACTGACACAGGGAAGCGATCCGCCCTGAAAATATTTAAAATCTCCTTCCTTGTAACAACCGCGAGAGCATGCCCCCCGTATTACCAAAGCCCCGCCCCATGCTCAAAGCAGAGATGATCGAACCAAGCCCTCCGCTACCCATGCCTCCGCTGCCCGAAACTCCCATTCCGCCCGCCCTATTGCCCCGACTCATGAATAATTTACCAAGCAAAAGTGGTGCGGCAATGGCAAGCAATCCTTTTCCAAGACCGGACATGTTGATCCCTTCAGTTTTAAATTTATCACCTAATCCAAGCGATTCAAGAAACCCCTGCTTAGGCGGTGTATTAGATAGCTGGTTAGTTTCATTAGATTTAGTAACAAAATGATCGAGCAATGAAAATTGTGATTTGTTGATACCCAATTGCTGCGACATTTCCTCAATTTTACTTTTCTCCTCATCATCATAATTTTCGTCCGCTTTAGCAAAGCTGATAAGATCAGTAATAAGTGAAAACCTCAGTTCGCTGTTCTTAAGGATTTCAATACATCTGTCCAGTTCTTCACCTGATAGTTCCGTGGCAGCCTGCAAAACCAGTTGTTTCTGATCGTCTGAAATGCCTGCCCTGTCAGCCAACTCCGAAATATTGATAAGTTCCTCCTCCGAAGCAACATGGTCAGCAGTTGCAAGCGAAGCGATGGCGCCCAAGTAGGCTCCCTTTTCTTCATCCGTATAATCTGAAAGTAATGCTTTAGTTTCCATAAAATATTTTTTAAGCAATGTATAAAATTTTATGCCATGCAAGAAATTAATTAAATGAAGCGTTCAGTCATACTGATAAATTTTTTTTTCGATGAAATGGCAAAGCGCGGCAAGGAAGTTTTTAAACTTCTGCCGCGCTTCTATAAAGCAGCTATGTTTATAAATGCTTTAGTGTTTTAAGGAAAGGAATTATTTCCTTTGTTTCCGCTCTGGTTTTTTTCCCAAGTTATTGCTTTTTCTCCGGCAACGGGTGTACGGGTTTCATGTCCGGGCATTTTTGTTCCTTCTCCCTCTTCTTCTCTACTGCTATTTTTAGATGAAGGGATGTTTTGTTTTTGGCTGCCTTGATTTGGTTTACCGCTTTGATTTTGCTGCTGACTTATTTGGTCGCGCTGACTCTTTAAGTCTTTTTAATTTTCTGCCATTTGATTTATTTATTTAAATTATTTGTTAAGGCATCGCACTCAACATTGCGTTTTATTTTTAAAGCCTCACCCTGCCCTCTCTCCCGATAAAAATCGATACAGGCACGGAGAGAGGAAATAAGTTTAATATTCTTTTTTCTTTTCGTCTTTCATTTTGTCATCTTTCATCATCATCATTGTTCCATTCATGTCCATCATGTCGCCATCTTTCATCATCATTTTTTTTCCGTCTTTCATTATACATGTGCCATCGGTCATACATTTGGTTCCGTTTTTCATGGTCATGTCTTTTTCCATCGGCATCATTTTACCATCTTTCATCATTACCATTTTTCCGTCTGTCATCATTACATGGTCCGATTTCATGTGGTGCATTTTGTTATCCTGCATATTCATCTTTGAATCTTGATTATCGGAATTTGTTTTTAGCCCCCAAATTTCAACATGCGCTTTTTCATCTTTACGATTTGGAAGTGTTTTATAAACAAAAACGATTTTCTTTAAGCTACGCTCGCCTCCGTTTAAATCAATTACACGACTTTCGCCAGCCGCTTTCAGCGGTGTGGTAATTTTAATGTGTTGATGGTCTCCGCTCTCGTAATAAACCGTTAAACTAATCAAATCAATAGGAGCATCTTCCACTTTAAATTTTATTGATGCAAATCTGTCAGCTATTAAAACAACAACTTCATCGCTGTCCTTTTTAAAGTCAACAGTGGTTTCACCGATTTTGTGCCAACCTGCTTTGTCGCTTACTATTACTGCGGGTTGCTGTGCGTTTGCTGTGCCATAACTTCCTGCTATAGCAAGTAAAATAATCATTCCTATTTTTTTCATTTTTTGCTTTTTTTGAATTGTTTAAATTATTAATGAATAATTATATTGAAATTAATTTCAAGGATTTTTCATTGGAGCTTTTCTTCTTTAAACCGAATCGTGCTTCATTCCGATTGAATCTGCAGGCATCGTATTCATGGTGTCCCTCATATTGGTGTTATCTTTTGGCTGTTGGATGTAATTGGAAGTATCAGGAGTGTTTGAATTTTCGTCCATTTTATTTGCGGAAGTACAGCTTGCCGTTATTACCATCAGAGTGGAAATGATAAAGAGATAAATTGATTTTTTTCCCGATAAAAATCGGGACTTCACATTTTTATTTTTTGATTCCATTGTGTTCAGCATGTTGTTTTAATTTTTTATGCTGCCATGCTGTTACATGCTTCTTTGCACCGGTGGCAAACTTCTGCACAATGGGTGCAATGCGCGTTAGCGTGTTTTTCGCATTCAGCGGCACATGCGTTGCAGGCATCAGCACATTTTTGATATACGTCTGAATTTGTTTGTCCTTCCGCAATTACTATATTACATGCAGTGGCACATTCAGTACACAATCTTGCACATTCGTCAAGACCTTCGTCTTTACAGAGTTTGGCGTTTGATGTGCATTCGTCTGCGCATTTGCTACAGAAGTCAAAACATTCCTGATTTGAATTTTGATTTTCCATTTTGATTTTTTTAAAATTGTTTTAACAATAAAATTTAGTACTACTTACTATTTGTGAAACCGGAGTTTTTCTTCACTTCTCTCCATCTTTCTCGAAACTTAATTTACAAGTTAAACGCCAGTGAATAATTTTTCCTTTTTTATCTACTTCCGCGTTAAAATCTTTGATGTACACCGAGCGGATGTTACGGATAGATTTTGATGCTTCGGTAACAGCATTTTGAGCTGCGTCTTCCCAGCTTTTTTTTGATTCGGCTAATAGTTCGATTACTTTTAGGAGTGCCATATTGTTTTTAGTTTTAGAAAATTGTTAATATGAATTATATTTTTGTTATTACGCTGCAAAGGTGAATAGTTTTATATTAAAAAGTGTTACACAATTTTAGAAATAAGTTACATGATTCACACCTTTAAGAAATGCAGCTGTGTTTTCTGTTTGCACAATTTAAAAAGAAACAAGAAATAAAAACATATTATCTGCGAAGAGTGAAAAGCTTATTAATTCATTGTATTGACCATGTTTGTATCCTCACAAACCGAAAAGTTGATTGTCTCAGGATTGAGACTCAAATTTCATGATGAGTGAAAACACGGATATGGAGAAAATTAGTTTTTACTTTTCGCTTCAAATTCTTTACTCAGCATCCGGGACTGGAGTCGTAATTCCAACTGATTAATTACCATGCGGGCAAGTTGCCTCAGCATCATAGTATGTTCTACCGACAGGGAGCGGGGTTCTCTATCAATAATACAAAAAGTACCCAAATTAAATCCTTCCTTTGATTTTAAAGGCGCAGCGGCATAAAACTGAAATCCCATTAAACCCGCAACTAAAGGATTTGATAAAGATCTGGGATCCACTTTTGCATCTTTTACTATATAATCATCATCAGAAAGTATGGCGGAAGCACATAAGCCGGGGTCTTTTGATACTTGATCTATATCCAGACCATGTGCCGATTTAAACCAGATTCTGTCAGAATCAACCAGGCTTATTATCGCAATAGGTACATTAAACATTTTTGAGGCCAATGATGTAAAGTCATCAAAGGTCCCATCAGGAGGAGTATCCAGAATTTCATAATGCTTTAAATTCTCTAATCTCTGAGATTCATAGGTGGTATCCATGCCACAAAAATAAGCAAATTCTTAAAACACATCCATTGCGGCAAATAAAAATTTATTTTGCTGACAGTAATGAACCGCCCATTATAAAAACTTTAGGAATGTTATGAACTACCTGCCGCCTTTATGCCGGTAAGTACGTTTATCATTTTTGCGAGAAGCCAATGCTTGCGTTACTTTTTGATTTTGCTGGTGAAAAGCCACCTCTTCCCGATTGTGTAATATGTTTTCTATAGTATGTGATTCAAATGGGGTAATAGGATGGGCATCCCCTTTTTCAGGAATAAAATGTAAATTCTCGCCAGTATGCAACGCCTCCGAAACAGGCACGTCTATCTGTTTATCATCCGGTTCAGATTTATTTAGCTGCGGCTGAATAGTTGGTTTATTAACTTTATCTAAAACCGCCTTAGACCGCTGCTTTAATTTTGATGCAGTACCGGTTTTTTGTGAGGAAGCTTTCTTAACTTTTTTAACGGGTACTCTTTTTGATTTTTTTGGTACTGCAGTATATACTATTTTCTTTACAGATGTCAGCGCTTTCTTTTTAACCGGCGTCTTAGCTGTAGCTTTAGTGGCACGGGCTTTTGTTTTTATGCCTGCCCTGGTTTTTGTTACTTTTCTTTTTGCCACAGCCGCAGTTTTGCTTTTTGTTATCCTGCCTTTGCTTTTAGATTTGGTAGTAGCTGCAGATTTAGTAGCAACTTTCTTTTTTTTGCCTGACACCTTTGAACGTGATTTTTCAGGCGCAGGTTTTGCAGCCATTGCCTCTGCCTTTTTTATAGCAATAGCAATAGCAATTATGGCTCCTTCTTTCATTTTCGTTTTTTCTTTTAAAATAGCATTGGCTATTTGTATTGCTTTTGCACGTGTACCGGCCTGCAAATTTTTCATTGATACCGGATAACTATGTTTTGTCCATTGCATAAACTTATAATTTTTAATTAATTCAATCTTGATACCTTAAAATTATGTGCCATGAACAGTTATTCAAACATCATTATTGGAATGAAGATTTTTGCATAGTACTTTATTATTATAATTATGTTGCTTTAATACCCCACTTTATCGGGAATGATTTTTGATTGGAATGTTTAAAAAAATATTAAATATGAAAAGCAATTATAAATTTGGTGTATGGATGGATTCATTACATGCCACCATAGTACAATCAGATAAGGAAAATGGTAATTTAAAGGTGTTAACGCATGTAAAAGGAGAAGAACCCACTTCCCACGAAAATGAGAAAACAGAAAACAATCAAAAAATTATGTTACAGGGAAAATATTTTAAGGAAATAGCCACTCACCTTCAAAATGCAACCTATGTACACCTTACAGGAACAGGACAAGCGCAAGAGCAGTTTATTCATTACCTTTCACAAACTCCACAGTTTAAAAATACAAAAACAGAAGAGTCAACCTCTAACCGTATGAGTGATGAAAAATTGGTTGACTATTTTAAAGATAAGTTGAAGTAATTTTTTTTAAAAAAAATGTTCCTCTTTCGTGAGCGTCCGGTCGTGCCTGTCGCTGAAGCATGAGTTGACGCTCTCCTAATGCGGGGGCTTGCAAGTCAAAGGGACATCTACATAAAGTTTAACAAATGCGCACATTGCCCCTTTAACTGTATAGGTTTGTGGTTTGAAACAAAAAATCCCTGCCCGGTTTTTATGCCTGACAGGGATTGAATAAAAAAATGAAAATTACATTGTTACAGCTTCACTACTTTTTTCACAGCCAGCTCATCTCCTGATTGAACACGGATGTAATACATGCCCGGTGAAAGACCGGAAGTGTTTAAATTAACCTCCTGCCTTCCTTTTGTCAACAGGTGACCTTCTGATTGATTATAAACCAACCTGCCCGTTTGATCAATTATTGTTATGGAAATTGTTGCATCATCTGCTAACTCAAATGCAACTTTTAACAGACCATTAAACGGG
>JBDSOU010000191.1:0-3341 GCA_039914625.1 Bacteroidia bacterium | reverse complement strand
CTTATTAATTCTCAAAACTTTCTATACGCATTTGATGTTATCAGATTTCATAAACAAAATAAACAAAATAAAAATGAAAATAAATTTCTCATTAACCGGTATCGCAATTTTAATTTCTTGCCAAATTGCATTTTCGCAAGTAGCAAAAAAAGCAGTTGTTGAACATTTCACAAACACCAATTGCAGCGTTTGCGCATCAAGAAATCCGGGTTTTTACACCAACCTGAATGCCCAAACCAATGTATTGCATTTAGCAATTCATCCCAGTTCGCCTTATCCCAACTGTTTGCTTTATCAGCAAAATGCAACAGCCAATGATGCGAGAACAAATTATTACGGTGTGTATGGCAGCACTCCAAGATTAGTCATCAATGGAAATGTAATTTCCGGTGCGGCTAATTATTCAAGCAATACAATTTTTACTCCCTACCTGGGATTAACATCACCTGCAAGCATCCGCATTGTGCAGGAAAAATTTGCGACAGATTCTATTCGTTCAACAATTATTATAAAAACAGAAGCAGCAAATACATTAGGAGCATTATCACTTTTTGTTGCTCTTGCAGAAGATACTGTTTTTTACACAGGAGGAAACGGAGAACCATTACACTTTGATGTTTTCCGCAAATCATTAACCAATACAATCGGAGATGCAGTTACATTACCCGTAACAGTTGGCGATTCAGTTATGTTTACATTCACTTCACTCTCTAATCCTATATGGAATTTTTCAAGAATATTCACATTGGCAATTCTACAGGAAACAACTTCTAAAAATCTAGTGCAGGCAGAAGCAGTTCCGTCATCAGCAGGAGTGGTTACTACAGGCATATCACTCGCTACTTTAGAGAGGGACGGAGTGAAGATTTTTCCAAACCCTGCTTTTAAGTTTATTACAGTTCAGTTAGAAGAAAACAAATCAGCAACAGTTTCTTTAAACAATCTTGAAGGAAAATTAGTAATGCAAAAAATAATATCGCAAAGTGAAAACCAAATTGATATTTCTCTTTTACCAAAAGGAAACTATCTTATAAATATCAAATCTGATAAAGGAGAGTTTACGCAAAAAATAAGTAAGAAATAAAACGTATTAAATACGCAATGAAAAAATGTAAATCAAAATTGTTTTTTTTAGGTTAGGTTTTTCAAAAGAGGCGCGTTAGAAATAACGCTGTCTCTTTTGAATTAAAATAATTCTCAATAAATATTTTTTAAATGCTCTCATTAAAAAAAACATTCAGATGCAAAAATATATAACAATCACCTCAATAATTTTATGCTTCATTGCAATTATGCAGTCATGTAAAAAAGATTCAACCAGTCCCGATGACGACAACGCATTATACGCATTGGTCGGACAAAGTGGATACACCTATTATGTTGGCACACCCGGCATCACAGCAGGTGTTGGCAATAGCCCTCACGGTTTTGAAAGAGTTCGTTTCAATGCCACAGCGCAAGCAGCATTAGACACCACAGGAAAACTTCCAGCCGGAAGTTCATTCCCAACAGGTTCAGTAATTGTAAAAGAAATTTATTCTTCTGCCACGGGTTCAATCAACTTGTATGCAGTTATGAAAAAGGATCCGGCATCATCCGTTTCAGGAAGCGGTTATCAATGGGCAGAATTTAAAACCGATGGCACTGCATCATTCAGCACCGGAAAAAAGGGTGACGGCTGCATCTCCTGTCATTCCGGTTCAACTAATCGCGATTTGGTGAGGACTTTTGATTTGCATTAAGAAAATGTCAACGATTCATTTTAAATTACATTTTACTTTGTACAACGCTCAAAAGCGTTTCGTAGAATATCTTACACTTAATAAAAGGTGCGAATCATGTAACTTATTTCCAAGATTGTATACAGAGTGCATATTCCTACAAAAAACATATCAGACCAAAACATTCTCTCCATGATTGCAGAAAACAATTTAGAAGCCTGGGAATATTTGTATGATAAATACGAATACTCCATGTACGCCATCATCTGTAATCTTACAGGCGACAGAACACTTGCCGAAGAAATTCGCAAAGAATCATTTCTGCTACTAAAAGAAAAACAAATTCTTTCAAAAGGCACCTATGCACTTTGTACGTGTTCGCTAAGACACAGCAATATTTTCGCACGGCAACAACCAAAGGCATGGGGTTTAACTTGCTCAAATAGCCCCATAAACATAATTTGCTTTCAAAACATCTCTCTTAATCAAGCGGCATCAAATTTTAATATCACAGAAGAAGAAGTAAAAAAAAACTTCACCTTGAATTTTTGGAACTCCGTTTTTTAAATAGCAAGGAAGAAAAACCAACTCAACATCAACAAGAATTCAAACAATAATAATCATATAATTTCAATTCAAACAATCAACAAATAAATTTAACAAAAAAAAATCAAAAATGAGAAAAATCATCTATTTAGCAATTATTGTGATAGCGTCAGTCACAATATCAGTTACAAGTTGTAAAAAAGACGGAGAAAACACTATTACTACTGTGCACGATACCGTGACTGTGGAGGTTCCAATTGACCATGGCAGCTTACCAAATCAGTTAGGCAGCGCCACAAATATTGATATGGTAAATGCTACTGCAGTGTTGCCGCTTTATCACGGACAGGATGCCAGCGGCAATGTTGTTTACTACATCATTACCGAAGCCAACAATGTGGATACCTCCATATCTCTTGGGTTAAATTGGACACCTAAATTAGTACATGCAATAGGGACTGCGGCTGTACAAACTGCAACAATTGTAAGTGGAGGAACGCCAAACCCACACAACTTTCCTATTCTGAAGTTTTCGGGGAATGTTGATTTTTCGCCTTCGAGGCTTGTAGTTGCTGGTCCTGATACATTTCCGCTCGACCCTTCTTCTCATGCCGGTTCGGTTGGAGATGCCATGTATAGCCCGCTTGTTTCTTTAGAAGGAAAAGTTGTGTACAATGCATCGCATCTGCAAAACAGCACTGGAACGCATGACCGGGTAATAAGCATGGATATACCCAACATGACAGTTAAAATAAAACTTGCACGTGGCTTTTACGAAGGCTTCGACATATTATACAGCACTACAGAAGCTTCTGACCCGCTTATAGCAGCGTTGGAAGATAACACCTTTGCACCTAATATGAATGCAGCGCCAAATCCGGGTGATGATAAATCATTCCGTTCAGCACGCGAAGCTTTAGTTCCGGTAATCAATGGTCAGACAGGAGTTGGTAATCCAGAACGCCAGGGTTTGAAATCTGCTGTATTGGGCGAAGGCGACCCGTTGAATATATTTCAGGAGCAGGCAGGTTGCGAAGATCCTGATGATCCGGGTGCTTTTTGTGATGCCGCTGG
>JBDSOU010000093.1:0-20563 GCA_039914625.1 Bacteroidia bacterium | reverse complement strand
TATGGCACCGAAGATGGAAAATTCAAATACATGGGAGGCATTCGTTACACTTTGAAAAGGAAGCCTTTCAAAGCGATCGGATTTCAATATAAAAACGATCTTGTGCAACCAGGTTTGTATGAAGGATATTTTAAAGACGAGGGGTGGATTGTGACTCTTTTTAAGCGAAATCCGTCTGACAAATTGTGCAAAGTAGAATCACAAAAATATTATTATGATGCAATTTACAGCTTTGGATTGTCCTTCCGTTTGCAATATCTCAAAAATCATTATTCCTCTGTAGGAAATCTCAACTTCGAATATTATTCAAATGACACCCGGACAGAAACTAACGAAGATTTGAATACTTCGGAAATTTGGCTCGGTGCGAGATATTCTTCCGGAGAAAAATTTATTGAGAAAAAATATAAACGCTATTCATTGGGTTCTGATCTCCCTGTTTTTCAACTGAACTTAATAAAGGGACTGAAAAATTTTTGGGATGGAGAATTCAATTATTTTAAAGTTGCATTAAGGTTATCAGATAAACTAAAGCTGTTTCCTTACGGACATATGACTTATGCAATTGAAGCAGGAAATGTTTTCGGCACTATTCCTTATCCGCTGTTGTATGTCCATCGTGGAAATGAATCCTATGCTTTTGATTATACAGCATTCAACCTAATGAATCATTATGAATTTATTTCTGACCGGTATGCAAGTTTGTGCGCTGAACATCATTTTGACGGTTTCGCTTTTCGTAAAATTCCCTTAATAAGAAAACTGGACTGGCGCGAAATTGTTTCTATAAGAATTTTATTTGGACATCTTTCACAGGAGAATAAAGAGATTTTAACTGATCCTTCAATTGTTTCAAACATCCGCAGCACACCTTATGTGGAAACCGGTGTAGGTCTTGAAAATATTTTAAAGCTGATACGAATTGATGCGCTTTGGCGTTTAACCTATCTTGATATTCCTGACGCATCCCATTTAGGTATTCGCGTAAGTATGCAGTTGTTGTTCTGATAAAACGAAAATCTAAATTATCAGGATTCAAAGGTCAAGGTTTGCTTAACTTTGAAACCTGAACTCAAATCTAAAAATCTAAAATCGTACATCCTTCCATGCGTTTACGTTCCGAAAATTTAGTTAAGATTTATAAGAAACGAACTGTTGTTGATCACGTTTCTGTTCATGTAGATCAGGGGGAAATAGTGGGGTTGCTCGGACCAAACGGAGCCGGCAAAACCACCACTTTTTATATGATTGTAGGTTTAATCCGCCCTGTGGAAGGGTCTATTTTTCTGGATGACAGCGATATTACCAAAGTACCAATGTACAAACGTGCGCAAAAAGGCATAGGGTATCTTGCCCAGGAGGCCTCCGTGTTCAGAAAACTGAGTGTTGAAGATAATATTAAAGCGGTTCTGGAAATGAAAAAACATAACGGAGAATCCAATAAGAGTACAACACTTTCTAAACAGGAACAGCAGGATAAATTAGAAGCGCTCCTTGATGAATTCGGATTGCAGAAAGTAAGAAAAAGTCGTGGCGATCTTTTATCGGGAGGTGAAAGAAGAAGAACAGAAATTGCCCGCGCCCTTGCTGTGGATCCAAAATTTATTTTACTTGATGAACCTTTTGCAGGAGTGGATCCCATTGCAGTGGAGGATATTCAAGCCATTGTAAGAAAGCTGAAGCAAAAAAATATCGGAATACTGATCACCGATCACAATGTGCATGAAACGTTAGGAATAGCTGACCGTGCTTATTTGCTTCATGAAGGAAAAATTCTTAAAGCCGGAACAGCACGCGAATTATCAGATGATGAACAGGTGAGACGAGTTTATCTCGGTCAGAATTTTGAATTGAGAAATTAGGGTATTGTCTCTTAAAACTGAATCATTATGAGAGTTGATTCAAAGCAAACTCATACGTTTCCATAATTGGATTTGCTAAAAGCTTTTTACAAGCTGCATCTACTTTTTCGCTTGCCATTTCTTTTGAAGAAGCTTCTACTTCAAGGGTAATATGTTTTCCGATACGCACATTATCAATTTCAGGAAGATCAAGATTTTTCATGCTGCCCGTTACAGCTTTACCTTGCGGATCGAGCAGCGCTTTAAGGGGCATTACAGTAATATTTGCAGAAAATTTCATAGTCAGGCAGATAGGCGGTTCAACATGGAATTATTTATCACAGACAAAATTATGTATAAAAAAATAATCATCGGAATTGATGGGAACAAAAAAATTGAAAATAATATTACAGAAGCAATCAAAAAAATAAATTGGATTTTATTGTCATTCCATTTCAGGGATTTAAATTTTAAAGCAAACAACTTAATTTTTGAAACCATGAGAACCGATAAAATAATGCTGATGGAAATTATAAAAAGCTGGTTTGAAATAAACGGTGCAAGATTCCAATGATCATTTTTAATAATGAGCGGATTAAATAGTGACTTGGAATTAATTATAAGCGGAAACGATGTTACTAAAATTCCCATTGCCGGACTTGGTAAACCGATAAAAGAATTTCCCTGTTTTGTATCAAGATTAAATTTTGCCAGTCTAAAAGCAGCAAAAACTGTAACAATGAATGGGAAATATTTTAATAATCCGAAAAACCAACCATTTAATACATCATCCTCGGGATTACGGTTGATCATAATTTGAAAAAGTATCATTCCCGGTACAACTCCAAAAGTTACCATGTCAGCAAGAGAGTCAAGTTGTTTTCCTATTTCTGAATATGCATTCAGGCTTCGGGCTATTAATCCATCCAGGAAATCGAACATGGATGCAAGAAAAATCATTGTAACCAGCAGAATTAAATTTCCATGAAACACACACACAATAGCGATGCAGCCGCATAGTAAATTGAGGCAGGTAAATAAATTGGGGATATTTTTATCGGTAAACACCTTGAACTTTAGTTTACAAAAGTAGTTAATAAGTCCAAAAAACGGAACTGAAAAATCATACAAAAGCATGAGTTTTTGGTATTAATAAATTATTAATTTTGAGATGTGAACTTTTCCTTTGAAAATGAGTATAAATCTTTTTTAATGTTTAAAGATAAAATTGTAATTTAATGGTCGGAAATTCGTTAAAGGACTTCAGCAAATCCTTATACCAAAAACATATGTTCAAAAAAATTATTTTCGCTTCGTTTCTTATTGGAATTACGAATTTCGTATTTGCCCAGGCTCCCAAGTACAGCAATGATTTTCTTTCCATCGGTGTAGGTGCACGTGCACTTGGTATGGCAGGTGTGCAGGTGGCAACAGTGAATGATGTCACTTCTGGTTTCTGGAACCCCGCTGGGTTGTGTCTTACAAAAGGCGATATTCAGCTTGCGCTTATGCATTCCGAATATTTTGCCGGCATCGGCAAATATGATTATGGCGCTATTGCAGCTCCAATAGATGAAACACGTACTGTCGGATTGTCCGTCATTCGTTTTGCCATTGATGATATCATTGACTCCACAGACCTTATTGATGCTGATGGTCAAATAAATTACGACCGTTTAAAATCATTTTCAGCTGCAGATTATGCTTTTTTGTTTTCGTACTCTAAAAAAACTTCCATAGCGGGATTACGTTATGGAGGAAATTTTAAAGTGGTGCATCGGAAGTTAGGGTCTTTTGCAAGCGCCTGGGGCTTTGGATTAGACGCGGGTGCCCAATATGAAAAAGACAAATGGAAATTCGGAGCATTCGCAAAGGACATTACTTCTACATTTAATGCATGGACTTTTAATACGGATGAATTGGAAACAGTATTTACGCAGACAGGAAATGAAATTCCGGAAAATGGTTTGGAAATTACTTTGCCAAGATTAATTCTCGGTGTCGCTTATATTACTCCTCTTTCAAAAAAAATTTCATTGCAGCCGGAAGTTAATTTTGATGTAACGTTTGACGGAAAAAGAAATGTGTTGATTAAAAGCGATCCGATCAGCATTGATCCGCACATCGGGTTAGAGTTTGGTTATTCTGATTTTATTTTTCTCAGAACCGGGATCGGAAATATTCAAACCGTAAAAGATATTGACGGCAGTAATTCAACCACTTTTCTCCCGAGTATGGGTGTCGGTCTGAAAATAAAAAATGTGACCATTGATTATGCATTAACAAATTTTGGAAATACGAATGATCAGATCTATTCAAATTTCTTTTCCTTGCGTCTGAGCATTTTCAAGATTAAGAAAAATATTCCGCCTGAACAGCAAACTAAATAATAGTACCAGATGAAAAAAATTTACACTTTACTTTCCTTTGTATTTTTTACAACAACAGCGTTTTGTCAGTTACACGGCAATGAATGGATTCCTTTTTCAATAGCCTCTCCTTATTCTTCGCAGCAGTACCTGAAAATACAAGTCTGGCGGGAAGGTATTCACCGCCTTTCATACAATGACATCATACAAAATTTACCTGATATTGTTACAAATAATGTGAATCCAAAACGATTCCAGATTTTTCATAAAGGAGTAGAACAAAGTATTTATGTCTTTGATGAATCAGATAATGTCTTTAACACCACAGATTATATTGAGTTTTATGCAAAACCAAATGACGGCAGCTACGATACACAACTTTATGATAGCGCACAATTTCAGTTGAATCCTTTTTACAGTCTGTTCAACGATACAGCAGCTTATTTTTTCACCTACGCTGCCAACCCGGTTGGAAAAAGAATGATTTTGGACATTGATACGAGTTTTCCCAATTATCCTCTCGCAAATTATATTATTAAAGATGCCTGGATTGACTATCATGATGAATATTGTGATGCTGCTGATTATGCAGGAACCCAGCACAATGATGCTTCTTATACCAACGGAGAAGGTTTTACAAAAGCTTTTTTTGGCGCAGGGGGAAGTCAAAGTTTAATTTTACCAACTCCTAATCCTTCAAATTATCCGCTCGCTCCGCTGCCTCACGCTACCACAATTTTAATGGGTAAAAATAACGATGGCAGCTGGCGAAACTGGACAATAAATGTAAACGGCACGAGTCAATCTTTTTCTTATTATGGACTTGCAGTTAATCGTTTTGATGCTGATCTCGCAGCTAATTCTTTGTCTTCAGGCAACGCCACATTTCAATTTACCAATACTACGCCAGGGTTAAATGAACTTAATACAATTCCATATATCAGAATTATTTATCCGCACACATTGGATTTTGTGAATGAGCCTGCGGTATTTCAAAAATTTACTGTAAAAGCAGATGCATCATTAAATAAAACAAGGCTTGATATTTTTAATTTCCCTCCATCACCTACTGCACACTGGTTGTATGTTTTCAGCAACGATACGATCCGGAAAGTAAATGTAGATGGAAGCGGTAACTCCTATCAAACGCTTGCTCCTACCTTTCAGAGTGATAAAGAATGTGTTCTTACAACCGATGGTGCAACTCTTACAACCGGGCATTCTATTGCTCCTGTTACTAATCATTCTGCTGATCCGCTTGATTTTGCAAAGTTCACCAATTATATGTTCAACAGTGGAAATTTACCTGAATATGATTTCTTAATAGTTACACATAATAGCTTGTGGACAACATCAGTAGATTATAAAAACTACAGAAATTCTATTGCAGGAGGTGCTTACAAAGTTTTGCTCGCAGATGTTAATGAACTCTATGATCAATTCGCTTACGGAATAAATAAAGACCCGCTTTCAATTCGTAATTTCTGCAAATTTGCTCTTGATACTTTTTCGGTTGATCCTGCACAGACACGATATCTTTTTCTCATTGGAAAATCTACTCATCCTGATTTGGAAAGAGCGTGTCTGGCTAATCCGAATTGTCCTGGTCCTAGTAAAGCATTATATACTTCACTCAGTATGGTTCCTACGTATGGCGAACCGCCATCCGATATGATGCTTACTTCCCGCTATGATCCTGCCGCTGATTCTATTTTCCGCCCTGCATTTGCTACCGGTCGCTTGCCGGCATGGAATCCGCAGGATGTAAGTGATTATCTTCAAAAAATAAAAGACCATGATGACTTGCTGACAAAACCTCCACAACCGTGGATGAAACAAGTATTGCATTTTGGCGGTGGATCTGATTATAATGAGCAACTCGGAATTGCAAACCATCTTAACGAATACAAAAAAATTATTGAGGACACTCTTTTTGCAGGACATGTTACATCTTTTTTTAAAACATCTACGGATCCCATTCAGGCAAATCAAAGCGCCTTTTTACAAAACCTTATTGATACGGGAGTTACTATAATGACTTTTTTTTCACATGCCGCAGGCTCTTCGTTTGATATTACTACCGATGTTCCTGGAAATTATAATAACCCCGGGCGTTATCCTGTTATTATAGCTAATTCCTGTTACATAGGAGATATTCATACAATAGAAAAACAGGCAAGCGAGCAGTTTGTTTTAATTTCAAACAAAGGCGCCATTGGCTTTATAGCTTCCCCAAATGTAGGATATGTTTTTGAACAACCTGTTTACACTATACCGTTTTATAAAAATATTGCATATTATGATTACGGTAAAAGCATTGGTAAGTGTATGAAGGATGCGATAGACTCTACCATAAACCTGGCTCCCTCAAACCGGAAATCAATCACAATGGGAATGACTCTGAACGGAGATCCTTCTTTGAGATTTTATAATTTTGATAAGCCCGACCTGGTAGTTACGCCCCCAGGAGTATTTTTTACTCCTGCTAATGTCACAACAGAGCTTAGTTCTTTTAAGATAAATGTTGTTGTCAGGAATATAGGAAGATCCATTGGCAAAGATTATTACTTGCGGGTAACCAGAAAATATCCTGATGGCGGCACTAATAGAATATTCGATACGCTCATTAAAACAATGCCTTTTATAGATACTATTTCCATAGATATACCTATGGATTTTGCACGAGCATCAGGCTTAAATAAATTTGATGTGATGGCTGATGCCAGTCAACCTCAGTTAATTGATGAATTGAACGAAAACAATAATTCCGCTAATGAAGTTCCATTGATGATCACCTCATCGGACATCACACCGGTTTATCCTTTTAAATATGCTATTATTCCTAACCCCACTGTGAAGTTGAAAGCATCCACTGCAAATTTGTTTGCGCCTTTGACAACTTACCGTTTTGAAATTGATACTGCAGACCGTTTTACCAGCATTTCTAAGAAAACCATTGATATCAGCAGTGTTGGTGGAATTGTTTCATGGCATTTAACAGATCCTCTTATTGCAAACAGGGTGTATTACTGGCGCGTGGCAAATAAAGCTGTCTTAACTGATACGGTTCATTATCACTGGAAAGAAAGTTCTTTTATTTATATTCCCGGAAAAACAGGCTGGTCGCAGGCTCATTATTCACAATTTAAAGAAGATCAATTCCGGAATGTAGTATATACAAATAATATGCAGCCCGCAGATACGACATTCAAATTCGTTAAAATTGCAAGTACTATTCTCTGCCATGCATCCTATACTCCCGATCAGCTTGGCGGGCATCCGGTGGACTATTATATCAACAATCTTTTACAGGCTTCAGGGGGATGCGCTTACAATCAGTTCAATTTAGCGATTCTTGATTCACTTACTCTTGAACCGTGGAGAGCAGATCTTACAAAGCATGATTTATATAATATAAATAAATTTGATCCGGCTTCTCAATCGTGTCCAATTGTACCTAATTGCTGTTCAGGATATGCACCTGCGTATTTTCTTTACCCTTCATGGGGAGATTCTACAAACTTTTCGAGATATACTGACAGCTTATCAATGGCAATAACAAATAAAGTTCCTGACGGAAATTATATTCTTTTATATTTACTTGGGGGCAGCAGGCGTTCCGGATGGCATCCAAATCTTGATGCAGTATTCTCTTCACTGGCACCGAGTCAGGTTCCCAATCCTGCCGACTACCAGCCATTTATTTATTTTACCAAAAAAGGGTCAGGTATTGCAACTATCCTATATGTTGATTCAATAAATAATAGAGACATTACCTTCGATACTATTATAGGAGGAAATTGGGACAAAGGATTTATTACTTCTGTTACTATTGGTCCTGCCACACATTGGAGCGAACTGCACTGGGGGCAGCATTCACTTGAAACTTCCACTACTTATGACAGCATTGATGTGAGTGTGATCGGTATTGATACCTTGCAGCATGAAACAACTTTAATTGCCAACCTCCCGAAATCAATTCCAGACTCTGTTTTGTCTTCAATAGTGGATGCTCATATATATCCTTACCTGAAACTACAGGCTTATGTGCAGGATACCGTAAGTACGAATCCTCCACAGCTTGACCGCTGGCAGATTTATTATGATGAAGTTCCTGAGGCTGCTTTGGCTCCCAACAAATGGTTCCAGCCAAATCCCTTTACCGCTACGGTGGAGGAAGGCGCTCAAATAAGTCTTGAGATGGCTGTGGAAAATATCAGCAGCCGAAATTTTACGGACAGCATGTTGGTTGATTTTTATGTGTATGATAAAAACCATGTTCGTACCAATATTTCTTCCCCTCGATATAAAAAGCTCCTGGTGGATAGCACTATCATAGCCAAAGTTTCATTCGACTCAAAAAATTTCACAGGATTAAATTCTTTATGGATTGAAGCCAATCCTCACAATGACCAGCCTGAACAATATCATTTTAATAACCTTGCTGAACTGTTGTTCAATGTAAACCGTGACATAACTAATCCTATTTTGGATGTTACATTTGATGGACAGCATATTCTGGATGGCGATATCGTTTCGGCAAAGCCGTTTATTTTTATCAAAGTAAAAGATGAAAATAAATTTGTAGCTATGAATGATACCAGCAAGTTCCCTGTAAAAATTATTGACCCGGACGGAAAAGTTTCAAGAGTCTATTTTGAAACTGCACCTAATATCAGCACAGACCCCAATAAATTAAAATGGACACCTGCAACTCTTGATGGCAGTTCTAAGCCTGATAATAGTTTCAAAATTGAATACAGCCCCGCATTCTTAGTGGATGGAGTTTACCAGCTTGAAGTTCAGGGAAGCGATGAAGCCGGAAATTATTCAGGAGCCTATGCTTACAGGATTTCTTTTGAAGTGATCAACCGTTCAACAATTACCGACTTTATTAATTATCCGAATCCGTTTTCAACGTCAACAAAATTTGTTTTCACACTTACCGGTTCTGAAATTCCAACATATTTGAAAATTCAGATTATGACAGTGAGCGGAAAAATCGTTCGTGAGATCACCCAAAGTGAAATTGGAAGTATTCATATCGGAAGAAATATGACAGAATATGCCTGGGACGGCAAAGATGAATTCGGTGATAAATTAGCAAATGGAATTTACCTGTATCGTGTAATTACCCAACTCAACGGCCAAACCATCGAGCATCGCCAAACAGATGCAGACCATTTTTTTAAGAAGGGATGGGGAAAGATGTGTTTGATAAGATAAATTAAAAATTGCCTCGGGAGTTTTTTGTTTTTGACCAAAATTTTTAAAGAGCTCTTCAAGTCATATATCTTTATTCTCTTTGTATCAGTTAATATGATTGAACTGATGCAAAAAATAATTCATTCTAAATTTTTTTTTATTTCTGCACTTCTCGTGTTGCATGCTCTTTTCTTTATGTATGCTGTTCATTCAGGAAATATTTATCTCCACAATGATTCGGATGAATACCTGCAACAGGCAGAAAATTTAAAACAGCATTATTCATCGTATGCAGGAGATTGGAATCAACCGGTAAGTAATTATCTCGTCAGCAGAAGACCTCCTTTTTCAGGATTTTTCATTATGACTGTTAAAACAATTTATAATTCTGATTTTGCAGTTTGTTTTGTTCAATGTTTGCTGAGTATTTTTAATTTATTGCTTGTTGTAAAACTGATTCGCAATTTTTTTCCCGGCTGGAATAAATACGGAAAGCTTCTTTTTCTGTTGCTTTTTTTTTCGACACAATTTATTTACTCAAACATGATCATGATGGAAGTACTGTTTCAAACCATGTTAATATTGTCATTCTATTTTATCATAGAATATTTTGATACAAAAAAATCCATCCATTTTTTGATGTTTCATATTTTCCTGACTGCAGCCGTTTTAATAAAACCTGTTCTTTATTTATTCTGGATTCCTCTTTTGTTTTTTATGATATGGATGTTATGGAAAAAAATAATCAAACCGGTTCAACTTAGTTTTATTTTGATTTTTGTTACAATAATTTTTTTTATTTCATTTCATAATTATAAGAAAACCGGATATTTTCATTACTCGAGTGTCAATGAAAACTATATTGTGAATTACAGCGTTTATCTCACTCTTGCTGATAAAGAAAAAGGAGCTGCAGCCGAAAGAAAAATTTCTGAAATGATGAAAGAAGCGGCATCAAAATCAAATTACCATGATTATTCTGTTTTTGTCCGGCAGGAAAGTTTCAGGATTATTAAAGATAATTTATCATCATTTATTTTTCTCCAGGTAAAAGGGGTAATAAATTTTTTCATAGATCATGGAAGATGGGACATGTATGCATTCTTTGACAAACAACCGAAAGAAAACGTGAAAGGCTGGAAATATTATTACCAGCTCGAGGGAATAAAAGGAGCATTAAATTATTTAAACCAATTTCCTGTTTTACTATTTATTTACCTGGTACTGGTTTACTTTGTCAATGCCTTAATCACAATTTCGTTTATTTTATTTTTATCCGACAAGAAAATTAATCCCGCTGTACGGATAATAATTTTCCTGTTTATTATTTACATTGCAATAGTAACAGGAATGATCGGAAGCGCACGATTCAGGATGGCAGTGTATCCTTTCTTATTATTTGCATTTCCGTTTGGATATGAAAAATTAAAAAATATTTTACAAAGAGACAAGAGGAAAGAGAAAATGCAATACCTCTTTTCTCTTTCCTCTTTGTTAATTTTATCTTTATTTAATCATCTTTGTCACTGATGGTTTTTAAAAAATATTCAGGGCTGTTTTTATCGCTGCTAAGCGGAGTGCTTTTATTCCTTGCCTGGCCTCAAAACGGATTTGCTCCTTTACTTTTTATTTCATGGATTCCATTATTAATTGTGGAAGACTATTTTTATAAGGAAAGAAAAATAAAATCAAAAAAACTTTTCGGATTGTCTTATCTTGTTTTTCTCACCTGGAATGTTCTTACAACATGGTGGGTATGGAATGCAACCGATATAGGTTCAATAACCGCTTTTGTCTGCAATGCGTTATTTATGACTTTAGTGTTTATGCTTTTCCATTTTACAAGATGTAAAACCGGAAATGTAATCGGGTACATCAGCCTGCCTGTTTACTGGATTTCGTTTGAGTACATTCACCTGCAATGGGACTTGTCATGGCCATGGCTAACACTTGGAAACGGGTTTGCCTCTTATTATAAATGGGTTCAATGGTATGAATATACAGGAATATTAGGCGGTTCCTTGTGGGTTTTAGTTGTAAATATTTTGTTGTTCAAAATATTTTTTCAATCAAAAGCTTTTAACTTCAAGCTTCAGGCAATATTTACAGTAGCTATAGTCATCTTTCCAATTATCTTTTCACTTATTCGTTACAACAGTTACAAAGAAACATCACATCCCGTTAATATTGCAATCGTGCAGCCGAACATTGATCCTTATAATGAAAAATTTTCCGGACTTACTTCACACGATCAACTCATTAAATTACTTCAACTGTCATCTACCGTTACAGATACTTCAACCGCTTATCTTGTTGCTCCTGAAACAGCTTTAGCGAGCAGTATTTGGGAAAATGATTTACACAGCCATCCTGATATAAAATTTCTTCGCTCATTCATCAAAGCTTTTCCAAAGCTAAACGTTGTAATTGGCGCATCAACGGCAAGATTGTATGATGATGGAAAACCTCATTCTCCTACTGCGCGCAAATTCACAAACCGCCCTGAATTTTATGACGTTTACAATACAGCTTTGCAGCTTGATAATTTTTCTGATTCCATTCAAGTGTATCATAAATCAAAATTAGTTCCGGGGGTGGAAAAGATGCCTTATCCTCAATTATTCGGATTTCTTGAAAAGCTTTCTATCAATTTGGGAGGGGCTTCAGGCAGCCTTGGATCGGAAAAGGAACCGTTCGTTTTCACTTCAAAAGATTCTATTAAAATTGCTCCGATTATTTGCTATGAATCTGTTTACGGAGATTACGTTTCGCACTATGTGCGAAAAGGGGCGCAACTATTATTCATCATTACCAATGACGGATGGTGGGGGAATACTCCTGGACACCGCCAGCATTTGGTTTACGGAAGGTTGCGGGCAATTGAAATGAGAAGGAGCATTGCACGCTCTGCCAATACAGGAATTTCCTGCTTCATAAATCAGCGTGGCGATATTTCGCAACCGACAAAATATTGGGAAGATGATGCAATCAAATCAACACTCAATGCAAATAATGGAATGAGTTTCTATGCGAAGCATGGAGATGGTTTTTTCAAAATATTTTGTTGGACAAGCCTGTTATTTTTGGGCTATTCATTATTGAAAAAATACAGGAAATGATTTTTTTCAATTGTTTATTAATTTGCCGGAACAACATAGTTTGAATTAGTTCTCAAAAACTGAATTGCAAGAATAAAAAAAGGAAGAAGGATCAAAACTGTTCTTATCCAGTAATTGCTTTTCGTTTTTTTGCTAATAAATTCCTGTAACAATAATGTTCCCGCAAATCCAAAAAACAGAGTTCCTCTTATGATCGTAATCTCAAGAGTGTTCAAAACTCCAAGTATAAAAAAGACACTAATCAAAAAATAAAAAAATTTCCGGGAGATGGAGTTTAGAATAATTTTATGAATGCTAATGGCGCTTAAAATGCAAAGAGGTACAATAAGTGTCATCCATCTCCTGTCCACAAGAGGGATATACCCGAACGGAAGAACAGAAATACTGCCACACCACAAGCTTAAGAATAAAACAATAAAATAAAGTGATATAAAACTTTCAAGACTTGAAAATCTGTCCTTTTTAATTATCCCATCAATAAATGCAGGGATTGAAAAAATGAAAAGAAAAATATATCCCAACTGAGAATTAAACCATACCACTGGCTTGTAAGAAATTTGTATCAAAAAATCTGTAAGGTTATTTAAGGGACTGTAAACTGTATAATATCCATAGCTTTTGTAAAAGAACATAAAATCATCCGTTATAATTTTTGAAACAATAAATACAAACAGTGTAAACAAAATCAAAAACACAATTGAAATTTTTTGAAATGCAAGTAATTTTTTATCTCTAAAGTCTTTCCAAAAAATAAATGCTACAAAAGGCAGAACCAAAACAACACTTTCTTTAACTGCAAAACCAAAAGCAAAACACAAGACAAATAAAAGTGAATTTTTTAACCAGGATTGTTCCTCTTTCCTCCCCTTGTAAATAAAATAAATACAGGATATCGCGAAAAGTGAAACAATGATGTCAGGAAAAACAACCGATGAATAAATAACCTGGATCAGGTTAACAGATAATAGTAAGCCTGCAATAACGGCAACTGCTCTGTTGATATATTTTAAAAGAAAATAATACAGGATAAAAAGTGTGGCAACGCTGCTAACCAATGTCCATAGGTTTATTATGTATGGACTTTCACCAAACAATTTAAGAAGAATCGCCTGTGGAATAAAAACTCCGAATCTATGACTTTGAACACTATCAGAAAAAAAGTACCCGTGTTCAAGGATTCTCTTTGCATTTATAAAATAAACAAATGGATCACCCTTAGGAAAGAGAGGTTTCATTGCAAACCAGCAGACAATATGGATAAAGAGTATAAAAAAAAGAAGGATTCCGTCTTTCTTAAAAAGAAATTTATTTCCATCCATATTTCTCACGAACAAGAATAAGCAAGTCCGTGAAAATAATCATTAAATCATATCCATGCTTATAATACATTTGCATAAGAAATTAATATAAAAGCAATGGAGAAATTTGATATTACAGTGATCGGCTCAGGTCCGGGAGGATATGTTGCTGCTATCCGATGTTCGCAGTTAGGAATGAAAACGGCAATTATAGAACGCTATTCAACTCTCGGGGGAACATGTACGAATGTAGGTTGCATTCCTTCAAAGGCATTGCTTGATTCATCAGAACATTTTTTCAATGCTGCTCATAAATTCAAAGATCATGGAATAAATATCAGCAATTTAAAAGTTAACTTTGATCAAATGATCAAACGCAAAAACAATGTGGTAAAACAAAATTGTGATGGATTAAATTTTCTGATGAAGAAAAATAAAATCACTGTTTTCAATGGCTATGGATCTTTTATTAATTCAACTACTATTGAAGTTTTAAAACCGGACGGCAGTAAAGAACAAATTCAATCGAACAAAACGATTATTGCAACAGGATCAAAGCCTGCAACACTTCCCGGGATTACAATTGATAAAAAAAGAATTATAACTTCAACTGAAGCGCTCGTCTTAAATGAAATACCAAAGCATATCATCATAATTGGCGGGGGAGTAATTGGTTTGGAATTAGGTTCAGTTTATGCAAGGTTAGGTTCAAAAGTTTCTGTGATTGAATTTATGGATTCTATCATTCCTGCAATGGACAAAACCTTGGGCAAAGAATTGCAAAAAGTTTTAACAAAAGAAGGAATGGAATTTTTTCTCAGTCATAAAGTTAAAACTGTTTCTGTAAAAGGAAATGAAGTTACTGTCAATGCAGACAATCAAAAGGGAGAAACCAAAGAATTCAAAGGAGATTATTGTCTCGTTGCGGTAGGAAGAAAACCTTACACTGAAAAATTAGGCTTAGATAAAGCAGGAGTTAAACTGGACGAAAAAGGAAAAATAATTGTAAATGAAAATTTAGAAACTTCTGCAAAAAACATTTATGCTATTGGTGATATAATTCGCGGAGCCATGCTTGCACACAAAGCAGAAGAAGAAGGAGTTTTTGTTGCTGAGATTTTAACCGGACAAAAACCTCATATAAATTATTTACTTGTTCCAAATGTTGTTTACACATGGCCCGAAGTGGCAGCAGTTGGTTACACAGAAGAAGAATTGAAAATAAAAAATATAAAATATAAAACAGGCAGTTTTCCGTTTAAAGCAAGCGGGCGCGCTCGCGCAAGTATGGACACCGATGGATTGGTAAAAGTTTTAGCTGATGTTGCAACTGATGAAATTCTCGGGGTGCATATAATTGGTCCCCGTGCGGCTGATATGATTGCTGAAGCTGTTGTTGCAATGGAATTTCGCGCTGCTGCAGAAGATATAGCCCGGATGAGTCATGCACATCCTACTTATACGGAAGCTTTCAAAGAAGCTTGCCTGGCAGCTACTGCTAACAGGGCAATTCATATTTAATTTTTATGCATTTCAATAAATATTTTGTTGCTGATGTTCTTTCTTTCAAAACAAAACTTTTACATTGGGCTGACCAGTTTTCACATGTTTGTTTTTTAGATAGTCAGAATTATTCCCGGAATGACCAAGCCTGTGGTGAAGGAAGTTATGATTTACTTGCCGGAGTCGGATGTTTGCATGAATTAAAAAGCAGTGAAAATTATTTTGACGAACTGAAAAAATTATACGATCAATTTTGCATAAACAAAAAGGAATGGCTTTTTGGCTATCTCACGTATGATTTAAAAAATGATATTGAAAAATTAAAATCCGAAAATTATGATGGAATTCAATTTCCTGAAATAAAATTTTTTATTCCTGAATTTGTTTTTGCTTTGAATGACAATGCACTTTCGATAAGTGTTTGTAATAAAAGCAAAAGGAAACCGGAAGAAATCTTTAATGAAATTCAATCGCTGGAAATGCCGGACGGATGTCCACAACATTCATTTGTAAAACTCTCTTCGCGAATTTCCCAAAAAGAATATGCTGAAATGTTTGAAAATATTTTACAGCATATTCATCGCGGAGATATTTATGAATTAAATTTTTGCCAGGAATTTTATTCTGAAAACGCCAACATTAATCCCCTATTTGTTTTTAAAAAACTTTGTGAAATTTCACCGGCTCCCTTTTCTTGTTATTTTAAATGGATCAACCATTATCTTCTCAGTTCAAGCCCTGAACGTTTTTTACGGAAACAGGGAAACAGGATAATTTCTCAGCCTATCAAAGGAACCATTCAAAGAGGGAAAAATTCAACTGAAGATTTATTTTTGAAATATAAATTGCAACAGGATGAAAAAGAAAGAAGTGAAAACGTAATGATTGTTGATTTGGTTAGAAACGATTTATCACGAATTGCAGAACGCGGAAGCGTTAAGGTTGATGAACTGTTCGGAATTTATTCTTTCAGCCAGGTACACCAGATGATTTCAACCATTTCCTGTGCAGCAAAAAAAGACATTCATCCGGTTGACATAATCAAAGCATGTTTCCCAATGGGTTCTATGACGGGTGCGCCAAAAATAAAAGCAATGGAACTGATTGAAAAATTTGAATCTGCTAAACGCGGATTGTTTTCGGGTGCAGTAGGTTATTTTTCTCCCGAAGGAAATTTCGATTTTAATGTAGTTATAAGGAGCATTTTGTATCATGCAGTGAATCACTATCTTTCCGTCATGGTTGGAGGCGCTATCACCGCTAAGGCTAATTCCGAAGATGAATACAACGAATGCCTGCTCAAAGTAAGTGCGATGATACAAGTGCTGTCAGGCGAAACTAAGAATGTTAGAGCAGTTTAAAAAATACATTCAGCAACAGAATTTTTTTTCCGACTCAGGTAAAATTTTACTTGCTGTAAGCGGAGGTATTGATTCCATGGTAATGGTTCATTTATTTCATGAATCAAAAATCAAATTCGGAATCGCTCATTGCAATTTTCAGCTACGGGGGCGGGAATCCGATGCGGATAAAAAATTTGTAAAAAAATTAACCGCTTCCCTAAACATTTCGTTTCATTCAAAAAACTTTAACACCAAAACATTTGCTAAAGAAAAAAACATTTCCATACAAATGGCTGCACGAGATCTCCGGTATGAATTTTTTGATGAGATAGTATCGGAACATAAATATGATTTAATTGCCATCGCCCACAATGCTGATGATTCAGCCGAAACTGTTTTATTGAATCTTATTCGCGGAACAGGAATCGCTGGTTATCATGGAATTTTGTCAAAGAACCGGAAACTATTCCGTCCGTTGCTCTTTGCTTCACGTGCTGATATTCTTAAATATGCAAAAAAAAATAAAATAACCTGGCGTGAAGATTCTTCCAATCTGTCGGATCAATACCTGAGAAATAAAATCCGTTTGAAAATTATTCCAGAGCTGAAAAACATCAATCCGTCTATACTATCTTCCTTTCAAAATCATATTTCGCAAATGAGCGAAGTGGAATCTCTTTACAGGGAATATATTATAAAATTAAAAGAAGAATTATTAGAAAAAAAAGGAAACGAAATCTATATCAATATTCAATCGCTGAATAAACATGCTGGCGTACCTTCATTGCTTTTTGAACTGCTAAAAGATTTTGGATTCAATAGTGAAGTCACCAAAGACATTTACGATAGCCTCCAAGCACAACCGGGAAAAAGATTTTTATCTGATTCGCACAGGTTAATTAAAGACCGCGAACATCTTATTTTAACAGAAAAAAATCAAACCGATGAAGAGGAATTTGAAATTACGGCTGATTTGCATTCCGTTTCCTGGAAGCAAAACAAGTTATACATTCGTAAAATTACACTGACCAGCGATCTGAAAGAAAAAATTCTTTCCGGTGATACAAAAGATAAAAACATAACGTACCTCGATGAAGGCATCATACAATTTCCTCTCATGATTCGAAAATGGGCAAAAGGTGATTATTTTTATCCGTTAGGAATGAAAGGAAAAAAACGGCTGAGCGATTATTTCATTGATAAAAAAATGGCAGTTTCAGAAAAAGAAAAAATTTGGCTGCTTACTTCGGCCAATGATATTGTCTGGGTAATCGGTGAACAAATAGATAACCGTTATAAAATAAGAGATGATAGTGCTGATTGTCTTCAGTTAATTTTTGAAAAAACATGAATACTCAGGAACTCCTTTTTGAGGAGAAACAATATTTAGGATACAACAAGCTCGGACTGGTTAGAAATCTTGTGCTTGTCCTGTTTTGTTTTGTTGCCTATTATTATACTGAGAACCGTGAGCAATCCGGTGATTTGTTTTTTGTACTCGGAGTTTCTATTTTAGTTTTGTCCATCATTTTTCTTTTTGTAAAGCACATCCATACTAAAGTGTATCCGGGAAGCATAGTGCTTGACGGAATCTGGACCACACGCAAAGTAAAAATTGACCTGGGAAGTATTACGAAAGCGGAGCAGGTTCCCTACAGTAAATACCACCTTAACAACCCGGTTTACAATCTGCACATAAAAGGCGTAGTGCGTTTTTACACTATGGGGAAAGAGGCTGTCAGGCTTACCGATAAGGACGGGCTGGTTTACCTTATCGGCTCACAAAAAGCAGATGAGATGCATCGAATTATCAGTTCGCAAATTAATAGCCCCTGAATCCCAAAAGGGCACGTTCACTTCACAATAGTGTGAATTTTCAAAGTCCCCTTTGGGAATTCAGGGGCTTTATGTATTACTTTTGCAGAACAAAATCTAAAAAAAATTCTTATGAAAAAGTGGATCATCATTGGCATCGTTGTCGTAATAATTATTATTCTCTACCGCACTTTTGTCGGTTCTTATAATAACATGGTTGGCTACAGCCAGGATGTAAAGAAAGAATGGGCTAACGTGGAGGCAGCCTATCAGCGCAGGTTAGACCTTATTCCTAATCTTGTAAATACAGTTAAAGGGGCTGCTGATTTTGAAAAATCAACGCTCACTGCTGTCATTGAAGCACGTGCAGGTGCAGCACAGGTTGCAAAGCAAATTCATGACGAGGTTGACAAAGACGGAGCAAAAGGACTTTCTTCCGAAAACATTCAAAAATTTCAGGAGTCGCAAAATCAGCTTGCAAGTTCTGTTTCAAGGATGATAAATATTGTTGTCGAGCAATATCCGCAACTCAGAGCAACTGAAAATTTTAAAGAGCTTCAGTCATCATTAGAAGGCACTGAAAACAGGATTAATATTTCACGAAGAGATTTTAATGACAAGGTCATTACATTCAATACATACATAAAACGGTTTCCGCAAAACCTTCTTGCAGGGATGTATGGCTTTAAAGAAAGTTCCTACTTTGAAGCCGATAAAGGTGCTGAAAAAGCTCCCACTGTTAAATTCTGATTTTGCATTAAAGTTGAGTAGTTAAATTAGTTGATTAAGTTAATTAGAAAAATCTTTCAATAACTTAGTCAACTAATTATCTTAATCAATCATTAACTCAAATGAACGCGGAAAAAATTCTTACTCCTGAAAAACGGGATATAATAGGAGCCGCAATTAAAAACGCGGAAAAATTAACTTCAGGCGAAATCCGTCTGGTAGTCGAAGATACCTGCAATACAGACGTTCTTGACCGTGCCGCCCATCTTTTCCACAAGTTAAAAATGGATCAAACCAAAGAACGTAACGGTGTGCTCATATATGTTTCAGTGGACGATCACAAATTTGCCATTATCGGTGATGCGGGAATTCACAAAATTGTAAAGGATGATTTCTGGAATAAAATAAAAGAAGAAATGACTGCACATTTCAGGCAGCAGCATATTGCAGAAGGAATTATCCATGCAATTAATGAAGCGGGTAAAGCATTGTCCCATCATTTTCCTTTTCAAACAGATGATCGCGATGAATTATCTGACGAAATAGTATTTGGTGACGGGAAATGAAGAAGCTTAAAATCTCAGGTTTAAAGTTTAAAGTTTCGCGCAAAGCGAAATTATTTTTATTGCTGTTTATTTTTCCTTTTGCTTTATGGAGTCAAAATTTTCCTGAAAAACCCAACCCTCCCCGGTTAGTAAATGATTTGGCTGGAAAACTTTCAGAAAGTGAAATTTCTTCTCTCGAACAAAAATTAGTTGCATTCAATGACTCCACTTCTACACAAATTGCAATCGTTCTTCTTCATTCCATTGGTGAATATGACATGGCCGATTATTCTTACCAGCTTGGAAGAAAATGGGGAATCGGGAACCAGGGAAAAAATAACGGGGCGCTTATCCTTGTAGCTGTTGACGATCATAAAGTGCAGATCGCAACCGGTTACGGGTTGGAAGGTGCCATTCCCGATGCTTTAGCAAGACGCATTGTTGAACAGGATATTAAACCCGAATTCAAGCAGGGTAACTATTATGCCGGTCTTGACAAAGCAACCGACACCATGATCAAGCTTGCTTCAGGCGAATTCACAGCCGATAATGTTGGCAATAATGTTCCCGGTTCAAATTTTCTTCCCGTCATAATCATTATAATAATTGCTTTTCTTGTTCTCTTTTCCAAGTTCCGTTCGGCAAGAAGCTATGCCTCCATGAACGGAATGAGCTTTTGGACGGCATGGATGCTCCTCAATGCAGCCCGGGGATCGGGTCGCGGAAGCTGGGGAGGTTTCAGCGGTGGCAGCGGATGGGGAGGCGGTGGTGGCGGAGGCGGCTTTGGCGGTTTCGG
>JBDSOU010000168.1:0-15214 GCA_039914625.1 Bacteroidia bacterium | reverse complement strand
CGAAACCCGTAACCCGAAACCGGTTTCTGCCAACCTTAAACTTTAAACTATAAACTATAAACTCATTTCCAACAGCCCAACATCCGTTTCTGCCAACCCGAAGCCCGAAACCTAAAACCCGAATCTCGTTTCTAAACAGCAAAAATCCGTTCCTGCAGGAACTTAAACGGCAGCCCTGTCATAATAATAAAATGAATTAAAAACGTTTTAGCTTGTTACGCTGCCTGCACTGGCAGGTTCAGTATTGCTGAAAGGGTTTGGATTTGATTTTTTCATTATTGCTGCAATAATAAGTGCTATGATAACGCCCACCACCAATCCGCCCAAAAAAGTAAACAGCGTCATCATCACAGGCGTCATAAACTTTTCAACATAAGGCAGGGCCATATCAATTTGTTCCTGCGATTGGCCGGATGTCTCCATTTTAGTTATTTGCTTTTGCAAAACATAATCTCTGAAACCCGGGTTTATCACCGAGATATATAGGAAGGTGTACACAGCCGTAATTGCCGAAGCAATTAAAACAACCATCATACCGGTGCTGAATGCCTGCCCGAATTCAATAAAGCCCCCCAATTCGTTTTCGCGCCTTTCTTTCACAGCCATTACCATAGCCGCAATAAGTATAACTATATTTATATAGCCTAAGTTTTCGCCCGTCTGGCTTTTATCAAGCCCTATAAGAAAAATAATCATCGAAATAACAATGCCCGTAACGGCTGTAATTAATCCGTACTTAACAGATGGTTTCATAGTTGTTCAGTTTAAGGTTTAAAGTGAGTGGTGAATGCTGTAAGAAAGAAAAGTCAAAATAAAAAATATTTTTTTGGATAAACAAGTGAAATCAAATTTATATTCGCGGCAGAATTTACGTTTTGTCACCCGTTTTTTCACTTGCTATTTCAGGTCTGTCACGGTTAATCATCGGGCCACTTTGTTTCACTGGCAATTCCTCATCCACCCATTCCGCATATTTATATTCGTGTTTATCGCACCGTCTGCATTTTCTCACAGCGGTATAAGGATATTTTTCGCCATGTTCCCTTATGGCGTTAGTAAGGTCTTTATACAGCCACACGTGCCCTAATAAAGCGCACTTAATGATTTTTGCCAGGAAGAATAATTTTTTACTTAATCGGTTTTAAAAAGCAAGATCAAAATAAAAAAGAATATTTCAAATAAACAAGTTAAAATCAATTTATTTTAATGACCATCAGCAAATACCAGTTCCGTTACACCCTCCTGTTCTCTCGCATTCCCTTCAGGTCGCTTCGGTTAATTTTTTTATTTTCTGTAAAATCGGATTCCAGCCTTCACCATTATTGTAAGCCTCCCGGTATCTTTTTTCGCCATCGGCCACTTTCGAATAATCGCCCTGCGTAACAGTCAAAACCGTTTGCCCGTTTGCCATTGACAAATCGTATGTTACCGTAAGATAATTTTCGGCAACGTCTTCCATCGCTGCATTATTCGGATCAATCGTGGTGTAAGCTAAAAATTTTCCGGGCTGTATTTCAACAATTTTGCCTTTCACAAAAATCATTTCCTTTCCTTCATAAGTTCCTTTCCACAACAAAGGGCCTCCAACATTCCAGTCCGAAACCGTTTCGCAGCCAAACATATATTTTTTCGTCTCTTCAGGATTCGTTAGTGCATTCCACACTTTCGCAGCAGGTGCATCAATCGTAATCGTATTTTTTACAAATATGGATTCGCTCATTTTATTTTTTTATTAGTAATCTGTAAATAAAAACAATTTCTTAATATGATTTTAAAAACATTTTCTTCTTATGACTTACAACTTACAACTTTCGACTTACGACTTTCTACTACCTTTGTTAAACCATCTTTCCATTTTCAAGTATTAATTGCAATTACAAAAATCAATGACCGTCATTTCCGAGCAACGAAAAATACAACATCTTTACTGGAGAGCCGGTTTTGGCCCTCTATATACAATTCTTGAAAAAGGAAATAAGCTTTCGCTGAAAACAGAAACCGAAAAACTTTTTAATGATTCAAAAGAATTTATTCCCCTTGAATTGGCTTATGAAAACTATCCCACCAAGCAGCAAATGGTTGGCATGAGCAAAGAGGAAAAAAATAAAGTGCGCAGGCAGGAAAACCAGCTGCTGATTGATTTAAATAATAATTGGGTACAACGTTTTGCAGACGACAAACAGTCGCTCCGCGAAAAAATGACCTTTTTCTGGTCAGGTCATTTTGCCTGTCGCGTAAACGATATTGGTTTTGCCAACCGGCTCAACAATACCATACGCAAACATGCGCTCGGAAATTTTGGCGAATTGCTTGCAGCCGTTTCCAAAGAACCTGCCATGCTTCAATTTCTTAACAACAAATTAAACCGCAAGATGCATCCCAATGAAAATTTTGCACGCGAGCTGATGGAACTTTTCACTCTTGGCAGAGGAAATTACACCGAACAGGATGTGAAAGAAGGCGCACGCGCATTTACCGGTTGGGGATACCGCGGAATGGGGGCATTCTATTTTTTTAAAAACCTGCATGACGATGATTCAAAAACCTTTCTCGGTAAAACCGGAAATTTTGATGGCGATCAGGCTTTGAAAATAATTCTGGAAAAAAAACAATGTGCAAAATTCATTACAAAAAGGATATATAAATTTTTTGTCAACGATCAACCGGATGAAAAAATTATTGATGCGCTTGCGCAAAACTTTTACACTTCCGGCTATGATATAGAAAAGCTTATGCACACTATTTTTACTTCCGATTGGTTTTATGATGAAAAAAATATAGGAATAAAAATAAAATCTCCCATTGAGCTGCTCGCAGGAATGATGAAAAATTTCGGGTTAAAATTTGAAAACGAAAAAAGCATTCTTTTTTACCAACGCGTTTTAGGACAAGTCCTGTTTCAGCCGCCAAATGTTTCCGGTTGGCCCGGAGGCAAAAACTGGATTGACAATTCCACCCTCATGGTACGCCTCATGCTTGCAAAAAGATTATTAACCGGTGCTATCATAGACATGCAGCCAAAAGAAGAATCCGATGTACAACTGATGGCTATGGATAAACGTACGTATATGGAAAATCTGAAGCTCCTTCCCAGTGTTGACTGGGCAGGATTTCTCCAAGTAATGTCAACCATACCCGCAGATAATTTAAATAATGAAATTGTGAATTTATTCATCCAGGCTGATCCGCGAAAAATTAATACAAATCTGTTGGATAAATATAACAGTGCCTCAGAGAAAACAGAAAAGATTAAAAACGCAACTGTCCATGTTCTCAGCTTACCCGAATACCAGTTGTGTTAACTATTAGTTATGGAAAAAATATCAAGAAGAAAATTTTTAGGAACATCAGCGTTAGTCAGTGGTGCGTTAATGATGCCGAAATTTCTTAAAGCTTTTGAAAAAGTAGGAACACCGTTGTTTCCACAAAGTGATAAGACGTTAGTTATCGTACAGCTTTCAGGAGGTAATGACGGACTTAACTGCGTCATTCCATATAGACAAGATCAATATTATTCACTGCGTCCTGTAATTGGTATTCCCCGGAACAATGTGCTGAAGTTGAACGATGATTTGGGTTTGAACCCTTCATTGATGGGGTTAAGAAAAATTTTTGATGACGGTAATCTCTGCATTATCAACAGTGTCGGCTACCCCAACCCCGATCTTTCACATTTCCGCTCCATGGACATCTGGCAAACCGCAAGCGGCAGCGATCAGTATAAAGACACGGGCTGGATCGGTCGCTACCTCGATGCCGCCTGTCCTGATTGTTCTGCATATAAAGCAATCGAAGCCGATCATACATTAAGTCTTGCTCTTAAAGGTGAAAAAATAAGCGGCTTTGCCATAAGCGATCCTGTAAAACTATATAGGAGTACAAAAGATCCGTACCTAAATGATTTGCTGAAACAGCTTAAAAACAACGAAACGCCAAATAGCAATAATGAATACCTCTATAAAGTAATGCGTGAAACCTTCTCCGCTGCCGAATATGTTTATGACAAATCAAAAATTTACCATTCACAAACAACATATCCGAAAGCCCCCTTTTCAGGAACCCTGAAAACAATTGCCGAGCTGATCACTTCCGGTTGCGAAACCAAAGTTTACTATACTTCTCTCACAGGATTTGATTCTCATGTCGGACAGCTTAAAATGCAGGAACGCGCCCTTAAAATTATTGACGAAAGCCTTCTTTCATTCACTACTGATCTCAAACAAAATAATAAATTGAATGATGTCATGATCATGGTATTTTCTGAATTCGGACGCAGGGCAAGCCAAAATGCAAGCGGTGGAACCGATCATGGCACTGCAAACAATATTTGGATGATAAACGGAGCATTAAGGAAAAATGGTTTTTACAATGAAGCTCCCGATCTCTCAAACTTAGATGAAGGTGGAAATCTTAAAATGAAAATGGATTTCAGAAATGTGTATGCAACAGTTTTAAAAAAATGGCTTGGCGCTAATGATGAATTAATATTGGGAAATAAGTTTGAACAACTAAACTTTGTTTAGAATTCAGCAATTGAGTTCCTGCAAAAGCGAATACTTATTGGTAGGTTAGCTGTTTGATGACAATTTGTAATTTACAATTTCAAATAAAAAGTTTATTGTTCAGCATTAAGCAATCAGTGACTGTGAAAAAATCATGGAATTGGATTTCCATTTCGGTCATACCCGATTGCCTGTTTAATATTATCTGCAAACACAGATAATTTTTTGCTGCTTGTTTGCGTAAAATCGGTAATTTCAATACCAGTGAGTTTTCCCGAGTTATTATCAACTGACCATTTTTCTGAGAAAATCAAACGAGACTTGTTATCATCATTATCATCATTGTCATCATAATATTCTGCAATGAGCGTAGGTCCTTTCAATTTCAGGATGACAAACCCGTTATATCCCAATTCAGTTTTTCCAACAGTTGTTTTTATTCTTTTGTCAAACAGCACTAAATTACGATTTAAAGAATTCAAGGGGTCGGGTGATCTTGTCGGGCGCATTTCAATAGGCATACCGCTATTACCTATGCAACGCGGAAATACTTTGGCTCCGCCCGGTAAGGGATTGCTGCCATAAAGAGAGAAACGATGTTCATGCGCCCACCACCACAATACAGTTCTGTCGCTGCCAAGCAAAGGAGCCAATTGATTTGCGGGATTCGGGTGTTCATCTTCGTTTGCAAAGGCAGAAAAATACTGATGATGCGATAATAGAATAATACCTCTTTTATCCTTATCTGGTTTAATTGTTTCTCTCAGCCATTCCATTTGCCATTCGTGAAGTTTCAAATTAGTATTTGCTTTTATTCCAAGACATCCCTTTAAAGAATCATAGCCGGTATCCAGGCCAATAATTCTCCAGTGATCATTTTCAAGGCAGAAAAAACTTGCTTCCTGCTGAAGAATGTTTCCTGCATAAGTTCCCATATATGGCAAGAGCTGTGTAAAATAACTTTTACCGCTTGAGTACATTTCGTGATTGCCCAGTATAGCAAAACTGCCTAACGTTCCATAAGGCCACGGTCCGCCAAAAGCAGTATTAAAATTATTTGCAATTTCTTGGCTGTTGCCCACATAATACGTATCGCCAAGGTGAATGCTGTAATCGTTTTCTGCAGCCATTAATGCAATATTCCGTGATTCAAAAGTATCTGATGCCCAGTCACTCAGCAGCGCAATGGAAATTTCCTGTTCAGGATTATCAGGCATTTTAAAAATACCATTGTTGATTTGTGGATTGTTGTATTTCTGGTATTGATAATGGGTGTTTCCCAAATGACCTAAATTTTTAAAGAACCATGTCAATTTATTTTCCGTGGTCAAGCCATGCATATTATATTTAGGAGTTCTGTTCAGGATGCTGTCCTTGATTGAACGCCACTGGCTTTTGAAAGGATTTCTTGAGAGGTCGAATAAATCTTTTAATTCTCGCGCCATACTAAAAGGTTTTGAGTCAAATGGTTTTCTAAACTCAAAGTAAAACATAAAACGATTTCAATTAAACTTTATGGAATTTATTTTTTTAAAATCTAAATCCCAATTTATTTCAAAAATTGATATCACTTTAATCAGGGACAGAAATTTTTGCAAGCTTATTTTCAAGTAATAATGAAAAATTAAAAAAATCATGAATCGCGATTACATTGATTTTCAAATTTCAATTATCGCAGAAAAAGGTAATTAGCGCCTAATTCATTATTTTCTTCACTCTCTAATGAATATTCTTTTCAGGAGCAACAAATTACCCCAGACATCAATTATGGACAATCCGTTCATTCAATTGAACCACCTAAAAACATAAAATCCTTAGTTTTATTCTGCCGGGTTCAATTCAAAACTGAAAGGTGAATAAGCCTTAATGTGTGATTTGGCCTGGTATTAAATTGCATAATTTTTTTGTCACCCTATTCATGTGCTTCTTCAGGATATATTAATTTTTTTTCGGGTTATTTCTTAAATGCTATTAATACAATTCCAAATATTTTTTTAAGCAACTATTTCTTCAGGATAAAAAATAAAAAAGGGCTATTAACTAAATAGTATAATAGCCCTTAAAAAGTCAAAGGCTTACATCAGGATCCATGATTACCCCACCATCATTTACCTTATATAAGTTATTTTCAAAAATGTAATTTGCTTTTTTAAGAATTTCCTGCTCGGAATAAGGGGTAGCTGCGTTGGCAGCAGCATTTTGAACAAACAGTGAATTGAGTGCGATCAGAATGGCAATAAGTATGTCTGGCATTAGTTGATAATATTAGGGGTTAATTTCATTTGTCAAATTTCGATTTAATTTTTAAATAAAAGTGTATCAAATTACATAATGTTGTGACACACCAATTATTTGTATATTTACATTCGTAAACAAAAGTTATTCTTTAATTTTATCTCTTAAAAATAAAATCATATGCCTGTTAAAATATGAAAGAATTAAATAAATATATTGATTTTGTGACATCAATTCATAAGAATGATTCAGATGTTTTACAGAAAGTCATCGGAAATGACGGTAATAATAAGCTTTTCCGCCTGGCTGCAGGTTTTCACAATAAGGGCTTTGAAAATGACGAACAGGCAATGAATATGCTTTATGGTAAGCAGAAAAAGAGCGACAGTTACCGAAAGCTGAAATCACGTTTAAAAGACCGTCTTACTGATTTAATTTTCCTTCATGATTCTACACGCTCGATGAAATATCCGTTGGACCGTTCCCTACTTCAATCACAAAGAAAAATTTATGCGGCTCAAACCTTAATCATGCGCGATCAAAGGGAAGCGGCTCTTGCAATGCTAAAACCCGCTTTTCATACTGCAGTCCATTTTAACCATACACATCTTGCGGTTCAATCCTGCCGGCTGCTATGTACACACTATGCGCTTGCAGGCAATAAAAAAAACTGGAATTACTATTCTGCGTATCTTTTAAAACTTCTTGCATTAAATGATGCCGAGGCTGAAATGCATCATCTTTATTGCGATACAATTGTTCACATTGTACACGTAACTGAATACAGTAATGAGGAGCAAAAAATGCTTTTGAACAATTATACGAAAGCAAAGAAAATTTACGAAAATTACACTTCGCATTTTATTACTATCCATTATTTCCGTCTGGCTGTTTATTATTTTCACAGTAAGCAACAGTTTAATAAGGTAATTGATTTATGCCGGAAATGTACCGCTTACCTTGAAGCGCATCCTCATTTTTACCAGCGTACCCGTGCGGGAGAATTTGCCCTGATGGAACTTGAAAGTTGTTTGCTCCTTCGTGAATTTAACAGCGGAAGAGAATGTGTTCAACGTTTAATGAGTCACTTTGTGCCGTATTCGTCTCCATGGGTAATCTTTCATGAGCACTATTTTCTGCTTGCCATGCGTACCGGTAATTACCAGGAAGCGCTTGAAATATTTTATAAGGTGAATCCGCAAAATAAAAAATTGAGTAAAATTCAGCAGGAACGCTGGCGTATTTACGAAGCGTATTTGAATTTTGCATTACCGGAAAGGTTTACCATCAAACAATTTAATCTGTATCGTTTTTTGAATGACGTGCCGTTAACAAGCCGTGATAAAGCCGGGTATAATTTCAGCATTCTCGTTGCACAAATCATATTGCTGATTAACATGGGTGACATTGACAGGCTCTACGATCTTAAGCAATCTTTCAGATTATATTTATATCACTATATTAAAAAAAATAATCATCCGCGTCATTATTTTTTCGGGCGGATGATGAGGTTTTTATTTTCTGATAACTTTTATCCTGAAAAATCAGCGCAAAAAGTGAAGCCGCATTATATGAACCTGGTCGGACCTAAAAATAAACTCAGCGTTTTAGAGGAGACAGAAGTAATTCCTTATGAAACGTTGTGGCAAATGCTGATGGATAAATATGCAACAAAAAAATAAATGCCAACCGAAATTATAAAGCTTCAAATTTTACATCACTTCTGATTTCTTTTCCATCCGTTTTCTTACATTATCATCCAGGTAAATTTTTCGCATCCGTATGGCTTTGGGCGTTACTTCAAGGTATTCATCTTTTTCGATGTATTCCATTGCTTCTTCGAGCGAAAAATTTATTTTCGGAGTGATCCTTACATTTTCATCACTTCCGGATGCACGCATGTTGGTAAGCTTTTTAGGTTCACAAGCATTTATTACCAAATCATCAGGACGAATGTGTGCACCAATAACCTGTCCTCCGTAAACAACTTCACCCGGATCAATGAAAAAGGATCCGCGGTCCTGCAATTTGTCAATTGAATAGGCAGTAGCTGAACCGGCTTGTTTGGCAATGAGCACTCCATTAATTCGTTCCGGTATTTGACCTTTCCATGGTTCGTAAGATTTAAACCGGTGCGCTATGGTAGCTTCCCCGGCAGTGGAAGTAAGAATTGCATTCCGCAAACCGATAATTCCGCGGGCAGGAATGTTAAATTCAAGATGCTGTAAGTCACCTTTGGGTTCCATTACCAGCAATTCTCCTTTGCGCATGGTAACGTGTTCAATCACTTTTCCTGAAACTTCTGCAGGAGTGTCCACTATTAATATTTCTACAGGTTCACATTTTACTCCGTCAATTTCTTTAACGATCACCTGCGGCTGCCCGACCTGTAATTCATAACCTTCTCTCCTCATGGTTTCGATAAGAATAGAAAGGTGTAAAATTCCTCTTCCAAAAACAAGATACGAATCAGGAGAACCCGTTTCTTCCACCTTGAGTGCAAGGTTTTTTTCAGTTTCTTTAAAAAGACGGTCGCGCAAATGGCGCGAGGTAACAAACTTTCCTTCTTTGCCGAAAAAAGGAGAATTGTTGATGGTGAATAACATGCTCATGGTAGGTTCATCCACAGCAATGGTTTTCATGCCTTCGGGATTTTCAAAATCCGCTACGGTATCACCGATTTCAAAATTCTCAATTCCAACCATTGCACAAATTTCTCCTGATTCCACTTCACTTACTTTTTTACGGGCCAATCCTTCGAACACAAATAATTCCTTGATGCGTGATTTGGTAATTGCGCCATCACGTTTTACTAATGACACCGGCATGTTCTCACGTATTTTTCCGCGATATAATCTGCCGATTGCGATTCGACCCACATAAGAAGAATAATCAAGTGAAGTAATCAGCATTTGCGGAGTCCCTTCGCGGTGCGGCACAGCAGGAATAAATTCAAGAATGGCATCCAGCAGTGCAGTGATGTCTGTGGTTTCATTTCTCCAATCGGTGTTCATCCAACCCTGCTTTGATGAACCATAAAGAGTGGGAAAATTTAACTGATCTTCGGTAGCGTCAAGATGATAAAACAAATCAAATACGGCTTCGTGCACTTCATCAGGCCGGCAATTTTCTTTGTCCACTTTATTGATAACAAGAATGGGCTTTAAGCCCAGAGCCAATGCTTTTTGCAGAACAAAACGGGTTTGCGGCATGGGGCCTTCAAAGGCATCCACCAGCAGCAGCACTCCGTCAGCCATTGTAAGGACACGCTCCACTTCACCTCCAAAATCAGCGTGGCCGGGTGTGTCAATGATGTTAATCTTAACTCCTTTGTAGGTTACAGAAACATTTTTTGCAACAATGGTAATGCCGCGTTCCCTTTCAAGATCGTTGTTATCAAGAATTAATTCACCAACAAACTGGTTCTCCCTGAAAATTTGAGTCTGGTGTAAAATTTTATCAACCAATGTTGTTTTACCATGATCAACGTGAGCAATGATGGCGATGTTACGGATGTTTTGCATTATAAATCAATACGAATCCCGATAAGCATCGGAACGAATTAACAATTATTTTTTAGTCTGAATTTTTTAAGGGTGCAAATGTAGTGTATTTTACCTTTGCTGCAATGAATGCGTTATCTTAAATATACAATTAACCCTCTTTTATAATTCAAAAATTAAAAATTCATACTTAGCATGTTTTATCGTGAAATAAATTGCAGCCCTTCCATTGAGATAACATCAATGCTGTAAAATCCAAATTCCTCCACCACTTTTCCGGTGATGAGATAACAACTTCTCTGATAGGTGAACGGATATTGTTTTGCAACTTGCGGAAAATGTGTAGTGTCAATCCATTTTCCATCTCTATCTAAAAATGTTCCGAAAGCCATTTCATCACCCTTCTTTGTGTGTGTTCGTTTGCGAGTTACGAGATAGCCAATAATGGATACAATTTTTCCCTTGTGAGTTGGAAATGTGGAAGCCGCACGTAAAAACAATGTATTACTAACAGTGCTTTTGTGGCTATAATCATTCTTAAGTAACTCAAAAGGAGAGCATAATGAAAAACCAAGAATTTCAATTTCATCAAATGCATCATCAAATTTTCCATCATATAATTCAGGCAACTGAAATTCCCGGGTGTTCACTTCAAACAGTTCTTTTCGTGCTTCGGTTTTTTTATTTGTTCCGATAATGGAATAAATATCCCATAGCAATTGCTTCTTTGTTCGTCCCGTAAAACGAAATGTTCCAATACGTATAAGAATGCACAATTGCTCAACAGAAATGGAAACACGTTTCATAAGATCATCAAGTGAAGAAAATTTTCCATTTTTATTTCGTTCTGCAAAAATTTTATGCGAAGTATTTGTTTCCAACTCTTTTATTAGTTGAAAACCGAGATAAATATCATCACTATAAATACAAGTAAGATACTCACTCTTGTTTATATCAGGTAAATGAATATTGCCGCCACATTGTTTCGCTTCATGCACATAAAACTCTACTCCATAAAATCCTCCGCCATTATTAATTACTGCCACCATGTACTCCAGCGGAAAATATGTTTTCAAATACATGCATTGATAACTTTCTACAGCATACGAAGCGGAATGACCTTTAGAGAATGCATAACCTGCAAATGATTCTATCTGTCTCCACACTTCCTTAGTCACATCATCGGGATAACCTTTCTCTTTGCAATTGTCAAAAAACTTTTTTTCCACTTTTTGAAACTCTGCGCGTGAGCGGTACTTTCCGCTCATACCTCTTCGCAGCATATCAGCTTCGCCAAAAGTTAATCCTGCAAAATAATAAGCAACTTTAATTACATCTTCCTGATAGACCATCACACCGAATGTATCCTGCAGTATATTATAAATAGGTTTTGGTGTTTCATAAGAGGGAGGTTTTCCTTTAAAACGGAGAATGTATTCCCGCATCATGCCGGATGATGCAACACCGGGGCGAATAATAGAACTTGCCGCAACTAAATCGAGGTACGTTTTTGCTTCCAGCTTTGTGAGCAACATCCTCATGGCAGGACTTTCCACATAAAAACATCCCATCAGGTTTGCGGTGCGTAAATTCTCGCGAACGTTTTCATCCTGCTTAAATTTGTGAACATCATGAATGTCCTCATCAATATTTTTGTTTTGTTTGATGATATCAATTGCATCTTTAATTTTTCCTAATCCCCTTTGCGATAAAATATCAAACTTGTACAAGCCCACGTCTTCTGCTTCCAGCATGCTGAATTGTGTAAGCGGAAATCCTTTCGGAGGATTATTCAATGCGGTGTAATACGTCATGGGTTTGTCTGCAATTAAAATTCCGCCTGCATGAATGCTTAAATGATTCGGAAAATCAATCAGCCGTTTTCCGTAATTTAAAATCAGCTGGCTGATGGGGTCCGTCTTTTTATTGTTTGCATCAAAAAATGAATCAATCTCTTCTTTAGGCAACCCGAAAACTTTCCCCAGTTCCCGAACTGTTGCATCCCATTGAAACGTGCTGTACGTTGCCAGCAATGCAACAGTATCCTTATATTTTTTTCCATAGGGCGAACGATAAAAAATATAATTAATTACATCATCGCGGTTGTTCCATGAAAAATCAATATCAAAATCAGGAGGATTGGCGCGTGATGGATTTATAAATCTTTCAAAGTATAAATCCAAATCAATGGGGTCAACGTCTGTAATTTTCAGCAAGTAAGCAACAATAGAATTAGCGCCACTTCCCCGACCGACATAAAAATAATTTTGCGACTGTGCATAGCGAACAATATCCCAGTTAATTAAAAAGTAAGAAGTGAAGCCCTGCGTGGTAATAACACCAATCTCTTTTGCAAATCGTTCAGTAATTTTTTCATTTTGTTTAGGGTAACGGTAGGAAAGATTATTATTACACAATTGCAGCAGCAAATCGTAATCGTCCTTTTCTGTTCCGGTAAAATATTTTCTGTTTTTATTTTTTCCGAACTCAAAATCAATTTCACATTGTTCCAGTAAATTTTTTGCATTGCGGATAAGAAAAGGATAATCGCGAAATTTATTTTCCAGTTCACTTTCCGTCAACATTATTTCATACGGCTGCGCCTGCTCGCTCACATCCAGTTTACTCAGCAAAGTATTTTTATTAATGGCGCGAAGCAAACGATGCAAATTGAAATCAATTTTATTTCTGAATGTAACGGGATGCAGCGCAACTAATTTACCAGGATATTTTTTCCATTCAGAAAATTGCAGCTTGTTTAAATCTGAAATTTTAATCCCGATAAATTCATTTTCGCGCAATGAACGATGTCCTGGAGTAAAAGGATAAATTGCAAAAACATTTTCAAATTCCGGAATGATTTCAGGAATAATTGTTTCGCCCGTCAGAGAACACAGTGTCAGAAATTTATTTAACTCATGAAACCCTTTATGATTTTTTGCAATACCAATAAACCGCTGTTCATTTCTGTTTCTGAAATCAATGCCTGCAACAGTGTTTACTTTAAATTCTCCGTATTCATTTCTAAAAGGCTCCTTTGCTAACCTGAAGAAATCTAATATTCCTGAGGTGTTATTTATATCTGTTAAAGCAATACAATTAATTCTATTTCTCCATGCTTCCACAAGCAATTGTTGAGGACTCATTGTCCCGTATTTTAAAGAATAACAGGAATGGCAATTAAGATACATTAGTTGACAACGAAAATTCTTTTACGATCTCATATTTTGCAAAAGAAGCGTTACGTTTCATTAATAGTATATACTCAGTAATAAAAGATGCTTCAAAGTTCTTTGTTTCAAATTCCGGCATCGCTTCATTAAATTTATTTTCGGTCAAACCTTTTGCAATGGTCATGTGTGGTTTCCATGCGAAGAAGGATTGGCTGGAAGGAAGCGTTAATGAAGAATGCAGCGAGCGAACAAGATTTATAATGGGCTTTTCTGTTTCGACACGTATATAAATAGTATGTGTTCTGAAATGATTAAAATTTTTCAGCCTGACATCAAATGTTGTATGCGTTTTCATCACCTCGTTTATTTTTAAAACTAAATCTTTTTCAAAAGCTGTGTTAAAACCAAAGTTGATCAGAGTGATATGTGGCTTTGATTTGATTGCCTGTATGTGATTAAGCTTTGCATGAAACTCATTTTTGATTTCCATGATTTCATTTTTAATATGAGCCGGGGGACTAATGAGCAGTAAGTATTCATAAGCTTGTTGTTGAACTGCATTTTGTGTTCCCGTTTCAGTTTTGTTTTTAAGATTTATTAATGTGTTGAGATTTTTAATTGAAGGTACTACATAGCTGTCATCAGCATCCTGTGCAGCGGCAGGCGAACTGCTGATTCCATTAAACGGATTAAATCCACGCAGCGAAAAATGCAACGCTGCAGCGCGCTGTATTTTATCTTCTCCATAGCGCAAACGCATCCGGTCCATCGCATGATAAAGATTTAATATATGCACTTTATCTTCAAACATATTTACCTGGTGACCACCCCCAACCAAATGACTGAACTTAACTCCAACCAATCGTATCAGCATCCTGCGGTTGTATAGTTTGTTAAATAATTCTTTCACGCGCGCAATGATGGTATGGTCGCTGCACGAGTAAGGAATACGGCATTGCATGTTGTGTGTATCAAAATTTGAATAACGGATTTTTACTGTGACACATCCTGTCAGTTTATTTTCAGAGCGTAAACGGAAACATAATTTGTCGCTCATCGCGATTAAAATATTTGTCAGCTTCTCTACATCAATCGTATCATTTTCAAATGTTTCTTCCTGCGACATTGATTTTTGTTCGGTATAAGGTTCAACAGGATTGTTGTCAATACCGTTTGCTTTTTTCCAAATGGAGATTCCGTTTTCACCCAATACATTTTGCAATAATTCCATCGGCATGTCTTGCAGGGTTTGTACTTTTTCAACACCCATAGTTCGCAGCAGATGATACGTTTTCTCACCAATCATTGGGATTTTTCTTACTGACAGGGGAGCAAGAAAAGTTTTTTCATCACCAAAAAGAACCTGTTTTTGGTTGTTGGGTTTTGCTTCATCGGTCGCAACTTTGCTCACAGTTTTATTCGCTGACATTCCAAGTGAAATCGGCAACCCTGTTTCTTTTATAATCTTCTGTCTCAATTCCGTTGCATGTTTATAACAACCAAAAAATTTATCCATTCCGCTTAAGTCCATGTAGAATTCATCAATAGAAGACCGTTCATACAATGGAACTTCTTCTTTAACTATTTGTATTACTTCATCCGAACGTTTGCTGTATTCATCATAATCACCACGAATAATGATTGCTTCAGGACAAAGCCGTTTTGCAATTTTGATTGGCATTGCTGAATGTACACCAAACACACGTGTTTCATAACTGCACGCAGCTACTACACCACGCTCACCTCCGCCAACAATAACAGGTTTGCCAATCAGCTTTGAATTAATCAATCGTGATACGGA
>JBDSOU010000254.1:0-41584 GCA_039914625.1 Bacteroidia bacterium | reverse complement strand
AACATTTCAATTACTTTGAATTCTCTGATTCTGGCTAAACTTCATCTTCTTAATTAACTATGAAAATAGTGCTCCTCGGTTACGGAAAAATGGGAAAAGAAATTGAGCAGGTTGCTTTATCCATGGGACATGAAATTGTTTTAAAGATCGGTAAAGAAAATCTCTATGAATTCACTTCTGATCATTTAGGCAGGGCGGAAGTGGTAATAGAGTTTACACAACCGGCAGCTGCTTTTTATAACATCAGTAAATGTTTTGATTCAGGAATACCGGTAGTTTCCGGAACTACGGGATGGTACGATCAGTTGGGTGAAGTAAAAGAGCTTTGTGAAATGAAAAACGGTTCCCTGTTGTATGCGTCCAACTTCAGCATCGGAGTTAATTTATTTTTTGAGCTGAACAGGAAATTGGCTTTGCTGATGAATCCGCATAAAGAATATAACGTATCGCTTGAAGAAATTCATCATACTCAAAAGCTCGACAAGCCCAGCGGAACAGCTCTTACTCTGGCAAAAGAAATCATTAATGTAACGGGATCAAAAAAAAGCATTACTGTAAATGATTCTCTAAAGAACGATAAAGATCACCTTTTTATAAATGCTGTTCGTAAGGATAATGTAGTGGGCATACATCAGGTAAAATATGAATCGTCCATTGATAAAATTGAAATAAAGCATGAAGCGTTCAGCCGGAAAGGTTTTGCACAAGGGGCAGTGCTTGCTGCTCAATGGCTGGTTGGGAAAAAAGGTTTTTTTGAAATGAAAGATTTTTTGAAGGCAGTCTGACTGAAGAGTAAAATTTATAACTAAGGCACTAAGTTCAAAAAGGAGCACTATGTTTTCTGAGTGAGTCTTCATGACCTTAGTGCCTCAGTGGTTTTAATGCACTGATACGTTTACAAAGCCGCCAATGCGGCTAAAAGATCCGTTTCACTGATAACGGTCATTGTAAGCGGAACCTGCTGGTTAGCTGTAACGCTGAAATGTTGTTCATCCAAAACAAAATCATTCGTCTGTTTTTTTCCAAATGCCAACAATGTAACCTGCTCACCAACCGGAACCGATAATGAAACAAGGTTTGTTATTTTCATTAATCCTTTAAAGCTGTCAAAGGATAGAAATACCTCAATGTTCTGGGTATTGGTTCCGGGAACAGTAAGAGTAATGGTGGTATTTTGTGATCCCGTTATGTGCTGTCGCGCACTGCTCACCCATCCCATTTGTCCGGGGTAAAGTGTATAAAAATACGAATTGACTGCCACAGGAGAAGCAGCATTACTCCAATCAATAATATTATTCGATTCCGTTCCATAATAAACCTGCATATTGCTTTGTAAATTCGTCATGGTATCCATTTCCATATAATATGTTTTGCCCGGTTTCAATACCAATTCCGTATTATTTTTAAATGCGCGAACGCGGATTTCAGCGCTTGTTTCGAGAATGGTTCCAGCGGATGTCGCAGGCGCCCTCCATAAGAGCATATCTTTTATTGAATACAATTCAACCACCTTCAAGGTAAACGGATACGTAATGCCCGTGCCATTTGTAAACATAAACAGGTCGGCAGAGACACAAATTTTTGTACCTTTTTTTGCAATTAGCGGGCAGTTTCCTGTCGAATCAATAATAAATTCCTGCTCTTCTTCTTTATATTGATTGTAAAACGAATCCATGCTTTGGTAATCGTCAACCGGGACGCGGTCCTTTTTGCAGGCGCTAAATAACAAAGCAACAGTTGCTGCACAGGTTAATGCGAATAAAATAATTTTCTTTTTGATCATGATTGAAATAGTTTATAAAAGTTTAAGTCGGGCTTGGCGGACATTTTTCTTTCTTTCCGCATGAGCCGGGATACCAGTAAATACCAATTCTTAAATTATCTTCCTTCCATTTAAAATCGTAACGGTTTTCAATAAACGGCCGGATACATCCCCAACTGCGTACCAAACCGCCTCCGGCTTGTGGCGAAAAATTATTTTGCATTTTTTGCGCTGGAGCGAAATCATCAGCATTGAACCAGTCATTATAATAACCGCCTGCAAGCAAATATAAATTATAGTTGTAAATAGTCAAAATTTCATAGTGTAAAGCAACACCTGCAAACCCCTCATGATACGGATTAAATCCGGGGAAGTAGGAAATTTCCGGAACGGCATACAGGCGATCGCTGATTGGAACTTTTACCCGCAAATCTGCTCCGAAGCCTGCTGTAGCAAAATTATAAATAATGGCTGCGCCATATCCCGTTGTCACTTTTGTTCTTCTCTGTCCCTGTGCATCATTAAACAGACCAAGGCTGAAACAAATTACCAGGAGCGAGCCGATGAAAAGGGATTTTATTTTATGCATGTTTTCTTTTTGCGCTGAATGTAACGGGCTGCGAAGATCAGAGTTTTACCATTAAAGTTTTTAACAAACGCTTCTTCAGTTAAAATATTTTAAATGGGGATGATATGCTCATGACTCCTTCACTTTATGAGTTAGACTGTCTTTATCAGAATTAACAAAATTTTAACTACACGCCTTCACCGAATCTCAAACTTCAAACGTTATAAAATATCTACCTTCGCAACCAACATAGAAACCTGAACGTTAAACAATTTGTCCCGGTTTATTGGGATAGAACCTTAAACAATTTACATGAATTGGAAATTTTGGAAAAGCAGCGGCCATAAAAGCAAAACCCGTGAATGGATTGACGCACTGATCTTTGCTGTAATTGCTGCAACTATTATCCGTACATTTTTTATAGAAGCATTCACCATTCCCACTCCTTCCATGGAAGAAGATTTATTAGTGGGTGATTTTCTTTTTGTAAGCAAGATCAGCTATGGCGCGCGCACTCCCATGACACCGCTTTCTTTTCCGTTTGCCCACCAGGATATGCCGCTGTTCGGAGGTAAAGCATATTCCGAATTAATTAAGCTTCCTTATCACCGCCTGCCGGGATTTTCAAAAATTAAAAACAATGATATAGTGGTATTTAATTACCCGATGGAAGATGAACGCCCTGTGGATAAACAAACGCATTATATTAAGCGCTGCATTGGAATTCCGGGTGATTCCTTAAAGCTGATTGATGGTTTGGTGTATATAAACAGTAAACCCGTTCCGCTTGATCCTAAAGGACAAAATTTTTATTTAGTGTTTGCTCAGCAGGGATTTACATTTGAAGAAAAGGCTAAAACCCGCCTGGGAATTACCGGTGAAGATTTGAATTACCTGAATCAAAATCTTATTATGATGACTGCCCCTGCTGCTGAAGAAGTAAGAAAAATGCAGGGAATTGATTCACTGGTTCTTTATTACATGCGTAAAGAAGATTATGATACACGGATTTTTCCTCAGGATCAGAGGTTCAAATGGAATGTGGATCATTTCGGCCCAGTATGGATTCCCAGAAAAGGAGGGACCATTCAGCTCACACCTGAAAATATTGCCATTTATAAAAGAGCGATCACCTTTTATGAAAAAAATCAACTGACTGAAAAAGACGGAAAAGTGTTTATTAACGGAACGGAAACTACCACCTATACTTTTAAATTTGATTATTACTGGATGATGGGTGATAACCGCCATGATTCGCTTGATTCACGCTACTGGGGTTTTGTTCCCGAAGATCACATTGTGGGTAAAGCCGTTTTTATCTGGATGTCGTGGAACAGCGAAGGAAGTTTTCTCGGCAAAATCCGCTGGGGACGCTTGTTTAACCTGATACATTAAAGTATTGAATTGATGAAGTGTCTTCGATGAGTATCGGAATTTTTTCTACTGCTTATCTGCCATCTCTCCATTACGTTTCTGCTCTTATAAAATTTCCTGCTGTTGAACTGGAACAATGGGAGCATTATCAAAAGCAAACCATCCGCAACCGGTGCCACATTTTAAGCGCCAATGGAATTCAACCCTTGCGCATACCTGTAAAGAACGAAGGGAAATTAAAAATTTTTACAAAGGATATAAAGATCAGCTATGAGGAACCCTGGCAGCGCATGCACTGGTCGGCATTAGAATCAGCATACAATAAATCAGCCTTCTTTGAATTTTACCGGGATAATTTTGAAAAAATTATTTTCAGCAACAAAACCTTTCTTCTGGATCTGAACATGGAATTGCTGCAACTGATTTTAAAAATCCTGAGTGCCGGAATAAAAATAAATGTCACTAATGATTATGAAAAAAAATATGCTGAAAATGATTTCCGATCTTTATCTGATGCAAAAACAACTGCTGACAGCAATTATCAATCATGTGTAAGCAACCTTCAATACCCGCAGGTGTTCTCTTACAAATCCGCTTTCATTCCTAACCTGAGCATAGTTGATTTAATTTTTAATGTAGGAAATTTAAGCTCAACTTATTTAATATGATGATGCATGATGAGCAATGGACAACAGACAATAGACAATTAACAAATCAACCAATTAATCAATCAACTAATTACCAATTACCATTTACCAATTACCCAATCTCAATGCCCTCCGTGACCCGTATGCACATGCCCATGTGATATTTCTTCAGCAGTTGCTTCACGTACTTCCGTTATTGCTCCTTTAAAATGCAAATGATGCCCTGCAAGGGGATGATTAAAATCCATCAGCACATTTTCGCCTTCTACTTTTACTACTTTACCATTCATCCTGTTTCCTTCATTATCAATTAGCGGAACGTAATTTCCGGTCCTTAATGCTTCGAGGTCCAGCACTCCGTCCACTTTAAAAATATCTACAGGAAGACTAATTATTTCAGATGGATCATTTTCACCATAAGCATTACCCGAATCAATGCTGAATTCAAAGGAATCGCCCGCTGATTTTCCTTCAATATTTTTTTCAAATTCAGGCAACAGGTTTCCTGTGCCAAACAAAAAAATCAAAGGAGCGGAGCTGCCTGTTGATTCCACATGACTTTTTTCTGTTTCAGTTCCTGTGGTGCTGTGAAGGTCATAGGTTACGGCAACCACTTTATTTTTTTCAATTTTCATTTTTAAACTATTTTTTAAAGCCCGGAATAAAATTTACAAAATCAAATTAATATAGTAGTAAGTTTTGCAAAAATATCAGAATTTTTAAATGTTCTGTCCCGGCTGATAATTTAATCTGTGATGCGTTGGGTCAATAACTTCAAAATAGAGATGCAGGTAAAAAGTTTTCAGGAAAAGATTCTTTTGTACTTTACAGGATGCATCAATATAATTTATAATTTCGACTTTATTTTTGAGGCGAGCAACTTTTTCTATGCCTGGAGCGTCTTCTCAGTTGGCTATGTTAAGTTGCTGAAAAATTGCGGTTATATTTAACTGAACGGGTATGATTGTTTAAAATTGATGTTTGTCCCCTGATAAAGTTGTAATTACATTTGTGTTCTGTTTTAGTAAAATAATTATTTAAAAATCATTATATCATTTAATTCCAAAATTCTAATTCCAAAAAACATGAAAAAATTTACACTCTTAGCAAGTATTCTTGTGTGTATTTGCCTCCATGCAATTTCACAAACATTAAATTCAATTGCCCCCAACCAGGGTTATCAGGGGCAGGTGAATCTCACCACCACTATTTCGGGAACCGGGCTTTTTATTCAAACATCTTCTCCTTCCGGAAACGTTTACCAGATTTACATTGACAACGGTGTGAACCAGGTTTTTTTATATCAATGGTCTAATTTTCCTCCTTATGATCCTACAACCGTTTTAAGTGCAGACAGCGCATTGGTTAAATTTAACATTCCTTCGGGAACTCCCACCGGGTTGTATGATCTTACCGTAGTGGTCGGAGATCCTTTATACCCGCCTTTTAATACCGTTCCTTATATTCTTCCGGGGGCTTTTACTGTTATTCCTCCTGACGGATTTATAACAGGATCAACCTACTTCGATAACAATTTAAACGGTGTTAAAGATGCCACGGAGCCTCCTGCGGCAAGTCAAAAAATACGCATGATGCCTGACAGCGCCATTGTGACTACTGATGCACTGGGCAATTATACATTTCCGGTGACTAACGGCACCTATACTATTGACTGGTTACCGACTAACAGCAACTACATGGTGCAAACATCTTCACCCCAATCTTACATGCCAACGGTCAACAACAATACTATTTCGGGAAATGACTTCGGAATAATCAGCAGTCTTGTTGCAATTGTTCCCAATCAGGGTTATCAGGGTCAGTTGCTGAATGCAACTATTACGGCAAGAGGAATTTTTACTGTCGGAAGCACGCCAAACATTTCGCTGTACCGTCCCGGACAAACCATCTTTGCAAATACTCCGTCAATAATAATTGTTGACAGCAATACGGTTACCTGTACATTTAACATTCCCGGTGGCGCGCCCATTGCAGGTTATGAACTTGATGTTCAGACCAACCTCGTACAATATCATAAGCTGTCCAACGCCTTTGATGTAATTCCGTACCCGGCTTATATCAGCGGCAATATATTTTTTGATTCCAATTTAAACAAAGTAAAAGATGCGGGTGAACCCAATATGACGAACCAGCGCGTTATTCTCAATAATGACAGTGTATTCGGATTTACTGACAGCCAGGGAAATTATTCAGTCGGAACTTTTAACGGTCCGCACAATATTGCATGGGATCCTGCCCCGGGAAGCAATTTACTTTTGTCAACTGACAGCGTTTCATATACTTTCACCAATGCCGGCAGCTTAAGCGGATTTGATTTCGGTTTAAAATCCAATTACCCTGATTACTCGACTAACATTATATTAACTTCAGGATTGCCGCGCTGCAACAACCTTGTTAACTATACGGTAACGTATAAAAATTTAGGCACGCTCAGTATTAACGGCAGGGTGTATGTTATAAAAGATCCCGCTATGGCTTTTAACAGTTCTGTTCCGGTGCCTGATAATATTTCGGGCGATACATTATTCTGGAACTATACCGGGCTGCAAGCGTTTCAGCCGGCTGTCATTAATATTGTTTTCCTGCTGCCCGGAGGCGGAAACACCATCTCTACCAATGCAGTGATTGAAGCTGTTGACGGAAGCAGTACAGTGCAAACCACCGTAAATTATTTGCTGACCCAGACGGTTGCCTGCTCGTTTGATCCTAACGATAAAGCAGCAACACCTCCGGGAGTGCAAAGCCTGAATTATACTTCAATTACCGATACGCTGGAATATCTTATCCGTTTTCAAAATACAGGAAATGATACCGCTTTCAACGTGGTTATTTATGACCAGTTGGATATTAATTTAGACCTCAATACTTTTAATGTAATAGCAAGCAGTCACCCGGTAAGCACCGAGTTGAAAAGCACCGGTGAAGCCATATTTACGTTTGCTAATATCCTTTTAGCCGACAGCAATGTGAACGAGCCCGAAAGCCACGGATGGGTCAGGTATTCTGTAGTTCCCAAAGCAGGCATTCCGGATTATTCACCCGTATATAATACTGCTTATATAGTCTTTGATGCAAATCCGCCTGTAGTAACCAACACCACACTGAATACGCTGGTAGTGGTAATACCAAACGCTGTTGCCGAAACCACCGTGAAGCATTTAAAAAATGCGTTGCTGTATCCCAACCCGTTTGATGAAACTGCAAAATTAGTTTTTGATAACCCGTATAGTGATGAATATATATTCAGCATTACGGATATAAACGGAAGAGTGGTAGTTCAATCGCCTGTAAACAGCGGTGAAGTAACTATACAGAAAAACAGCTTAAAGGCGGGTATGTATTTTTACCATTTGAATAACGGGGATGATTCAGTAAACTATGACGGAAAGTTTGTGATCAGGTAAGATTAGAACAAAAAAAATCGTCCGCCTCAGGCGGACGATTTTATTTAGCAAGTAAATCAATTTTACTTTTTTTAATTCTGGTGTTATGTTTTTTCCGACAACGCCATCCACCGCTCCGTTTTCAAATCAATCAGCTTCAATGTTTCATTATATGAAACAGAGCTTTTGTTCAATTCGTCATGAGGAAGTGATCCGTTATTCATTTTCACAATCAAATCGGCTTTTTGTTTTTCCAGCCCTTCCAATTCTTTTCCTAATGTTTCTAATTCTTTTTTTTCTTTAAAATTTAAACCCTTTTTAGCAGGCTGGTCTGTTTTATTATTTTTTTTCCCAATTTGTTTATAAGCCTTGTCAACTGCCGACTGTTGACTGTTGGCTGTTGCCTCATTCCTGTAATCGGTATAATTTCCATGAATATCTTTTATCCTGCCTTCGCCTTCAAAAACAAACACATGGTCCACTAATTTGTCCATGAAATAACGGTCGTGCGTAACCATCAGGATACAGCCTTCATATTCCTGCAAAAAATCTTCGAGTATATTCAGCGTTACTATATCGAGGTCGTTAGTCGGTTCATCAAGGATAAGAAAATTAGGATTCTTAATAAGTATAGTCAATAAGTACAGCCTTCTTTTTTCGCCCCCGCTCAGTTTGGAAACAAACGTATGCTGGCGCGAGCCGGAGAAATTAAAATGAGTAAGAAACTGGGAGGCATTGATCCATTTACCTTTTCCTTTGCTGATCTCCACATAGTCGGCAATATCTTTCATGACATCAATAACCCGCTTGTCTTCTTTAAACTGAATTCCTTCCTGCGAGTAATAACCGAATAAAATAGTTTCGCCCTGCTTTATTCTGCCCATATCAGGCTTTACAGTGCCCATGATCATATTGAGCAACGTGGATTTTCCCACTCCGTTTCTCCCTACAATCCCTATTTTTTCACCTTTTTTAAATGTATAGGAAAAATCTTTCAACAACAGGTGATCACTATATGATTTGCAGACATTTTCCAGCTCCAGGATTTTACTGCCCATGCGCTGCATTTGCATAGTCAGATTCATTTTATTTTCTATAGTTTTGGAAGTCGCTTTTTCTTCCACATCGTAAAAGGAATCTACCCGCGCTTTTTGTTTGGTTGTCCGCGCTTTGGGCTGCCTGCGCATCCAGTCCAATTCTTTCCGGTAGAGATTTTTTGCTTTATCTGTTTCAGATGCCTGCTGCAGCTCGCGTTCGCTTTTCTTTTCTAAAAAATACTTATAGTTTCCTGTATAGGTAAAAAGCTTTCCATTGTCCAGCTCGGAAATAGTGTCACATACCGAATCTAAAAAATAACGGTCGTGTGTTACCAGCAACACTGTTTTGTTCAGGCTGCGCAGATAATTTTCCAGCCATTCTATCATATCGAGATCCAGATGGTTGGTCGGCTCATCCAGCAACAGGAGGTCAGGCTCTTCCACTAATAATTTTGCAAGCGCAACACGTTTCTTTTGCCCGCCCGAAAGATTTTTTATTTTTTTTTCGAGATCATGAATGCCGAGCCTGCCAAGAATTTCGTGCGCTTTGTTTTCAAAATCCCAAGCCTGCAGCGAATCAATTTTATCAATTAATTCCTGCATTAATTTCGGATCGGCTTTGTCGCCTTCATCTAAGCATTTTTCATATTCGCCCAAAGCGTGTAAAACAGGATGATCGCTTTTAAAAATACAATCCATAACAGCAGATTCCGGGTGAAATTCTGGCTGTTGTTCAAGATAGCCAAGGGTGATGCCGTTGCGCATCGTTACCCTTCCTGCATCAGCAATTTCTTTTCCTGCAATAATGCGCAGCAAGGTGGTCTTGCCGCTTCCGTTAGAAGCAATCAAAGCCATCTTCTGGTTTGCACTCAGTGAAATATTCAGATTTTCAAAGAGCGGGGTTTCATTGTATGCCTTGCTGAGCGATTCTGTGGTGAGGTAATTCATTTGGCAAAGCTACGGGAAGTTTGACGTTTGAAGATGGAAGCTGGAAGTTGGAGGTCAGATATCAGATGTTTAACTCCAACTTCTAACTTCCAATCTCCAACCTCCAACCTCCGACTTCCAATTTCCATCTTTTAGAGTAATTTTGAAGCTTCTGCTTCTTCCCAAATGTACACCGATAAAAAATTTAAGATTGTTCTGATTGATGACGATCCTTCCATGATGGTAATGCTGAAGGATTTTATCACGGAAAAATACACCCGTGCTGATGTGGCAGTTTTTAAAACAGGGGAAGAAGCACTTTCAGGAATTTTTACCATGCCTGAAGTGATCGTGCTTGATTATCATCTTGATTCGGTGGAACCTGATGCACTGAATGGATTGCAGATTTTAAAAAACGTTAAAGACCTTTACCCGGAAACTCCGGTAATTTTTTTATCCGTTGAAGAAAAGCCCGAAGTGGCAATGAATACAATAAATTACGGAGCGTATGATTACATTGTTAAAAACGAAAATGCATTTCACCGGCTTGAAATTCTCCTTGCAAATATTTTAACCCAGAGTGAATTAAAAAGGAATCTCAGCTCCCAAAAATTTTTTAACAGGTTGCTTGCAATTTTATTAATAGCTGTAGTTATCGGCTTCGTGATTTTTAAAATGTTAGGCTGATGATAGTAAGCAGCAATCAGCAATCAAATTTGGAATAACCTCAATTTTAATACATGGGTATTCGTAAATTCGTAAAGATTCGTATTCGTTGATACAATGAAAATCCTCGGCATCTCTGCATTTTATCATGACTCGGCAGCGGCAATTATTGAGGATGGAAGAATTATAGCTGCCGCACAGGAAGAACGGTTTACCCGGAAAAAAAATGATGCCGGTTTCCCTTTGAATGCTGTTAAATTTTGTCTTGAATATTCAGGGGTAACAATAGATGAATTAGATGCTGTAGCATTTTACGATAAGCCGTTATTAAAATTTGAACGGATCATTGAAACGTATTATGCTTTTGCCCCGGAAGGAATTTCCTCTTTTATTGCCTCCATGCCTATATGGCTGAAGGAAAAAATGTTTTTGAAAAAAGTTATCCGGGATGAATTAAAAAAAATTAGCGACTATGATAGAAAAAAGCTGAAGCTTTTATTTCCTGAACACCATCTCTCGCACGCTGCAAGTGCGTTTTATCCGTCCCGCTTTGAACATGCTGCTATACTTACCATTGATGGAGTAGGGGAGTTTGCAACTGCTTCAATAGGTTATGGCGAAGGAAAAGATATTACCATTCATAAGGAATTACAATTTCCGCATTCATTGGGTTTGCTCTATTCCGCATTTACTTATTTTTTGGGATTTAAAGTGAACTCAGGGGAGTATAAACTTATGGGGCTTGCTCCTTATGGCAACCCTGATGCTGACGAAGTAAAGAAATTCAATGACATTATTAAACGGAAGCTGATTGAAATAAAAGAAGACGGTTCGCTGTGGCTGAACCAGGAGTATTTTAGTTATGCAACGGGCCTCAGGATGGTGCATGATGATACATGGGAAAATTTATTCGGGTTTCCACGCAGAGGATACGAAACCCCGCTGGAGCAGCATCATTGCAATCTTGCATCAGCGATTCAGCAAATCACCGAAGAAGTGGTAATTAAAATGGCGCAAGAAGCAAAGAGGGTAACCGGCTCCGATTATTTATGCATGGCCGGAGGAGTCGCTTTAAATTGTGTGGCAAACGGAAAACTCCTGAACACAAAAATTTTCAAAGATATTTTTATTCAGCCCGCTGCAGGAGATGCAGGAGGCGCACCGGGCGCAGCATTGGCTGCATATCATATTTATTTCGGCCGGCCCAGAGTTGTGACAAAAGAAATGGATGATTTGCAGGGCTCCTATCTCGGTCCTGAATTTTCTGATTCGGATGTTAAAACACTTGGAGAAAAATATAACGCTCCCTATAAATATTTTGAAAACTTTGATGAGCTATGTATTGAAGTTGCAAACTATATAGAAGAAGGGGCCGCCATCGGCTGGGTGCAGGGGCGAATGGAATTTGGTCCGCGTGCATTGGGTGCACGAAGCATTATCGCTGATGCCCGAAATCCGGGAATGCAGCAAAAACTAAATCAGAAAATTAAATACCGTGAATCATTTCGCCCATTTGCTCCGTCTGTTTTAATTGATGATTCCAAAAAATATTTTGATCACGAGGGAAGTTCGCCTTATATGACTATGGTACAACAATTAGTTGAAAGCAGGAAAAAAAAATTGCCGGATGGGTTTAATAATTTTCATCTGAAAGACAAACTCAATTATATACGTTCGGATATACCGGCCGTTACTCACGTAGATTTTTCAACGCGCATGCAGACAGTGCACAAAAAAACTACTCCCCGTTACTGGAAACTGATAGATGCATTTAAGAAGAAATCAGGGTATGGTGTAATTCTTAACACCAGCTTTAATGTGAGGGGAGAGCCCATTGTCTGCACTGCGGAAGATGCCTATCGCTGCTTTATGCAAATGGAAATGGAATACCTTGTTATCGGAAATTTCCTGTTCTTAAAAAAAGATCAGCCTGCATGGAAAAATATTGATAACCCGAAGAAAGAAAAAATAAACAGGGCTGAAAAGCTGAAAGCGTTGCTTGTAATAGTTACCGGGTTAGCTGTCGTTGGTTTTCTTTCAAAGAAGAATGCCTGGTTTTATGCTGCGGGTATAGTTGGGGTTGTAACACTAACTATTCCCTTCGCAGGTTATTGGACTGTCTGGCTATGGTATAAAATTTCAGAAGTGATCGGGTGGTTTATGTCAAGAGTAATTTTATCGCTGATCTTTTTTCTTTTTCTGTACCCGATTTCATGGTTTGTGAAAAAGTCTTTTAAAAATATGCTGCTGTTAAAACGGGTAAAGGAAAAAACTGTTTTCACAGAGAGAAATCACAAATATGTGAAGGAGGATTTAGAAAATACGTGGTAAGCTGATTTTACATACCGAGGTCCACATTTTCAGAAGAAAACATCCCTTTAATGACCCTCCTCACCAATCTAAAGAGTGCCCAGCGATACAAACCACATTACCAGTGCATGGCGCTGCTCTTCGCTCAGCGCGGCATCGCGGGGTACGAGATAAAATGTTGTGAGAGGAAGTGAGTTATCCCCTCAAAAACATAAAAATTATTTTCCGGATTATGAATTGTTTTTAATTGCAGGGGCAAGAAGTGGGGTAAGAACTGTATAAATTTAAAGGATAGGTAATTTTTCCTCAAATTTGTTTGGAGAAGATAAAGTTTTTCCAATTTATAAACTAAATTATTTGGAAAAAGTGAAATTAATTAGTCCGCTCCGTAATCCTTTTATTAATTTTATCCGCGTTATGACGGCAGAAAAACACCAGCTTTCAAAATCCACTTATATCAGAAGCCTGCAATGCCTGAAATCATTATTCCTTTATAAATATCATTACAAGCTGCGCGATCCGCTTCCTGCTGAGTTGCTGGTTCGTTTTGATAAAGGACACAATATCGGTAAGCTTGCGCAACAGCTTTTTCCCGGGGGATTTGAAGTGACTGCCGACAGGGTTTATGATTATGCTCAAAGAATTTCGCTCACACGGGAATTAATTCTTAAAGGATATGAAACAATTTATGAAGCGGCTTTCCAGTTTGAAAAAGTTCTTGCTATTGCGGATATTCTTGTGAAACGAGGAGGCAAATGGTTTGCATACGAAGTAAAAAGTTCTCCTGCCATTTCCGAAACGTATTTAAAAGATGCTGCCCTGCAATATTTTGTTATTGTTAATTCAGGTTTGCAACTGGAAGATTTTTCAATCATCCATCTCAATCAGAAATTAGAAGAAGCATTGGTCAATGATCCGACAAAAATTTTTAACGAGCATTCTGTTCTTGAATACTGTACTACACAAATTGATTTTGTAAAAAATAGTATTGTAATAGCAAAAAATATTCTTGAAAAAAAAATAATTCCTTCCATAGAAATTGGTGATCATTGTTTGAAGCCTTACCGTTGTGATTTTTATAATTTCTGTCATCGCAAAGAACCGGAACCGGGAAAGCTTTTTTAGATTTGAGTAATTGAGGTAAATTGGTAATTAAGGTAATTAAGGAAGCACTATCCGATAACACAAATTGCCCATTTACCCTAATTACCCATTCATTAGCTTTGCACCCTGATGCAAATTTCCTATCCGAAAATAATTCTTAAAAAAGGCAAAGAACGATCGTTGCAAAATTTTCATCCGTGGTTATTTTCAGGTGCAGTACAATCACAGGATAAGGAATTGACAGAAGGATGTATCGTTGAAATTTATTCCGGTGACAACAACTATCTTGGAACTGCACATTTCCATCACGGAAGCATTGTTGCGAGAATTCTTTCTTTTGAGCAATGTGAAATTAACCAGCATTTTTTCAACCGGAAAATTTTGAGAGCGTTTGAGCTGAGAAAAAACTTACAGTTAATTAATTCAGAGGAAACAACAGTTTACCGTCTTGTAAATGCTGAAGGTGATGGTTTGCCGGGGTTGGTTGTTGACATTTACAAGAATACAGCTGTAATTCAAACTCATACTGCCGGGATGTTTGAATCGAGAGAAAAAATAAAGAATGCTTTGCTGAATTTAAGCGGCCTGAACCTGGAAGCAGTTTATGATAAGAGCGCGAACAGCATGGAAAAGCATACTGAAATAGTATCGCAAAACAGTTATTTGTTTGGTGAGAAAAAAAATAACCTGATAGTGGAAAACAAAATTAAATTTTCTGTGGATTGGGAGGAAGGGCAAAAGACCGGTTTTTTCATTGACCAGCGTGAAAGCAGGAAGTTGTTAATGCACTATTCAAAAAATAAAAAAGTGCTGAATACGTTTGCCTACTCCGGAGGGTTTTCTTTGTATGCATTGCAATCCGGAGCTTCTTTAGTTCATTCTGTTGACAGCAGCAAAAAAGCAATGGAATGGGCGAATCAGAATGTGGAATTGAATTTTAAAAATGCTCCGCACGAATATTTTGCTTTAGATACTTTTGATTTTCTGAAAAAAGGTGAAGAAAATTATGATGTTATCATTCTTGATCCTCCCGCGTTTGCAAAGCATTTAAGTGCAATTGACAAAGCAACGGTGGGTTACAGGAATTTGAATTACGAAGCTATTAAACGTATTAATAAAAACGGAATTTTATTTACATTTTCCTGTTCCCAGGCGATTGATAAAAATTTATTCCGTAAAATTGTTTTTATGGCGGCAGCGCAGGCAAAACGAAATGTAAAAATATTGCACCAGTTAACTCAGTCACCCGATCATCCCATAAGCATTTATCATCCTGAAGGAGAATACCTGAAAGGGCTTGTTTTATATATAGAATAGAAATGATCAATATTCAATCCCGAAGCATCGCGACAAGTTGTTCAATGTTGATGTTAGTGATTTGTTTGATTTAACTTTAAACTTTAAACTTTAAACTTTAAACTTCAAACCTCCCACATGCTTCCCGATATTCCAAAACTTAAAAACATCGATTCAGGAAATTTTTTTCTGATTGCAGGACCATGTGTTGTAGAGAGTGAACAAATTACTTTTGATGTTGCCCGTACTGTTCAGCAAATTACTGACAAGCTTAAAATACCTTTTATTTTCAAGGCTTCATACCGCAAAGCAAATCGCACAAGCTTAAAATCTTTCATAGGAATGGGTGATGATTTTGGATGGAACATACTGAAAAAAATTTCAAATGAATTGCAGGTTCCGGTGCTTACTGACATTCACGAAAGCACAGAAGCGGCTAAGGCGGCAGAATATGTTGATGTATTACAGATTCCGGCATTCCTCTGCAGACAAACTGATTTATTGGTAGCTGCTGCAAAAACAGGAAAGTTTGTAAACGTTAAAAAGGGACAATTCCTTTCTGCCGATGCCATGAGGTTTGCGGTAGATAAAATCCGTGAATCGGGGAATGAAAATATTATGCTTACTGAACGCGGAACAACATTCGGTTACCAGGATTTACTTGTTGATTTTCGCGGTATTCCTGTAATGCAAAAAAACAACGTTCCTGTTGTGTTGGATGTAACACATTCATTACAGCAGCCAAATCAAACTTCGGGAGTAACGGGAGGATTACCCGAAATGATTGCCACAATAGCAAAAGCAGGAATCGCTGTGGGTGTTGACGGCATTTTCATTGAAACACACCCTAACCCCTCCAAAGCATTATCAGACGGAGCCAACATGCTAAAGCTCGATAAGCTTGAAGAATTGCTTGTGAAACTTTTAAAAATCCGGAAAGCAATTAATCAGTAAACAGCAGACAATGGACAATAGACAATGGACAAGAATCAACGAGGTAGTCACAAATAATCAATAACCAATAATCAATAATCAGTTATAACTGATGAAAACTAAAAGTATTAAACGTTACACGTTCGAGCATAAAATGCTGAAATTCGGAGAGGTAAATCAGCATGAAACAGAATATCTTTCACTGATCACAGAGTATGATGAAAAAGGAAATGTGCTTGCAGAGCAAAAAGTAAGTCGTGAAAATGAACTGGAAGAAATTAATACGTTTGTTTATAATGCTGACGGTAAGTTAATGGAACATGTTATGCATATAGTTGCAGATGATGCAAAAGAGGTTTTGAAAAATGAACGTGATGAAAATGGAAGGCTGGTGAAAGAGCAAAAATATTATAGTGATGATCCGGGAGAAGCAACCATGTATGTGTATAATGACAGGGGAGAGATTAGCGAAATACACAAAACAGATGAAGAAGGAGTTGAAGAAAGCAAAGAGCTGATTGAGTATAATGAAAAAGGCAATATCAGCGGGAGAACAAAATTTGATGCAGCAGGAACTGTATTGGAAAAAACAGAAATTGGTTATGACGAAAGGGGGAATGTTGCTTCAAAGAATGAATATGACGGAGAAAATAATTTATTGAGTAAAACAGACTATTCTTACAGCGATAAAAATGATCTCATCAGTTCAGTAGAGAAAAATTCAGCAGGAAAATTAGTGGAAAGTGTTGTATATTTATATGATGAGCGCGGAAATATTATTGAAAGAGACATCCGTGATTTTCACCCGCGGAAAATGAAATTTGTTTACGATGAAAAAAATCATTGCGTTGAAGAAGAAGTATATGACCAGCACGGAAATCTTTCTGCAAAAAATATTTACGAACATGATGAGCAGGGTAATGTGATCTCTGAATTAAATTATAACATGGACATTAACCGGATGAACCGCGAAAATAATTCAGGGCACAGGTATGAGTATGAATTTTACGTGGAGTAATTTTATCTTCCGCCTTTTAACTCCCATCATGCATCTTAACCGTACCTTTGTATTCATCAAAGAAAAATGAAGATTAAAAACCAAAACATCCGGTCTCAAAAATTTTTAACCTTTTTTTTATTAAATTCTTTTTTTACCGTAAAAATATTTTGCCAGACGCTTACCGTTAATTCAGCGCAGTTGAATTTTGGCAATGCTTATGAAAATGCCCCCGACAGCATGCAGCTTACCGTATATAACAATATGGGAAAGGATGTAACGGTTACCGGTATTAAATATTATACAACTTACGGCATCCCAGCTTTTTCAGCAAGCGCTACTGCATTCACCATCACTGACGGCTCATCAAACACCATCTGGATAAAATTTTCTCCACAGCATAATATTTTTCATAATTCAGAAATGATCATTGAGAATAACGGATTACGCGGTTATGTAAATGTGGACCTGCTCGGTCAGGGGAAGTATTCCAAAACCTATTACAATGCAACCGAAAATCTTTCGGAAGAAGCGCTTAAAACATCGTTAAAGACAACCATCAGCACTAATTATTATTCGCTGCAATACTCTCCCGCACGCGATACCATGTTTATGGTGATTGACAACCAGAAAGTCAACGGGCAGGGTGCCGCGCAAAACACCATTGAAAGTGTTTATACAGGCGCTCTTGCAGTCGGATATATTGATCGCACCGATTGTCAGAATACTTTTTCTTTTAATACGGAACACACCTTTCCGCAATCTTATTTCGGAAGCAACGAACCGATGAAGTCTGACCTGCATCATTTGTTTCCTACTGATGATGCATCCAACAATGAACGCGCTGACCATCCATTTGGGGTAGTCACAAATCCATCGTGGTCGCAGGGAGGATCATTATCAAACGGATCAATCTTTGAACCTCGGAACCAGCAGAAAGGTGCATCGGCAAGAGCCATGATGTATTTTGTATTGCGCTACCAGAATTACAGCAGCTTTTTTACTTCGCAGGAAACAATATTGAGGACATGGCATAATAATTTTCTTCCATCATCGGTTGAACGAAATCGCAATGACGATATTTTCGATTCTCAAAACAACAGGAACCCTTTTGTGGATTATCCGCAGTTTATTGACAGGATTACTTCCATTTCCAATGTTTCGGTTGCACCTGTTGTGAAGTCATTTGATTTGCCACAGGACACCATCATTTACGGATACGTTGCGCTGAGCGTGAATAACATTTTTCATTTCGTAATTGTGAATAACGGAAACACCAATGTGCAATTCAGCAATTTCAGTTTGTCACATCCCGGAATGCTCAGCTTTCAAGCAGGAGGAAGCAATACGGTTTTGGTTCCGGGTGAATCACTTGGTTTGGATATAAATTTTTTTACAACCGTGCCTGATTCCATTCACGGCTTCTTAAATTTTAACACCGATGTTACCGGCCAGAGTTTAGTTACTATTCCCATTTTCGCAAATGATCCGGTATTTAATAGTGTACATGAACTGAGAGAAGAAATTATTACGTTATTTCCTATTCCTGCGCAAGATTTTGTTACGGTAAGCTTTCCGGATCATTTTTCTAAGTATAAAATTTCGTTGATAGATTTTACCGGAAAAATTTTAAGTGTGCCGTTACAAAATCAGGTTCAGAATACTATTAATATTAATTTATATCAGTTTGCAGCTGGAATATATTTTGTTAAAATTGAAAATAAAATCAGCGGTAACTTTTTTTACAGAAAGCTTTTAAAATATTAAGTGCAGGCTGCCAACGTAGGCAAAATAAGTATCTTTGAAAAAATTCAGTGCAATGTATAAAGTAACCTTCAATAACAAAAACAGTTTGTTTTACGATACTATAAAAGCAAACGTTGAAGAATATTTCAGCAAGAACAAAATCAGCAGCACAGGAAATTTTAAATTATACCTGAAAGCGCTGGTTCTTATTCCTTCAGCAATCGCTATTTATAGTACTGTTATTTTTTTTCACATCCATCCTGCATTGAGCATTATGCTTTGCGGGATTTTTGGTTTTGTGCTTGCATGCATTGGTTTTAATATAATGCATGATGCCTGTCACGGAAGCTATTCAAAGAAAAAATGGATTAATTATATGATGGGGCTTTCACTCAATTGTCTGGGCGGAAATTCTTTTATCTGGAAAATTAAACACAATATCATACATCATACTTATACTAACGTGGATGGTGTGGATGATGACATTGCGAAAATGCCTTTAATACGTCAATGCGAGTCACAAAAACACCTTCGCATTCATAAATACCAGCACATTTATACGTTTATGATTTATGCGCTTTCTTCATTTCTGTGGGTATTTCTAATGGATTTTATCAAATATTTCGGAAAGAAAATTACGAATACACCGATTAATAAAATTTCTACTGCCGAGCATATTATTTTCTGGGTAAGCAAAGTACTCTATGTGATCTTTTACATTGCAGTTCCAATTTATTTTGTCGGGGCTTTACCTTGGCTGTTGGGGTTTACTGCAATGCATTTAGTAAAAGGCTTTACCCTTGCAATAGTTTTTCAGCTGGCTCATGTGGTAGAAGACACCCAATTTATTGAAGCCAGCCTGCAGCCAAAAAAAGTAGAGCAGGAATGGGCTATCTACCAGATGAACACTACCGCTAATTTTGCTACAAAAAATAAAATTATTTCGTGGCTGACAGGCGGCTTGAATTTCCAGGTGGAGCACCATCTTTTTCCAAGGGTGAGCCACGTCCATTATCCTGCCATTAGCAAATTGCTCATCGAATGTTGCGAACAATTCGGAGTAAAATATATTTGCTATCCTACCCTTACTTCCGCCATTGCCTCACACTACCGTTTTATGAAACACCTGGGCAGGTAAATGTAATTTTTCAACATTCCGGTACTCATTCATTATTTTTAAACTGAAAGTTTTTGTAAACATTAATTATTACATTTGCCGGATTAATTCTAAAACACAATAATAAAATGAAAAAAGGTAAAGTAAAATTTTTCAATCATTCCAAAGGGTTTGGATTTATTTGCGACAATGAAACCGGACAGGATATTTTTGTCCATTCAACAGGTTTGAAAGACGAAATTCGCGATGGCGATGAAGTAACCTTCGATGTAGCGCAGGGTAAAAAGGGTTTGAATGCAGTAAACGTTCAACGTGCAGCATAAATAATTTAGTCATCCTTAAAAAATCCGTTCTTCACTGAAGAACGGATTTTTTTTTAAATTCCTTTTTTTTAATGCAACACGCGGAACTAAAATTTCGTATTTGTACTGTTCGAATGATTCTAAAATTCAAATCCATGAAAATACAAAAAATAATATTTATGCTACTGCTTGGCTTTTTATCTATAAATGGTTTTGCACAGAAAAATGTTGTGCAAGATCGAAAGGATTTACAGGAATTGTTAAATAAGCGTAAAGAAAAATTTGATTCTTATACTGCTTCGCTGGAAAAACGAAGCGGAATATTCGGCAATAAGACTAAAAAAGATATTCTCATCAGCAATGAAGTGCTCGTAAATATTGTACTAACCGATAACCGCATTATCAACACACTTAACAGGGTAATTGATTTTAGAAATTTTGAAACTTCAAATACAAAGTTTGATGCAGCAGTGCAAAATCAGAATTACGACAACCTTCTTCATGCAACCGATACCCTGAGTAAACAAGTTTCCGTTCTTACTATATTGAATAAAAATTATAAAAACAAAGCAATAAAATTTGAATGGCTGTTTTATGCGGCAATTGCATTAATTATCTGGATGCTTATAACCCGTTGGCGAAAAAAGATTCATATTCAGCAATAAGCTATGAAGCGTCAAGTTAGTGGAACGCGAAATGAACCTGCACGAAATGTTTATTACCGGCTATTGAACTGACGGGTTATTGATTATTTGTTATTGTAAATTGATTTATTGTTTACTTTTGACATATACTTAAACGGAAATGCCAAAGAAAATCACATTCGCCTTATTGATCCTGCTGCCGGCCATTGTTGTTAATGCACAGGTTAATTTTACAAAACAGCCGCAATGGAATGAAGTGCTTGTAAAAGCAAAAGCGGAAAACAAATTTATTTTTATGGATGCATACACCGACTGGTGTGTATGGTGCAAGGTAATGGATAAAAATACTTTTTCTACCGATGCTGTAAGCAATTACCTGAACTTAAAATTTATACCTGTAAAAATGGAAATGGAAACCGGGTATGGGATAACAATGGCAATGAAATATCATGTTAATTCATTCCCGACATTCCTGGTATTTGATAGCCAGGGAAGATTGATGGATCGTTTAATTGGTTATCAGAAAACGGAGCCTTTCATGGCTAATGTTGAAAAAACAACAAGTAACGCAGGTGAAAGATACCTGAAGGGATACAGCCTTGAAATTGAAATGCCCTTTCCTGATTTTTACAAAAAAGCATATATCAAAAATGAAAAAGGAAAAAAAGAAATGCCGGACTCATCTGTGGTTCTTGCCTGGCTCGATTCACATAAGGATTTTAGAAAGGAAATAAACTGGACTGTCCTGAACCGTTTTAAATATATGACTTCCAAATACGATTCTTATATAATGGATCATGTAAATGAACTCAAAGAATTATACGGCAGCACAGAGGTGGATGAATTTATTGATAATATTATCTATAAAAATTTTCAAAAAGCAGTAAAGAGCAAAGATGAAGAAATGCTGCACACTTCGGTATTCACAATGATTGATAAATACCATGCTGGCGATGCGCAAAAAACAAAACAATCTTATGAAGTGACTTTTTATACCCAATCAGGTAATTGTGCAAAAATGATGGAATCCTTAACCAACCTTGTTAATGAAAATGGTTTGGAAGATAACAGCAGCATGGTTAATTCTTCCTGCTGGGAAGTGTATGAAAAATGTGATGATGCTGAGCTTCTTGCAAGAGCATCTGATTTAGTGCAAAGAGTTATTGAAAAAGAACCTGAATATGCTTACCTTGATACGTTTGCAGCTTTGCTATACAAATCCAACAGACTTGATGAGGCAGAGAAATTTGCGGCATTAGCTATTGTAGAAGGAAACAAATCAAAAGAAAACGTAAAGTCAACGGAAGAGTTGCTTGAGAAAATCAAATCAGCAAAGGCGAAGTAAACGTTCAAAAATTTTATTTAAAATTTCTCATTAACCCCTAAACCGAATAGGGCAAAATCATATTTCACCGGATCAGCAGGATCAAATTCTTTTAATTTAATTGTAAGTTCCTTTACCGCTTTCCAGTCACTTTGCGTTCGCTGAAGCAATCCGAGACTTCTTGCCACTCTTGCAGAATGTAAATCAAGCGGACAGGCAAGTTGATTCATCTGAACGGAATTCCAGATTCCGAAATCAACACCGCTTTTATCTTTTCGGACCATCCATCTCAGGAACATACAAATTCTTTTTGAAGAGGAATTGGCTGAAGGATCAGCTAAATGTTTTTTTGTGCGGGAAGGGTAGGGGATTGAAAAAAATAGTTGACGGAACTGATGAATTGCATTTGACAGATCAGTATCTGTTTTTTTAAGATCCAAATTAAATGCTTTCTCCATACCCCCGTGCTTTTTATATATGTTCTGTAATGCCTGAATAAAATAAATACAATCAATGCCATTAAAAGTACGGTGAACAAATTTTGAAAAGGGTTTCAAATCGTTTTTTGAATGATGTAAAATGAACTGATGCGGAGCATTGTCCATCATAAGCATAAGTCTGTTTGCATTTTTTAAAATCACGGGGCGCTGTCCCCATGCAATTGCAGCAGAAAAAAAACCGCTTATCTCAATGTCTTCCTTTTTTGAAAACTGATGTGGAATGGAGATAGGATCATCAGCAATAAATTCCGGACGATTATATAAGTTAGCTTTTTCTTCCAAAAAAGATTTTAAGTCCATTGGAAGCAATCAAATTTCCGTAATCAACTTTAAAAATAGCAACATTCAACTTTTAAGTCATCTTAATAACCCAATATCTTCATCATAGACTTTGCACTTTGTTCTTTTGCAAACAAACGGGTAGTGTATCCGTTTGTTTCATCAAGATCAATAAGCACATGCTTGGGCGCGGGTATAAGGCAATGCTGAATGCCTCCGTAACCTCCTAATGATTCCTGGTAAGCTCCTGTGTGAAAAAATCCAATGTATAAAGGATCACCTTTTACAAATTTAGGAAGTATTACACGGTTCTTCACAGATTCCATATTATAATAATCTTCGCTGTCACAAGTTAACCCACCCAGGTTAACCCTCTGGTATTCTTTATCCCAGTGATTTATTGCAAGCAAAATAAACTTCTGTTTGATGCCCCAGGTATCAGGAAGTGTTGTTATAAAGGAACTATCAACCATATACCACAACTCCTTATCATTCTGTATCTTCAAGTCGGTTACCTGGTAAAGTACAGCCCCGCTTTCTCCGACAGTAAAACTTCCGAACTCAGTAAAAATGTTCGGCTCTTTTACCTTACGTTGCTGGCATGTTGTTTTAATCTGCCTGATAATTTCATCAGCCATGTATTGGTAATCGAAATCAAAGCCAAGCTTGGTGCGGATGGGAAAACCACCGCCAATATCAAGAGAATCAATTTCAGGACAAATCTTTTTCAAGTCGCAATACACATTTATGCATTTATTCAATTCACTCCAGTAATAAGCGGTATCTCGTATTCCGGTATTAATAAAAAAATGAAGCAGCTTTAATTCGATCTTCGGATTTTTTCGAATAGTGTGTTTATAAAAATCAACAATGTCCCGAGTCCGTATTCCAAGACGGGATGTGTAAAAATCAAAATTAGGCTCCTCTTCCGAAGCAATGCGCAAACCGATTTTAAATTTTTTTCCATGTAAAGCTTTTTCATAGAATGGAAGCTCTTCCATACTGTCAAGAATCGGAATGCAATTCACAAATCCATCTTTTATTAAATCTACAACATATTGCTGGTACAGCGGGCGCTTATAGCCATTGCACAGTACAAATATTTCTTTGGAAATTTTACCCTGTTCTACCAGCGATTTTATAATCGGTATATCAAATGCGGAGCTGGTTTCGAGGTGTGTATCATTCTTCAAAACCTCATCAAGCACGAATGAAAAATGGCTGCTTTTAGTACAATAACAATAAGTATAATTACCTTTGTAATCGGCTTTCGCCATGGCAACATTAAACAATCGTTTCGCTTTCTGGATCTGTGAACTTATTTTAGGAAGATACGTAATCTTTAGCGGTGTACCATATTGTTCAATAATATCCATAAGTGGAATACCATTAAAATGAAGGCAGTTATCAGTCATTTCGAAACTTTCCTGTGGAAAGTAATAAGTTTGTTCGATAAGGTCAACGTAGCGGTTCTTCATAAATGTAAATGAGTGGGTTTGTAAATTTTCTGCTAATGTAAGTAACTTGCATATTCCATTAAAAAGAAAAATAAAATAGTTTTATGTCCAAGATAAAATTCATCGAAGTTAAATCTGAAATAGGAGCAGGGACCCGTGGGGCCAGTCTCGGAATTGATGCCATCAAAATCGCGGCTCTTGACTATGGCAGCACCTTGTTTAGTAAAATTGAAAGCACAGAAATAAAAAACGAAAACCAGCTTTTATTCGAGCAAAGCGGAAGCCTTTATGCAAAGCGGATAAAAGGTATTTTGAATATTTACGAGCGTATTGCAAAGGAAGTGAGCGATTCACTAAAGAAAAAAGAATTCCCGATTGTGCTTGCAGGCGACCACAGCACTTCAGGAGGAACTATTGCCGGAATGCGAATGGCATATCCGAAACAAAAGCTTGGCGTGATTTGGATTGATGCACATGCCGATTTGCATTCACCCTTCACCACACCTACTGGAAATATTCATGGGATGCCTTTGGCGGCTGCCCTGGCAGAAGATAATATCTCCAACAGGATGAATAAACCCGACAAGGAGACCATTGAAATGTGGAACAAATTAAAGAACGTTGGGAATATTTCTCCCAAAATAACCTATCGTGATTTGGTTTATATAGGAGTCAGGGATGTTGAACCTGAAGAATCCTATCTCATTAAGAAGCATAAAGTAAAAACCTTTTCTACGGCAGAAGTGAAGCGTAACGGGGTTGAAAAAATTGCCCGCGATACTCTTGCGCATCTTTCACATTGCAATCACATTTATGTTTCATTTGATGTGGATAGCATGGATTCATCCATCAGCAAAGGTACAGGAACACCTGTTCGAAATGGCATTACTGAAAAAGAAGCAGGAAGTCTTTGCGTTCGGTTAGTGCAGAATGAAAAAGTGGTTTGCTTTGAAATTGCCGAAGTGAATCCAACACTCGATAAAGAAAATCTGATGGCAGAAAATACTTTTGAGATTTTGCAGAGAGTAGTGAGCCAGATTTATTTCTAAGTTTAATAGAACGCGAATGACACGGATGTTACCGATTTCGCTGATCAAACCCACATCTATCAGTTTTATCCGCGCCATCCGTGTAACATAAAAAAATTAGGTTCCGAAAATGATTTTTGAAGATTTACTTTCAGTTGATATACTAAAAGCGATCAAATCGCTTTACGATGTTAATGTTCCTTCAGGTCAATTGGTTTTGCAAGAGACAAAGAAAGAATTTGAAGGTGATATAACTTTAGTGGTTTTTGCGCTCACAAAGATTTCAAAAAAATCCCCTGAAGAAACCGGCAAAGCAATAGGCGAATACCTTAAACAGAATTGTCCGGTTGCGAGTGAGTTTAATGTTGTAAAAGGTTTTCTTAACGTTGTTTTGAAAGAAGAAAGCTGGCTGGAGATCTTTCAAAATGCTTTGGCAGATAAATCTTTTGGCAGAAAGCAACCTCCGGCTGATGCAGCAGCAAGACCTGTATTGGTTGAATACGCATCACCTAACACCAACAAACCTTTGCACCTTGGTCACATTCGCAACGTGCTCTTAGGCTGGTCGGTTGCTGAATTATTGAAAGCTGCAGGCCATAAAGTGGAGAAAGTAAATATTGTGAATGACCGTGGAATTCATATCTGCAAGAGTATGATTGCGTGGAAAAAATTCGGAAATGGTGAAACACCGGAATCATCCGGAATGAAAGGCGATCATCTTGTTGGAAAATATTATGTGGAGTTTGATAAAGCTTATAAGAAAGAAATTGAGGAACTGGCACAGGGGGGGATGAAAAAAGAAGAAGCGGAAAAAAAAGCGCCATTGATGGTTGGAGCACAGGAGATGCTGAGGAAATGGGAAGCTCACGATAAGGACACAATTGATCTCTGGAAAAAGATGAATGGCTGGGTGTATAATGGCTTTGATGTTACCTACAAAATGATCGGAGTTGATTTCAATAAAATTTATTACGAATCCGAAACATATTTGCTCGGGAAAAAAATTATTGAAGAAGGATTACAAAAAAATATTTTTTATAAAAAACCTGACAACTCTGTTTGGATTGATTTGTCAAGTGATGGCCTTGATGAAAAATTAGTGCTGCGCGGGGACGGCACTTCAGTTTATATAACCCAGGATATTGGTACTGCCGATTTGCGGTACAGCGAATATCATTTCAGCAAGCTGATTTTTGTAGTTGCTAATGAGCAGGACTATCATTTCAAAGTATTAAAGCTCATTATGAAAAAACTCGGGTATGAGTGGACCGACAATTTATTTCATCTTGCTTACGCAATGGTTGATCTCCCTTCAGGAAAAATGAAATCGAGGGAGGGAACAGTAGTGGATGCGGACGAGTTGATGCAGGAAATGACAGATGAAGCTGAAAAGATCACTAAGGAGTTAGGAAAGATTGAAGATTTTAATTCAGATGAAGCACAGCAGCTTTATAAAACAATTGGTCTTGGTGCTCTAAAATATTATATACTTAAAGTTGATCCCGAAAAGAGAATGTTATTTAATCCTGCCGAGTCTATTGACTTTAACGGAAACACCGGACCATTTATACAATACACTTATGCGCGCATCCGGTCAGTAATTCGCAAGGCGATGACCGTAGAAAATGTAAAAGATTTTTCCGGGTATAATGTCAGCAACTATAAAGCAATGAACGAAAAAGAAAAAAATCTGTTAAAGTTTCTTGTGAATTTTCCTTTTATTGTTTCTGATGCTGCAAACCGTTACAGTCCTGCGGTTGTTGCCAATTATATTTTTGAAGTTTCAAAATCATTCAATCACTTTTATCATGAATACCCGATTGTAGATTCCGAAAATAAGGAGGCTTCAAAATTTCGTTTACAACTTTCTTCTTTCACAGCACAGATAATAAAAATTGCTATGCAGCTTTTGGGAATTGATGTACCTGAAAGGATGTAATTAAAATTGCAAAAAAACCTTATTCTTCAAACGAAACTATTTTACATAACAAACTTTAAAAGTTTGATTTACTGTTTCGCTTTTTACATTCACAAAATAAATCCCGGTGCTTAAATTTTTTGGTTTGTAAGCAATGGATTCAAAATTATTTATTGTTCCTGAAAATATTTCCTCTCCCTGTCTTCCCTGCAAATCAAAAAGCTGAACAATAAATTTACCCGGAATGGGCGTATTAATAGTTATATTTATTTTTTCAATAGCAGGATTACCAAACAATTTTATTTCAGAATCTTTGTTCAACGAAACGATCCCTGTTGTATTAGGAGAGGTAATCCAATTGGTAATAGCAGTATCAAGCGGGTTTACTGATTGTGGAAAATGATGTACCCAATGCCCGGCTTCATCAATACAGAATTTATTAAAGTTCCAGGTAACAGGGGCATCAGCAACACCGTTGCGGCTCATTAACTGCAGCCACTTATAAACCTCAACAGTGTCAGGAGCTGTTATGGATATTTTATGCATCATCTGGAAACTCACATTATAAATATGCACAAAAGTTATTATTGTAGAATCATCATACGGTTCCTGTCCGCCAAAATCATTGCAGGGAAACCCGATAATCGCAAAATTTGGTCCTCCATAAAGTGAATCGAGTGTAACAAGTTCGGTATATTGGGAGGTGAAGCCGCAGAAAGAAGCAGTGTTGACAACCAGCACTTTCATGCCTGCAAAATCAGATAAATGAAGCGTGTCATGCACAATGGTAAGTGCTGAAAAATCATGAAAGGTTTCAGGCTGAGATTTGGCTGTAAAACTAAACAGTGCTATGGCGAAAATTGAAATTATTTTTTTCATATTTACAAATGTAATCATTATTTTTTGTCTGTCAACTGCATTTCTGTGTTATTTTTTAACACTCGATGTTTGTTATATTATTGAATTTTCAGAAGTTTCATTGTTTTTAAATACAATAAATATTTTTCAGCAGTTTCATATCCGGCACTGAGTAAATTATTTTCATAAGCAATCAATTGTTTTTCATGTACGGGATCCTCTTCTCCGGTTTTATAATCAAGCAACACTGCTTTTTTATCTTTAATCATGATCCTGTCCGGCCGAATTATTGAACCTTCAGGCAAAAGCAAATCAGCTTCTGTTTTTATTTTCCATTCTTTTGAAAACCATTTGTGCGGTTCGCATATTGTGAGAACATCATCAATTATTTTTTTAATTTCTTGTGATTCTTCTTTCGAAATGGTTTGTAAGCTTAATGATTCAAGAATAATTTTTTCAGCATCTTCAGTGAAAAATATTTTTGAAAGGATGCGATGAATCAAAATTCCAAAGTCGGACTTGGCGGTAATGGTTTCATCATCATCAATTGAAATTTTATTTTTATTGACTGCAATGACCAATTTATTTTGCCATGGATTTGAATTGTATTTTTTCAAAGAAACAATCTCGGGATTTTCAAATGTTGTTTCTTCTGCATTGCTTTTTTTATTCTTTTTTTCTTTTACAGATTCAATTCCCAATGAGAATTTTTTAATCCCGTTAGTTTCAATAATTTTATTTTTCCATTCTTCGTCTGAATTGATAACATCACAAATAATATTTGCTGTAGTGCTAACTTTTTCTGAGTGAACCTCTGGACAAATCAAATACAGTCGTTCTTCAGCACGTGTGAAAGCAACATACAGGAGGTTAAGGTTGTCAATCAATGTTTGCTCAACTTCTGTTTCGTAATCTTTTTTGAAAAAACTTTTTTCGAGAGAAGATGTTGTTTTTACAGGAAGCAAAGAATATTGTGAAAAAGGATGCTCATCACTATGAATCCAGATAATATTGCTGCTTTTCGGCTTCAGTTTCCAATCAGGGAATGGCATGATCACCACAGGAAATTGCAAACCTTTTGATTTATGAATGCTGATGACCTTAATAGCATTTTCATTTGCAGGAACAATCACTGAAGCTTTATCGCTGCCATTTTCCTGTTCCCACCATTCGAGAAAAACAGAAAGTGAGGGAGGATTTTTTTCTAAAAATTCAAGAATCAAATCCTGAAAACGCTGAATGTTTGCGTCCGGTTGTTTGTTTAATTCGAAAATTGCGGCAAGTTGTTCTGCCAGTTCAAACAGCGGAAGTTTTTTTAATTGAGATATATAATTGCTGAAATTTTCTGGCAGCGTTCCATAAAATAAAGGCGAATCATTTACAATTCTAAAAATATCATGTCCATTTAAACTGGCAGAAATATCAATATGTGTGAGATAATAATTAATGCATTCTCCTTTTGCAATTTTATCTTCAGGATCATTCAGCAATTTCATTAAATTGATTAAAAAAACAATTTGTGGAGCTTTACTGATGAGCAATGATTCAGAAGAAACAATTTTTTTAAACCCGTTGTCAAAGAGAAATCTTGCTATTTCATTTCCCTGAATGTTTGTTCTCACTATGATGCAAATGTCTTTCAATTCATATCCCTGTTCTGTTAATTTATTAAGTGCGATCAAAAGACGGCTGAATACAATTTCTTTATCGCTCATTGAATCATCTTCATCGTCCTGCTGATTTTTCTTTTTCTTTTCATAAAAAGAAATTTCAACATAACCGCCTTCAATATTTTTTTCGAAAATTTTCTGTTCGACTTCCAAAGTTTTATACGCATCAAAAAGAACGGTAGCTGATTCCTTATTGCCGGTTGGAATTAATTGACTTGGAGCAGATGCAAAAAATAAATTATTAAAATTCACAACTTCTTTTTTGCTCCGGAAATTTGTCTGAAGGTTTTCAACAGAAGTGATGGCATTATAATGAATAAGATCATTTTGAATTCCGTTAAGCAGTAATTGCATTTTTCCACCGCGCCACCTGTAAATAGATTGTTTTGCATCGCCCACCATCATGGCTGACGAACCTGAAGCGAGGGAGTTTTCAACCAAAGGCATCATGTTGTTCCATTGAAAAGCTGACGTATCCTGGAATTCATCAACCATAAAATGACGGTAGCGGTTGCCTGTCTTTTCATAAATAAAAGGAGCATCCGCACCCGAAATAAATTTCTGCAGGAGGAAATTTGTATCGCTGATTAACAGCAAATCATTTTCATCACGGTATTCTTTTAACTTCTCATCCAGCTTATTAATAATGCCTGCGATGTAAATGAGACTCAAAACTTCATTAGCCGAAATATAGTTTTCAAAATTATTCTCAATATGTTTAAAAACATTTTCAAGAATAAATCTTAACTTATCTTCAACCAATTGCAATATCTGTTCTTTTTTCTTTGAAGATTTTGAAACCCATTTCTCAGGATTTTCATTGGCATCCTTTGTTCGCTTTCCCGGTTCATAAGCCCATGGTGGAATTTTCATTTTTATCTTTTCAAGATAACCAGCCACCCCGCTTTTGCCGTAACTAAAATCCTCGACACCGAGATTATTTTCAGTAATCGCTTTCGAAAAATCATTTCCAAAATATTTCATTGCTGATTCAAAGCTGTATTTTATTTCGCGAAGCTCTTTTACAAAATCAGTTGAAATGTTTTCTTCAGGATTATGTTTTGCCCTGAAATCTTCACTGAACAATTCTTTGGCAATGAGATGTAACTCCTGGTCAATCTTCCAGCCCTTATCATCATCCATTTTTGATAAAATAAATTCTTCTAACCAGGAAGTAAGACGGTTATCTTTTCCTGCCTCAAGCAGCAAACGTCCCGTGATTTCATTAATGACAACATCCTGGTCTAATTCAGTGTCAAACTTCAAGGGTAATCCCATTTCCTTTGCAAGCGAACGAATCACACGATTAAAAAAACTGTCTATCGTGCAAACTGCAAAATCAGAATAATCGTGAAGTATAAGTCCTAAAAGTTTTTTAACATTCAGATTAAATGTTTCCTCACTCTTGTTTAAAACCTTTTTTAATTCTTCCTTTAATTCAATACTTTTTCCCTCTGTAAAATCCACCAGTGTTTTTACAATGCGGCTTTTCATTTCGTCCGATGCCTTGTTGGTAAACGTAATGGCAAGAACCTGTTTAAAAGATGGAGGATTGGAAAGAGTAAGTTTTAAATATTCTTTGACCAGCGTATAAGTTTTACCTGACCCTGCAGAAGATCGAAAAATGGTGAGGGTGTTAAATGATTCCATGTTTATGGAAGAACGAAAAGGGGTTGAATATTTTATTTATTTTCTGACTTATGATAAGCGTGAATTATATCCTTTACAATCCGGTGCCTGACCACATCCCCTGCATCAAGAAAAATAAAATCAATGCCTTTAATATCCTTTAAAATTTTTATCGCGGAAACAAGTCCAGATGGTTGTTTAATTGGAAGGTCAATTTGTGTGATGTCTCCTGTGACAATAAATTTTGCAGAAGGTCCCATGCGCGTGAGAAACATTTTCAGCTGGCTTTCAGTAGCGTTTTGCGCTTCGTCTAAAATCACAAATGCATTGTCAAGCGTTCTTCCTCTCATAAAAGCAAGAGGTGCTACTTCAATTACACCGGTTTCGATAAATGTTTTCAATTTTTCAGATGGAAGCATATCATACAAAGCATCATAAAGCGGGCGGAGGTATGGATCAATTTTTTCTTTTAAATCACCGGGAAGAAAACCAAGGTTTTCTCCGGCTTCAACAGCAGGCCGGGTTAAAATAATTCTGCGGATTTCTTTATTCTTTAAAGCACGCACTGCCAGAGCAACGGCTGTATAAGTTTTTCCTGTTCCTGCGGGACCTATTGCAAAAACAATATCATTTTTTTCAGAGCTGGTTACGAGCTTTTGCTGGTTAGGCGTACGGGCTTTAACGGTAATTCCGTTTTGTCCGTAAACCAACACTTCAGCATTTACATCTGCTTTTCTTGAAGCATGATCACCGTTTCCATCCAGAAAAAGCTTTACATCTTCAGCAGTTAAATGTCCTGTTTTTTCAAAATGATTTATAAGTTGTTCCAGTTTTTTAAGAAACTCTTCAACCTGGATTTCATCCCCGATAATCTTTAATTCATTACCGCGTGAGATTATTTTTAGCGCAGGAAATTTTTTTTGTATCAGTGCGAGGTTGGTATCATTGACTCCGAAAAAGTCAACAGGGTTGGTAAGTTCGATGGGAAGAGTGAGTTCTTTCACGTAGTTGGATGTTGGAAATTAGAAATTAGAAGTTGGAAGGCTGATGTCGGAAATTTGAAGTTCAAAGTTAGAAACTTTCAAACAACAGGGAACTTTAATTTTTTAACATTTGAATTTCATAACACAAAAAGAAACCTCACTTTTCTAATTTCTTACATCCAACTTCTAATCTCCAGCCTCTATTTTACGAGTTATTAACAATTAACAATAATTTGTTAAAAAATAAATTTCATTTCAGCATCTGTTTTTAATTGTAAGAGTACTTTTATAAAATCTTGCATTTATTACATCGTTACCTTTGTAAAAAATAAATTAACCCTTAAGCATCGCCTTCTGCCACCTGCCATCAGCCAACAAAAAAATATGCTTATAAATTATTACGGACACTCGTGCTTCAGTGTAAAAACGGGAGGGAAGACCCTGCTGTTTGATCCGTTTATTAAAGACAATCCGCTTGCCGGAAAAGTTGATATTTCTAAAATTGCCGCTGATTATATTTTAATTTCACATGGTCATGAAGATCATATCGCAGATGCAGTTGTTATTGCAAAAAAAACAAAAGCCACAGTCATTTCAAACTTTGAAATAATTACCTGGCTCGAAAAAAAAGGAGTTGATAACATACACCCGATGAATATTGGCGGACATTGGATTTTTGATTTTGGTAAAGTAAAATGTGTAAATGCCATTCATTCGAGTTCGCTTCCCGATGGAGGTTATGGCGGTAACCCGATGGGGTTTCTTGTGGAAACCAATGAAGGAAATTTTTATTATTCGGGCGATACAGCTCTTACTTATGATATGAAGCTGATAGGCGATTATAAATCCATTAACTTTGCCCTCATGCCAATTGGCGGAAATTTTACCATGGGAATTGACAATGCAATACTGGCTGCTGATTTTATTAATTGTGAAAAGATTATCGGGCTGCATTATGATACCTATCCTATGATAAAAATTGATCATCGTGAAGCAGTTGACAAATTTATGAATGCAGGAAAAGAATTGCATCTGATTGAAATAGGAAAAAGTATTGAGCTTTAATTTGTGAAACTGAATGACGGGGCTTTACAAGCAGGAAAAAATTATTAATAATATTTCCAAATGTTCAAAGTAATTTTAAAAGAACTATTCAACATTATTTAATAACAATGAAAACTATTTCGACACCATTAAAATTTCTGGTTATTTCAGGCGCACTGTTTTTTTTCTTTTCAGGGTGCTCAAAGACGAATTACTATGCGCTTACACCCGAAGATCTTGCCTGGGTTGTATATAGTGATGGCAATTTGCTCCACTTTAAAAACCCTGCCGGAAATGTAAATACTTATTATACTTTTCGCAAAACGCGAAGCTATACAAATACAGGCGACAGCTACTACGAAGAAACCGGTATTTCCTTTAAGCTGCAAAATGACACCACCAATTCAGGGGGATATTTTTACGTGACAAAAAAAGAAAGCGGAACGGTGATAACATTGACCTGGCCACATTTTACAGGAACAATGTTTATTTCTTCCACTATTGCGGTTACCGATACCATCGGAGGTAAAATTTATCACGATATATATGTTGGCAATTCTCCGGATGTTACCGGTGATAAATACGTACAGACAATTTATTATAGCAGGCAGGCTGGAATGGTGCAATTTACCGACCGCGATGCAGTGACCTGGGTCAAAACAAATTAAAAATACTACATTATATAAATCAAAAACATGTCAAAAATAATTTCAATAGCCAATCAAAAGGGCGGAGTGGGGAAAACCACCACAGCAATTAACCTTGCTGCAAGCCTTGCTGTGCTTGAATACAAAACCCTATTGGTAGATGCCGATCCGCAGGCGAATTCTACGTCAGGTGTGGGCTTTGATCCGCGTGAAATTAAAACGAGCATTTATGAATGTATGATAAATGCAATATCTCCAAAAAAAATTATTCTTCCAACACGTACGCCAAATTTATACCTGCTTCCTTCTCACATTGATCTTGTAGGCGCTGAAATTGAAATGATCAATCTGCCCAACCGCGAGTATAAAGCCAAACATGTTTTAGAAAAAATTAAAGACGATTTTGATTTTATTATTATTGATTGTTCTCCTTCTTTAGGATTGCTTACTGTAAATGCTTTGACTTCCGCCAACTCTGTTATTATTCCCGTTCAGTGTGAATATTTCGCTCTTGAAGGATTGGGTAAATTGCTCAATACAATTAAAATTGTTCAAACCCGTTTGAATCCTGATCTTGAAATTGAAGGAATATTATTGACCATGTATGATACACGACTGCGTTTATCCAACCAGGTGGTGGATGAAGTGAAAACACATTTCCAGCAAATTGTTTTCAACACCATCATTCAACGAAATACAAAATTAGGTGAAGCCCCCAGCTTTGGCGAAACCATTATTATGCACGATGCTATGAGTAAAGGCGCTATTAATTATCTGAACCTTGCGAGAGAAATTTTACAAAAAAATAAAATGAAGGCGGCTGCTCTTGCAGATAAAAATATTAAGCCCGATTCTTTTGAAAAGCTGAGAGTGAATTGAGTTAGTTAAAGTGCGAAATTTTTGATTGTCATTCAGGAGGAAACCTTTTAGGAGTTGAGACAATAATTATTTAAATGAAAGTGAAAGTGAGAAATCGAATATCATCATTACCAATAGCTAACAGCCAACAGACCAAAAACAATGAACTCAAAAAGAAACGCACTCGGTAAAGGATTGAGCGCATTGCTTGAAAATAACGATTCCGATTATTCTTCCAAATCAGAAATTTCGGGCAGCCCTGCATTCGCTGGAGCTATTGCAAGCATTTTAACTCAAAAAATTGAAACCAATCCTTTTCAACCACGCGATTATTTTAATGAACAATCATTAAGTGAACTTGCTGAATCTATAAAACAACATGGAGTAATTCAGCCGATTACTGTCAGGAAGCTTGGCCATGATCAGTACCAGATTATTTCAGGCGAACGCAGGTTTCGCGCAACTAAACTTGCAGGATTGGATTACATTCCTGCTTATGTACGCATCGCAAATGATGAGTCAATGCTTGAAATGGCATTGGTTGAAAATATTCATCGCGACAACCTGAATGCAGTTGAAATTGCGGTCAGCTACAAACGACTTGCTGATGAATGCAGCCTTTCGCAGGATGAACTTGCAAAAAAAGTTGGAAAAGACCGCAGCACGGTTACAAACTATTTACGGTTGCTCAAACTTCCCCCGATTATACAGGCTGCCATACGGGATGAAAAAATTACTATGGGACACGCACGCGCCATTATCAGTGTGGATGATGTCGCAATGCAGCTGAAAATTTTCAATGATATAATGATTGATAATCTTTCTGTCAGAAAAGTGGAAGACTTAGTTCGGGGCGCTTCCAAAAAAGCAAAAAAACTTTCGGGCAAGGTCAATGCAAACCTTTCCGCAGATTATCAAAGAATACAGGACCGCCTGAGTGATTTGTATGAAACAAAAGTTGAAATCAAGCCTGCACCGAATCATTCTGGAAAAATTACTATTAATTATTATTCGGTAGATGATCTGAACAGGCTGTTGGATATGCTGGATACCTGAAGAATGTTGATTCTAAAATGTGGAATTAATAATTGATTATTAATAATTTTCTCAGGCCTCATTTCTTTTGTAACTATTTCCTTCACTTATTGAAACTGTCAATATTCTTCCTTTTTATTCTTACCGCTATATCACAACTTGCATTTGCACAGACCAAGACGGATTCAATAGAAACTGTTGCAAAAGTAGATTCGGTGATTGTTAAACATTCACCCACAAAAGCTACTTTACTTTCACTTATACTTCCGGGGGCAGGACAGTTTTATAATAAAAAATACTGGAAGATACCTGTTATTTATGCCGGGCTTGCGGGAATGGGTTACCTCGTACACTATAATAATGAAAGCTATCAGCAATATAAAGAGGCTTATAACCAGAGATTGGATGGCGACCCCGGCACAATAGATCCATATGTTGGTATTTACAGTGATGATGATTTAAAAACGCTGAAAGATTATTACAGGCGGAACCGCGACTTGTCGTATATAGTGGGAGGGGTAATTTACATTTTAAATATCATTGATGCCGATGTGGATGCGCATCTGTTTTATTTCAATGTTAATGACGATCTTTCTATGAATTTAAAGCCATCAATAAATTTTTCCTCACAAAATAAACCTGTGACAGGGCTCAACTTAACGTTCAACTTTTAGTTTTCAGGGAAAAATAATTTTCGGTTAGCGCTTGAAAACAAAATAAAAATCACCGAATGGCGCACAAAAACTTTTCAATCTTCCCCAATCATCTTCAAAGCCTTGTCAAGGTCTTTCAGGTAAACCCTCAGATCAATACTTCGCTTTTCTGCTGTTTTTGCAGAAACAGGACCCCGCTGATTATTCATTATGCAGGCAATGCCTTGGGTTTCCAATTTAATTTTGATGATGCTTGCCTGCGTTGCATCATCCAATGACATTAAGGTAATCATTTCTTCTTCGGTCATTACGTTATAAGTTTTGACAGGGTAAAATTAACCGTGTTTAACTATCTTACGGACATATTGTTGAAAAGTTTTCGAAATTTGCACTTTCATGCTGATTAAAACATTTTCTTTAAAAAAAAATTCTGCCCTGCAACATTAAGTAAAATACTGTTTCAAAGAATTTAAAATGTTGAATATTAATTATGACAGATCAGATAATCGAAATCTCGTTTATTAACAATTGTGTCACGATATAACGGGTAGTGACTACAGTTTTTTGTAATTAAACAGATATGTCTGCATTACCTGCAAAATATAAAATTAAAACAGAGCATCTTGATGTTTTTGGGGTGACTGTTCAGGTAGATCGTGTTGTAAACCTTGATGATCTATTTGAGGAATTAATTGGGAAAGGAGAAGACGATGAAGATGTGATGGATGAACGCATTCCTTATTGGGCTGATTTGTGGCATTCATCCATTGCATTGGCGCGACATATTGTAAAATCAAAAATCATTAAAAGGAATATGCACGTTCTTGAAATTGGCTGCGGATTAGGTTTGCCCGGAATAGTTGCTGGAAAATTTAGCGATCACATTACGTTCACTGATTATATTAAAGAACCGCTTGAATTTGCAAAGCATAATTGGAATTTAAATAATGATTTTGAAGCACAGTTTAAAATTCTTGATTGGCGAAAACCTGATGCATCAGTTAGCGCGGACCTGGTGCTTGCTTCTGATGTTGCTTATGAAAAGCGGTCATTTAAACATTTGCATAAGGCATTTAAAAAATTGATTAAGCCCGGAGGTATGATTCTTATGAGTGAACCCAACAGAAACTATGCAAAAGAGTTTTTCAGCACGTTGAAAAATAATGGTTTTGTTTTTTCGGAATTTTTGTATCCTATCAACTATAATAACATCACGACAAAAGTGAATGTTTATGAAATAAAAATGGTCGCCAGAACTTAATGACTCAATAACCTTAAATCTTTTTTCTCCGTTTTCTTTCTTCCACAATCAATTTTAACTCTCTCCCCATCTGACCGGCAATGGAAGTATTCTCTTGTGCACGCCTGATGAGATAGGGAAGCACAGACGCTACAGGTCCATAAGGTACATACTTGGCAACATTGTATCCTGCGGCAGCAAGGTTGTAGCTGATATGATCGCTCATGCCGAGCAGTTGTGAAAAATAAATGTTTGGATCATTGGCAGGAATAGTATGTTCCTTCATCAGTTTAAATAAAAGCATGGAGCTATTTTCATTGTGTGTTCCGGCACAAATTGCGATGCGTTGAATATGCTGAATGCAAAAACGCAATGCTTCATCAAAATCCCGATCACAGCTTTTTTTATCCGGTTGTATCGGTGACGGATAACCCGATTTTTCTGCACGCGCCCGTTCTTTTTCCATATACGCTCCTCTCACTAATTTTATTCCCAACTGATAGTTATTTTTTTCTGCATGTTCAAAAGATTGTTTCAGGAAATTAAGACGATCAGTACGGTAAAGCTGGATGGTGTTATACACAATTGCTTTTTGTAAATTAAACAATCGCATCATTTGAGAAGCAAGGTCATCAATTGCATTTTGAATCCATGATTCTTCGGCATCAATAAAAAGCCGGACATTGTTTTGAGCAGCAGTTTCACAAATGTTTTTGAAGCGGGCAGTTGCTTTTTTATATTCTTCTGATTCTTCCACTGTAAGGGTTGCAGAAGAACTTACTTTTTCCAACAAAGCAAACCGGGCTATTCCTGTTGGTTTAAAAACACAAAATGGAATTGCAGCAACGCCTTTCGCCCTGTGAATAGTGGCAATTATTTCTTTGGTAGTCTCTTCAAAACTATCTTCCTTTTCTTCTCCTTCAGCAGAATAATCGAGAATGCTGCCAACATGAAAAGAATAAAGTTTTTTTATTGTTTCGTTACACTCATCAATGTCCTCACCTCCGCAAAAATGTTTAAACAGTGTTGCCCGGACAATTCCTTTTATGGGCAAATGAAATTTCAAAGCAAAATCAGTCAATGCAGGGGCTGCTTTGGTAAGCCACGGGTTTCCGATAATTTTAAAAAGCCAGTAATCATTTCTCAGTTCCGCATCGCTTTTTGCTGCGAATGCTTTTTCAAGATCATCAAATGTCATAGGTGCGAATATCGAATAGTTGCGAATTAACGAATAATGGGATGTAAATAATCAATAATCATCCTGACAGCATGCACAAAAGTAATCTGCTTTTTTTAAATCCATTTCAGGTAGATGAATAAATGAGATATTTATTTAGTTTTGTCTGCACATAAAATCAATTATGATTTATTCTTTTAAAGCTACATCAGAACTTTTTAATGATAATTTAACTGTCAACTCTGAAAAAGAACTTGCTCTTGTTTACCAGGCAGCCGCCCTTTGTGAAAAAGCAGATGTGAAGGTCAAAAACATAAACAGCGAATTGCTTACAGAAGCTTATGACGATGCAGGAGTTCAATCAAATTTTTATAACGATACGCTTTACATTTCAAAAAAGCCCTTAAACAGTATCGGGACGTTGATTAAAGATTTTTCAGAATTCGCCCACCTTGCCATTCCTTTTGCCATAGTGTGTGCGGCAAAAGGAATTCAGGCCGATCTGAAAGGTCTGCAGGCTTTAACGAATGGAGCAGGAGGGGAGGCGGTTTCAATGTTTCAAAAAGAAATATACCGCTTCAATATCAACACTGATTTTTGTGATCAGTCGAAACTTAAAATTTATAATAACAAGGCTATTCAGCAAAAATCAAAACCTGTGAATGTTGCTGCTGATGAAGATTTGTGTATGAGTTTTATTCCGCTTGCTGTTGTTTTCGGAAATATTGAAATAAACCTCGCTGCTGATTTTTTTGAGAGATATCCCCGAATGAATGAGCTGCTTGCAGCGTTGAATTTCAGCTTTGATAAAATTTAATTGATTGCTTTATGCAACATGCAGATGGTTTCAACACGGATGTAATCAACATGGCGCTCATGTGCCTGCTTCCTTTTGTGATTGCTTTTTCGTTTTTGATTTTTGTCTTTTACAGGAAAAGAAGGGAATTAATTTTCAAACAAAAAGAACTGGAGCTCAAACAGCAGGTCGCTGATGTGGAAATGAAAGCGCTGCGCGCACAGATGAACCCTCATTTTATATTTAATTGTATGAATTCCATTTACGGATTTATGCACAATAATGATTTACAAAAAGCAGAAACCTATCTTATTAAAATCTCAAATCTCATACGGTTGGTTCTTGAAAATTCAATGCATACTGAAGTATCTTTGAAAGACGACCTCGCTGCTTTGCAACTATATATTGAACTGGAACAAATACGCATGGTTCAGGGATTTAATTACACGATTGAAACCGATCCTGCCCTAAATATTGAAAACACATTGGTTCCTCCATTGATTCTACAGCCCTTTGTTGAAAATTCTATCTGGCATGGACTGAACGGAAAAGCTTCAAAAGGGACAATAACTATAAAAATAGGAAAGCAAAATGAAATGCTCAAATACACAGTGGAAGATAATGGTACGCAGGAAAAGGCTGCTGCTGATACACCTGTAATGAAAGCTAAGAAAAAATCGCTCGGCATGAGCCTTACCAGCGAGCGGCTCGAAGTTTTAAATAAAACAAAAAATACACACGCTCATTTTAATATTTCCGATATTCGTGATGTTAATAATATATATAAAGGCAAAAGAGTGGAACTATTTCTGCCCTATGAAGAAAACTTATAACACTTCAAAGTTCAATATTATCCGGATATTTACTTTAAACTTTAAACTTAAAACCCTAAACCCATTCCATGTACACCACCCTGATCGTTGACGATGAAAAACCGCAGCAGGATTTGCTTTCGGGAATGATTAAAGAACATTTCCCTGAACTGAAGCTTGGCGCAATTTGTTCTTCGGTGGATGAAGGCGTTGAAAAAATTAAAACGCTGAAACCTGAACTTGTTTTTCTTGATGTGGTGATGCCGCCATATACAGGATTTGATTTGCTCAATAAAATTAAGCCGATTGACTTTGATGTCATCTTCACCACTTCTTATGAACAGTATGCACTCAATGCCTTTAAAGTTTCTGCTGTTGATTATCTGCTCAAACCTTTTTCGGTTGAGCAGCTTGCTGAAGGCATTGCAAAGTTTGAAAAGAAAATACAACTGAAGCAATCGCTTCAACATATTGAAAACCTTCTGCAGAATATAAACAGCAATTCTTATGATGAAGTAAAAATAGCGTTGCCTTCCATGAATGGATTTTCATTTGTACGGCTTGGTACTATAATAAGGTGTGAGGCAGATAATAACTACACTACTTTTTTCCTCACAGATAAAACAAAAATAATGGTTTCAAAAACGCTGAAGGACTGTGAAGACATACTGACTGACTATAATTTTTTCCGTGTACATACCTCGCACCTTATTAATCTGCGCTATGTGAAAGACTATATAAAAGGCGATGGCGGGCAAGTGGTAATGACAGATAATTCTGTAGTGGATGTATCGCGTAAAAACAAACAGGACTTTTTAAATAAGTTCAAAAAATTATCTTGA
>JBDSOU010000082.1:0-26798 GCA_039914625.1 Bacteroidia bacterium | reverse complement strand
AACATTCAACAAACAAAAAACAAAAAATAAAAGAGGTGATTATTTTTTTCATGCCCCAATATTAATGATTAATAATCACCTTCCTGTTTATATTTCCTTCTTTCATTTTCACCTGCAAAAAATAAATACCATCACTCATCTTTTCCACATTTATTTCCTTTTCATATTTCCCTGCTGTGATTTCTTCTTTTTCAACATAAATTAGTTTGCCTAACGTATTATATATACGTAATTCGATGGTTTGGTTTGAGGAGGATTGAAAGGAAATAGTGATGGAAGAGTTGGTTGGGTTTGGAAAAACAAGAAGTTCGTTTGCAAGATTATTTTCTGCAATAAAAGTTGATAAATTACAGCCTCCGCAATTTGTATCAGGAACATATTTCATTAAATCGTTTTTTTTATCTAAAACAGAAGCGCCACCGAAATGATAAAACTCCCCTCTGTTACTCGTCCAGCCCACAGCACCTGTGCGCGATCCCGGCTGGCTGAGCGCTGAAGGAATTCCCAGGGGTCCGTAAGAAGGAGAGTGGAAAAAATAATTTGTCGGGTGTCCATTAACTAATGACCATTCGAGGGTCAGGGGATTAAAGTTCCAGAGGTCATTCGTATTCGAACCGCCATACATCCAGAATTTTCCGCAGGCGTCTGTCCAGCGTGCCCGGTTTTCGAAGCGGGATGCAGGTGAAAAATTGGATGAAGCAATGCAGTATGCGCCCGAAGTGGCTGTATCGTTTGGTGTATTGCTTCCGCTCATCCATGTCCAGTTATTCGTGAGCGGATCATACATCCACATGTCATTTTGAAGTGAACCTGTATTTCCACCGAATAGCCAGAACCTTCCATTGGAATCTTTCCATGAACTATATGATAAACGACCGCCTGGAATATTCATCGGATCGGGAACTCCTTTAATGCCATAAACTCCGGGCTGCCCACCTGAAGTGTCGCCCTTCATAAAGCTCCATTCATTTGATGCAATATCATATTTCCATAAATCATTGCTGCCTCTGCCGCTTAACATCCATAAATTATTATTGCTGTCAACCCATGTTGTACTGAATTCAGATCTTGCCCCTGGAACGTTAAAAGGAGAAGGTATTCCGACAGATATGTAATTAGGATACGAAAGGCATGACGATGTACCATGCATCCATGTCCAGATATTGGATACGATATTATATTTCCATAAATCTCCTCTCGGGCAGACAACATTGGGCTGTCCCAAATCGGATGCGCCTCCATAAAGCCACAGATCACCGGAGAGGTCAGTCCACGAGGCAGCACCCCAGCTTCGGGAGGGAGGCAGATTAAAAGGGGAAGGAATGCCTTGTATTCCGTAATTTCCTGTATCGTTAAGCATAGAGCTTCCTTTCATCCATGTCCATTCGTTGCTCAAAGGCTCATACTTCCAAAGATCACCGTAAGCGCCTGATGCAGAACCCGAACCAAATAGTCCACCAAACAACCAAAAATTTCCATTCAAATCCGTCCATTCACAAGGTTCATATAGTGAAGGAGGATTATTAGTGGGGCTTGGAACTCCCTGCACACCATAATTACCGGGCTGGTTAGGAATGCTGTCTCCTTTTATCCACACCCACTCTCCCGCCTGCGGAAAACATTCACCAAACAAAAAACAAAAAATAAAAGAGGTGATTATTTTTTTCATGTATGATTTTAAAAAGTTAAAGGTACAAATTATGTTTTACAATCCTGCATTTCAGTTTTATTACTTAGAAAACAAATTTCATTAGCCTCAATTCATATTATACCAATATGAAACAAGGTTTTACCTCATTGAAATCATATTTTACCGTTCTCAACAAATGTTTTACAATAGTAAAGGAATATTTTACAACATAAAATTAAAGTTTTATCAATGTAAAGTTTCCGTTTTTGTTTTCCTTTCCCGCGCATTCTCCGTCATCGCATCATTAATTAACTTCCTGCTCAACAAATATTTCTTCATTCCTTATTCAAATACTTTATTATTCAATAAATACATGTTCATGGCAGATTTTTATTCCTTCGGTCAGTTCTTTTTTAGTTTCATGGAAAAAATATACACCGTCATGGATGCCACAATAAAGATTAACCCGCTTACAATATTTGTTATTTTACCTGCAAAGGCAATTAATATTCCTGCATTGAAAAGCACATTGCCTGCGAAAACTTTTAACACTATTGCAACCTGATTTAAAATATTTACAAAAGCATTTTATGCAGTGTAAACATAAATTTTGCAACCTTCCAAAACCATTTACGTATCACCATCATAAAATAATCTTATGGCTGATTATAAAAAAATGCACCAGCGTTTTACCACGTTCAACGGGCTTCTTGAAACAATAGAAGCCCCGGAAGTTGCTGCAAAATTTCCTGCTCTTATTCCCATAGCGGCTTCTTTACAAAAAAAGATGAAAAAGATCATTAAATTGGATTTTAGCAGCAATAGAACCAAAGGTTCGGAAGTAAAAAAAGAAATGAGACATAGCCTTGCTACAACTGCTTATTGTATAAGTTGTGGTGTTTATTCTTATGCGCAGGTCAACGGAATTGTTGCGTTAAGAAACGCAGTTAAATATTCTTTTAGTGATTTTTACCGCCCCGTTGAATCTACTATGATCGGTCGTTGCCGCCAGGTGCTGAATGCAGTCAAAAAAGTAAAGAATCCTGAACATTATGCGCTGACTCCGGAAGTTGTTGAGAAATTTCAGGAAGAATTGGAAAAATATATTGAATTTATGCCCAAGCCGGTTCTGAAAGTTAAGCAACATGCACGAATGTACAGGCAAGTGGAACATCTGCTTGATCAATGTCTGAATATCATTCAGGAGCAGCTTGATCCTTTAATGGTTGTTATAAGTTTAACTGACGAAAAATTGTCACGCAATTATAATTTGTGGAGAAGAATTAACAAATCTGCAGGACGCAAACGCAAATACGTTAAAAAACAAAAACCCGCGCTCCAAAATTTAGTACCTGCACCACCGTTAGCCGAAAACATTATCGGTGAAAACATAAAACAGGAAACTACTTTCACCAAAATCCTTTTGGAAACCCCCTTAAAAGAAATTCCTTTTCTTTCAGCTTAAATTTTTTCTTCGTTTCTTCGCATGTACCTGCAATTCTTTAATTATGAAGGCAATTCATCATGAAAAAATATCTTCCTTTAATATCCGTTCTTTTATTAATTCTTCCTTCCTGCAGCCTCACAGTTGACCAGCCAAAAGCAAAACAGTTGGTCGAAAACCTGCTCAATGATTTAAAGAATGAAAACTTTACCGCTCTCGACAAGTATTTCATTCCCTCATTCAACGAAAGTGAACCCGTTGATAAAAAAATAGCCAAATACAACCGGCTCAAAGAAGTCATGGGAGCCATTGTGTCTTATGAGTTCATAAACGCCACCGAAAAATATGACGACTACTCCAACATTAAATTTCTGGAGCTCGTTTACAATGTAAAAGGCAAGCAGCTTTCCGTAAAAGAAACCTTCCATGTGATGAATGATGAAGGCGAGCTTAAAATCTTTCACCAGGATGTTGAAAACATAAAATAGCTTTTCTGTGGTTCGGGCTTCAAACTTCAGGCTGCGCACTTCAAACCCCTTTCTGACTTCGGGTGCGGGCCAAATGCTTCTTGCCGCATTTTGGTTTGCGCTCATGAATGTGTTTGTAAAAAAAGTAAGTCACCTTCCGGCAATGGAGCTGGTGTTTTTCCGGTGCACAGTTTCATCGGCATTTTGCTTTGCAGGCATGTATCAGCACAAAGTTTCAGGAACAGGCTCCAATAAAAAGTTATTATTGCTGCGCGGTTTTTTTGGCACTGCTGCACTCTACTTATACTTTCTGACGATACAGCACATGCCACTCGGCACGGCAGTGAGTGTGCAGTACCTCTCCCCCATCTTCACGGTCATTATCGCTTCCGTTTTATTAAAAGAAAAAATCACTCCTCTGCAAATGTTGTTCTTCGTTATTTCATTTTCAGGAGTGTTATTTATAAAAGGATTTGACGCGCGCATTTCACTCTTTTATCTTGGGATAGGAATTCTGTCCTCCGTCTTTTCATCCTTCGCTTACAACATGATCCGCAGTCTTAGCGGCAAAGAACATCCTCTTGTTGTGGTACTTCATTTTCAACTCATGGCAGCCATCATAGGTTTTGGTTTCACACTCTTTAACTGGGTACCCCCGCAAGGGTTAGACTGGCTGTATTTATTTTTAGTAGGTGCAACCACACAACTCGGGCAAATGGCAATGACACGCTCGCTGCAAAAAGAAAAAATCTCAAAAGTTTCCATCCTTACTTATACAGGAATAATTTATGCCCTCATCTTCGGCTACTTTTTATTTGGCGAATCGTACGGATGGTTATCTGTTTTCGGAATGGTACTGATAGTTGGTGGAGTGATTTTGAATATATTGTTTGGAGAGGGGAAAGTGAAACCGGATACGGTATGATTAGTCAGGAACTCCTCAACTCTCAATAAATCTTAAACCTCTGAGAGTTATTTTTTTCCTGAAGTAATTTTTATTCTCAAACCATTATGAGAAAGAACCGAAAAATTATTCTTAAGACCATTAAAATATTTTTCAACAGATTCGACAACAAGAGCAATTCGGTCCTTTCTGCTTATGTTGCTTAAAAACGGATTAACAAAATACCTTTATGATGTAATTTTAAACGGTATGCAAGTTCTCCAAAATCTTTATCCTCCGTAAGAAGCAATAATGCCTTGCCATTGGCAATTTCTAAAACCTTTGTATCATCCGCCTGTGGAAAATCCTCTGTAATCGAAAACACAATTATTCCTCTTTTTCGAAAAAGCCTGATGATGCCGAAATCAACACTTTCATCAGCAATCAACTCCATTTCAGGAAGCTTTGGAATGAATAATTTCGTTCTTTATTGTATCCGCTGCAAATAAAAGGCAAGCAGCAATATCTTCCTTTTTGATGTTAGGATAAGCGTCCAGCAAATCATCAATAGTATCTCCTGCTGCTAATTTTTCAAGAACTAAATCAACAGAAATCCGTGTATTGGCAATTATTGGTTTTCCAAACAATATATTCGGATTTGAAGTCAAATGTAAATTCCAGTCAACCATCATAAGATTGTTTCAATTGCAAATTTAAAAAAAACTTTCAATCTATTTAACTGAAACGTTTAAATACCTTTATTTCATTCTGCATTTTGCATTCTCCATTCTGCATTTTTCCCCTACCTTTGCACTCTTTTACAAAAAAATGAGTGCCAAAAAATATCCTGAATTCAAACAACTCGATCTTCCCGCTATTGCTAAAGAAATTTTAGCAAAATGGGAAAGTGAGAAGACATTTGAAAAAAGCGTAGAGATACGAGAAGGAAAAACTCCGTTTACTTTTTACGAAGGACCTCCTTCTGCAAATGGATTGCCCGGCATTCATCATGTAATGTCGCGAACCATCAAGGATCTTTTTTGCCGTTACAAAACCTTGCAGGGCTACCAGGTAAAACGTAAAGGCGGTTGGGACACTCATGGTTTGCCCATTGAATTAAGTGTTGAAAAAACTTTAGGTATTACCAAAGAAGACATTGGCAAAAAAATCTCTATCGAAGATTACAACAAAGCCTGCCGCAAAGAAGTGATGAAATACAAAAACGTGTGGGACGATCTCACCCGTAAAATGGGTTATTGGGTTGACCTCGAACATCCGTATATCACTTTTGAAAATTCGTATATAGAGACCGTTTGGTATTTGCTGCAACTGTTTTATAAAAAAGGATTGTTGTACAAAGGCTACTCCATCCAACCTTACTCTCCTGCAGCAGGAACGGGTTTAAGTTCCCATGAATTAAATCAGCCCGGTACTTATCGCATGATACGTGATACGACAATCGTTGCGCAGTTTCGCATGTTGCCTTCTGCTGATAAAAAACTTCCTTTGAAAGATGATTTAGGCGGAGCCTATTTTCTCGCATGGACAACAACTCCATGGACGTTACCCGCAAACTGTGCTCTCGCTGTTGGCGAGAAAATAAAATATGTTTTTGTTCAGACTTTTAATCCCTATACATTCGAACCTCTTACTGTAATCCTTGCAAAAGATTTATTAGGAAAATTTTTTCCGGAGAAAAATGCAGAATTGAAATTGGAGGAGTACAAATCTGGGGATAAAGCAATTCCTTTTAAAATAATCGGAGAAGTTGCAGGAAAAGATTTAGAAGGAATAAAGTACGAACAACTCATGCCTTATGTGCAACCTGATGGAAAAGCATTTGAAGTAATTCTTGGAGATTTTGTAAGCACCGAGGACGGAACAGGAATCGTTCACACTGCATCAGTATTTGGTGCAGATGATTTTCGTGTGTGTAATGAAAACAACATTGCATCCATCATGGTGAAAGATGAAAACGGCAACCCGTCACCATTAGTTAACAAGCAGGGTAAGTTTGTAAAAGAAGTAACCGATTTTGCAGGAGAATATGTGCGTGTTGAATATTTAACAGATGCAGAAAAAGAAGCCGAAAGAAAAAAACAAGGTGGTGAAAAATATCTTTCAGTTGACGAGCGCATTTCTATTAAACTGAAAAAAGAAAACAAAGCATTTAAAGTTGAAAAGTATGAGCACAGTTATCCACATTGCTGGCGCACCGATAAACCTATTTTATATTACCCGCTTGATTCATGGTTTATCAAAACAACGGCTTGTAAAAAAAGATTAATAGAACTGAATAACACCATCAACTGGAAGCCTGCATCAACCGGTACAGGTCGTTTCGGCAACTGGTTAGAAAATCTTGTTGACTGGAATTTATCACGTTCACGGTTCTGGGGAGTTCCATTACCGGTATGGAGAACAGAAGATAAAAAAGAAGAAATCTGCATAGGCTCTATAGAAGAATTAAAAAAAGAAATTGAGAGATCAATCTCAGCAGGATTCATGGATCAATCGCACCTTGAACACATAGATGTTGCCAAACCTGATTTTGATTTACACCGTCCGTATGTTGACAACATCTTTTTAGTTTCTCCGTCAGGAAAAAAAATGTTTCGTGAAACAGATTTAATTGATGTGTGGTTTGACAGTGGCGCAATGCCGTATGCCCAGCATCATTGGCCTTTTGAAAACAAGGAATTGATTGATGGTCGTCTTGAGTATCCGGCAGATTTTATTGCCGAGGGCGTTGACCAGACACGCGGATGGTTTTTCACACTTCATGCAATTGCAGTAATGCTTTTTGATTCAGTTGCATTCAAAAACGTAATGAGCAATGGCTTGGTGCTCGACAAGAGTGGTAACAAAATGAGCAAGCGATTGGGCAACACCGTGGATCCGTTCGAAACAATAAACAAATACGGACCTGATGCTACACGCTGGTATTTGATAAGCAATGCACAGCCGTGGGATAATCTTAAATTTAATGTTGAAGGCATTGTTGACGAACAGCGAAAACTTTTTGGAACGTTGTATAACACGTATTCATTCTTCTCGCTTTACGCAAACATTGACAATTTTATTATTGATGAACAAAATATTGCTCCTGTAAAAGACAGAGCCGAATTAGATCGCTGGATTATTTCAAAATTATATTCACTCATAAATGATGTGTGTGGTTTTTATGATGATTATGAACCAACAAAAGCAGCACGGGCGATTGAAGAATTTGTTGACTCACATTTAAGCAATTGGTATGTTCGTTTGTCAAGAAGAAGATTCTGGAAAAGTGAAATGTCAAATGACAAAAAGGCTGCTTACGAAACTTTGTTTGAATGTTTGATGGTGACTGCACAATTGATGAGTCCTATCGCTCCTTTCTTTTCTGATTGGTTGTATAGAAATCTCAGTGATTCCGTCAGAGAAGACGCAATAAGGAACAATACCCCTCTCGCTCAAAATTCAATACATCTTTCATTGATGATAAAAGCCGAACAAGAGGTTATTGATAAATCCCTTGAAAAACGAATGGAACTTGCACAAAAGATTTCTTCGATGGTTTTATCACTTAGGAAAAAAGTAAATATTCGTGTACGCCAACCGTTAAATAAAATTCTTCTGCCGGTTCCTTACGAATCATTCAAAGAAAAAGTGGATGCAGTAAAACATCTCATTCTTGCTGAAGTAAATGTAAAACAGATCGAATACATTTCTGACACATCAGGAATTCTTGTAAAAAAAATAAAAGCGAATTTTAAAGTGCTCGGAAAAAAAGTCGGGGTATTGATGAAAGATGTTGCGGCTGCAATTCCAAATTTTTCTCAAGATGATATTTCAAAATTTGAAAAGGATGGAACCTTTGAATTGAAATTAAAAGATCAAAAAATAAATTTGATTGCAGAAGATGTGGAAATACTTTCTGAAGATATTCCGGGTTGGCAGGTAACTTCGGATGGTAATATTACAGTTGCACTTGATATTTCAATATCTGAGCAACTTCGTGAAGAAGGCATTGCACGTGAACTGGTTAATAGAATCCAGAACATCCGCAAGGACAAAGGCTTTGAAGTGACTGACAAGATTGACATTAAAATAAAAGCCCATGATGCCATCAACGCTGCCATATCTAATAATTTGACATATATTTGCACCGAAATTTTAGCAACCTCACTCAAAGTGGTTGAAAATCTGGAAGGTGAGGACGGCATTTTAATAGCGGTAGATGACGATATTCAAACCACTACAAGTATAAATAAAAGTACGTGAGCCTTCGTAAGAACAATATTGTAATTGCCTAATACCCCCGATATTATGAAAAAATCAAAGTCTTCAAAAGCTTCAAAAAAATCAGCTAAGCAGGCAAAACCTAAAAGCGCTAAACCTAAAAAGGTTGCGAAGAAAACTTCAAAGCAAACAAAAGCCGCTTCAAAAGCGAAACCTAAAAAGGTAATAAAAAAAGCTGTAAAACCAAAACAGAAAGCAACTAAAACTAAAAAGCCGGTTGTTGCAAAAGTTGTAAAAAAAGCCGTTAAGAAGATTATAAAGACGGTTATAAAGAAAACTTCAAAACTCATAAAGGCTGTTAAGAGTAAAACTATTAAATCAGTTAATTTAAAAAAAGAAAAACCAATAGAATCAATTATACACCAAAAAGTTAGTACGGGAATGAAAGAAATGCCGAAGAAAAAAGTGTCAGAGAAACCAAGTTCGCAAATGCCTGAACGGTCACGATACAAAGACACTGAGTTACAAGAATTTAAGAAAATAATTATCCATAAACTGGAAGATGCCAAAAAAGAGTTGACTAACTTGAACGCTGCCATACTAAATGCAAACGAGCATGGAACTGATGATACTGCGAGCACTTTTAAAATGCTTGAAGATGGTTCCGATACCCTGGCAAAAGAAGAAGCAGGGCAACTTGCCATGCGCCAGCGTAAATTTATTGACCAATTGGAAAATGCTTTGGTTAGAATTGAAAACAAAACGTATGGCGTCTGCCGCGTTACAGGAAAATTGATTCCAAAAGAGCGTTTGCGTGCTGTTCCTCATACCACACAAAGTATGGAAGCAAAAATGAAGCAATACAACGATTAAGTTGAGTTGTTCCCTTTTAAAATTGTTTCCGCTGATAGAGCACATCAATTTGTTATAGAAAATTTTTGGTTTTGAAAAAACCTCTTTCAATAATTGTAATCATTCTGCTGATTGACCAGTGTGTCAAGTTTTGGGTAAAGACACACATGTACCTCGGGCAGGAGTTTCATCTATCAGGTAAATGGTTCATAATACATTTCACTGAAAACAATGGAATGGCTTTCGGGATGGAATTGCTGCAGGGACCGGCCGGGAAATTATTTCTCAGTCTTTTCAGAATTTTTGCTGTAATAGGAATCGGTTATTACCTTTTTACATTGGTAAAAAACAAATCAAATAATAAACTCATCACCAGCATGACACTCATCTTTGCGGGAGCAATGGGAAACATTATAGACAGCATTTTCTACGGAAAAATTTTTTCATCCAGCGAATACCAGGTTGCAGCTTTATTTCCTCCGGAAGGAGGCTACGCAAATTTTCTTCACGGCAAAGTAGTGGATATGTTTTATTTTCCGATTATCGAAGGACAATTTCCGTCATGGTTCCCGTTTTGGGGAAGTGAAGATTTTGTTTTTTTCAGGCCGGTCTTCAATATTGCTGATTCATCCATCAGCATCGGGGTATTTCTGATTCTGATTTTTCAATCAACTATTTTTCAGCAAGAGAAAAAAGAAGCAGTTCAAACGGATACCTCCTCCGATAATTTTCTGAGTCCTGAATCTTATGTTCAGGTTCAAAAATAGTTTTTAAAGTTTCAATGGTTTTGCAAATTCGTTTGTAAATTTTTTTCTAAAGCACAAGTCATTGTAATAATCCTGCTCCGGCAAATAATAAATTTCATATCCTTCAAGGAGTTTTGTTTTTAAAAAATTTTCATCCTGGTAATATATCAGCACTACAGAAGGCAGCGCATCGGTTTTTGCTAGAATATCATTCATCCAGAATCCGGTAATTATCACTGTTTTTTTATTTATTGTTTGCAGTTTTTCAATTACACTTTCAGAAAACTCCATTTTGTTTATCCGTTTATACAAATCAGCAATAACGGGCCCTCTTAAAAAATCAACTGAAATATTTTGCCCTGCTACCTCTAAGTCATAGCAAAAAGAAGAAGGCGTAGAACCACGCAAAGCATCATTGAGGTTTACACCGATAAAGAAAGAAGAAAAAATCACGGAAAAAGAAAATGCAATAAAATACATCCGGCCCAGGAAAATATTAAACAAAATAATTACAAATGGAATTACAGGAATAAGATATGCTGCTTTATGAGGTTCTAATGCAAATGAAATTGAATAAAGCAAGATTGTTAAAAAACAAAGCATCGCTAATTTTTTCTTATGTCCATTTTTAAAAATCAGATTGACGTTTTTTATTTTTTTACTGAAAAAAATAATTAACATAGTCAGCATATCCGTGAAAGCAATGAATCCCCAGATGCCAAGCGTACATTTGAATATGGCTTTGCTTACAGTTGCATCAAACTGATCAGGGTAGTTTAAAAACTCCATTCCGTATTTTTTAAAAACAGGAATAAACAATATAAAAGAAATCAGCAATGCAGATAAAGTAATTTTTAAAATTAGATTTAACGATTGCTTTAAATCTTTTTTGTCAAACAGCCAAAATATAAACGGAAGCAGCATGGCTCCGCTGGTAATTCTGCATCCAACTGCGAGCCCGATAAAGATTCCTGCGCGCACCGGGTGTTTTTCTACAAGGAAATAAAAGCCGGTCATTAAAAAACTCAATGCCCACATATAATCCATGGCATTGGTTGAATTGATATAGATTACCGGAGTAAAAGCAAGAATGACACCGGCTGTTATAGCATTAGAAAGATTTAATTTTCTGAAAGCAAAAATAAAAAAACCAATTCCGGCAGTGCTGATGATTGCAGTTAAGAAATTAAAAAAATAAGCTCCCTGTTTCCATACAAGCATATAAATTAATTCTTGCAACGGATGGCCCGGGAATCTTGAAACTTCATAAGCACCGCTGAGTGCAACAAGCTTTGCGGTAACTGCTAATCCCCAGGCATCTTCTTCAGAACCATAACCATAACCTAAAAAAGGAAGGCGTGAGAAAAAAATAAGAACCAGAATAGCCCATTGAGCATTTCTCTCCTTTTTATCAAAACGAACAGCTAACTTCATCCTGGAAGAGAAGGTTTTTTGAATGGTTCAAAGGTCAAGGTTCACAGTTGGACAACCTCTTAAACCAACTTTGAAGGTTGAATGCTTAACAAGGAACTTTTTCATTTGCAAAGCCGCTTAATTTTGGTTGATCGCTTCAGCAGCTTTTATAAATATATTATCCGTTTCGTTAAGCACGGAGTAAAATCCATTGTTTCCAAAAACTTGTCTTGCAATAAAAGCTTTCAACTGAATTTTTATCAGCTTACCGGATTTTTTTATACCAGATTCATTTCTTTTCACCCCTTGCTTTTCAGCATAAGAAGCGAATTCATCAAACAATTTGTCGGTTATTTCAAATTGAGTTCTGTAGGAATTAAAATCTTTAAATGCTTTAAGCACTCCTCTGTTTTTGTCAACATAATTATAAGCAAACTGGCTGATAAGACTTGCACGGATGAGGTCGTTAATATATTCTGAATTTTCAGTTGTATCTAACGGGACAAAAATATCAGGTTTTATTCCTCCGCCACCATAAACAATTTTTCCTGCCGGAGTTCTGTATTTAACAGTATCTGCAGGCTTAATGCTGTCTGCATTTTCCAATTCTCCCCTATCAAACCGATCAATAATTTCATGTTCGTATTCTGCATAACCGCCTTTGTAGGATTTTTGAATGCAGCGCCCTGTAGGAGTATAATAACGGGCTACCGTAAGACGAAGGGCTGAACCATCAGAAAAAACAGTTTGCTCCTGAACTAAACCTTTTCCGAAAGAACGTCTTCCAATAATTTCAGCGCGATCCCAATCCTGCAATGCTCCTGCAAGAATTTCAGCGGCTGAGGCCGATCCCTGATCAATCATGACTGCAAGCTTTCCCGTTTCAAAAATTCCTTCTTTTGTTGCTTCATAACTGGTTTTTGGTCTTGCTTTTCCCTGTGTGTAAACAATTAATTTTTTATCAGGTAAAAATTCATCCGCTATTTTGGTTGCAGCATCAAGGTAGCCACCGGGGTTTCCGCGAAGATCAACGATGAGTTGTGTCATTCCCTGCTTTTTTAATTTATTCAATGAATCAAGAAAGTCCTCGTAAGTAGTCGCTGCAAACCTGTTTATTTTTACATAGCCTGTTTTTGAATCTATCATGTAAGATACATCAACGCTGTAAATAGGAATTTTTCCGCGTGTAATATTAAAATCCAATAGCTTTGGTTGCATTCTTCTTAAAATGGAAATTTTCACTTTTGTTCCTCCCGGACCACGAAGTTTTTGGAAAACATCATTGTTGGTAATGCCGATTCCTGCCACATTTTTGTCATCCACTTTTATAATCCTGTCACCTGGCTGAATACCAATCATGAATGAAGGCCCCCCGGGAATAGTTGTAACCACCATGATGGTATCCTGCTGAATATGGAATTCAATCCCTATCCCTTCAAAATTTCCTTCAAGAGGTTCATTCGCTGATTGCAAATCCTCAGAAGGAATATACCCGGAATGCGGATCGAGATTCTGAAGCATCTGTTCAATTGAAATATCCACTAATTTTTTTTGATTCAAAGTATCCACATACTCATTCTGAATGTAATTTATCACGTCAGAAAGTTTATTAGACTGGTTTGCTTTTGCAGAAAAAAATGTCCGGCTGGGAATAAAAGAAACATTCATCCGGCTGCCAATAAGAACACCAGCGCCAAGCAATAATGCAAAAGCAAGAGGTAAATATTTATTATAATTTCTTTTATTTTCTGAATTCATGGAATGTCTATTCTGATATAATTGCTTTAACGAAACGGGAAATGAAATGTTGGAAAGAGAAATTATTTATTAATGTTGTTCTATTGAAAGATTTTGGGGAGTAAATTGCTCTGTTTGCACACCAAACTTCCGGAGAAAATCTAATCCTTCATCAATATCAATTCCTTTATATGCAGCATACGAATTCAAATACAACACTTTCCTTATTCCTGTTGTGTAAATAATTCTTGCACAAGCAAGACATGGTGATAACGTAACATAAAGTGTAGCTCCTTCAATGGTTACTTTATTTTTTGCAGCATAGAGAATGGCATTTTCTTCGGCATGGATTGCCAATGAGCATCCACCCTTTCGATCGCGCGTACAGCCAACTAAAGGCCATTCCTCATCACAATTGTGTGTACCTGCGGGAGGTCCGTTGTAACCAAGCGAAATGATTCGTGTATCTTGTGAAAGCACTGCACCCACTTTTATTTTTACACAATGCGCCTTGCGTGAAAGATTCTGCGCAAGCTCCATGTAAATATCGTCAAAACTGATTTTCGTCAATGATTGGAAATTATTACAAGTAAATGAACTGGAAGCAAGAAAGTCTGGTTGTTTAAAGGGACAAAGATAAGCAATGACAAACTCCCTTTTTAGTGGCAAAGCTTGCCGGAGAGCAGTTTTAGCTTTTTTACTTGCGTGCTATTGCCTAATTCTGTATCTTCGCGCATCAATTCAGAAAACGGTATTCCCCGATTAAATATCGCGATTCGAAACACAATAATTAGTAGTATTTAAAATTAACTGTTACCCCATTTTTCTAATTTGTTATGACCACAAAGAATATAGTCCGGCAGGATTATAAAATCACCAAAAAAGACCGTCAGCAGTTAAATGGGCATAAGCCCTTGATTGCTTGGTTTACAGGTCTTTCCGGTTCTGGAAAAAGCACGCTTGCAGGGTTGGTTGAGGAACATTTATTTGAAATGGGCGTAAGAACGTATCTGCTTGACGGAGATAATATTCGTCATGGTTTAAATAGCAATGTTGATTTCAGCAATGACGGAAGAAAAGAAAACATCAGGCGCATTGGCGAAGTTGCAAAACTGTTTACTGATGCCGGAATTGTGGTGCTTACGGCTTTCATATCGCCTTTCAGAGAAGACCGTGACAGAGTGCGTTCTCTTGTCGAAGATGGAGACTTTGCGGAGATTTTCGTAAATTGTCCAATCGAAATTTGTGAGCAGAGAGATGTGAAGGGGCTTTATAAAAAAGCAAGAGCCGGGGAGATTAAGGATTTCACAGGAATTAATTCGCCATTTGAACAGCCGTTAAAGCCTGAAATGGAAATCAACACAGAGGCGATGAGCATTGATGAATCAGTAAATAAAATTGTAAAATTTATTACAGAGAAAATAAAATAAGATGTAAGATGATCAGACACTGCCGGAAGCAATTGAAAATAACCAAATTCTCCTTTTTTATGCTTCTCTGAAATTTTAAAGCCAAAAACAAAAGACAATGATATATTATCACTTAAATCACTTAAAAGAATTAGAAGCCGAAGCCATTTACATTATCCGTGAAGCCGCTGCCACCTTTGAACGCCCTGCACTGTTATTTTCTGGAGGAAAAGATTCTATTGTAATGGCTCACCTTGCACGCAAAGCTTTCTGGCCCGGAAAGATTCCATTTCCCTTATTGCATATTGATACGGGACATAATTTTCCTGAAACACTGGAGTTTCGCGACAGGCTTATGAATAAAATTGGAGCCAACTTAATTGTAAAATATGTGCAGGATTCAATTGATAAAGGTAGAGCAAAAGAAGAAAAAGGGATGAATGCGAGCCGCAATGTTTTGCAAACTGTTACCCTTTTAGATGCTATAGAAGAATTAAAAATTGATGCAGCCTTTGGAGGAGCAAGACGTGATGAGGAAAAAGCAAGAGCTAAAGAACGATTCTTTTCACATCGTGATGAATTCGGACAATGGGATCCGAAAAATCAGCGACCTGAACTGTGGTACATTTTTAATGGTAAAAAGAATATAGGCGAACATTTTCGCATTTTTCCATTGAGCAATTGGACGGAAATGGATGTATGGCAATATCTTGCTCTTGAAAACCTGGAGATTCCTGAAATTTATTTTGCGCATGAGCGCGATGTTATTCAAAGGGATGGAATGCTTCTCGCTGCATCAAATTACATTTCGTTACGTGAAAATGAAAGGATTGAAAAAATGCAGGTACGTTACCGCACTGTAGGTGATATGACCTGTACAGGAGCTGTTCTTTCTCCGGCATCAAACATTGAGGAAATTATTATTGAAGTTGCCGCAAGCAGGGTAACCGAAAGGGGAACCCGCGCTGATGATAAGCGCTCTGAAACGGCAATGGAAGATAGGAAAAAAGCCGGATATTTTTAGTAGTATTCAGTATTCGCTTCGGAGAAAACAATTGCGGATCTCCGATTTCTGAACTGAATACTGAATACCGGATTAAAAATCCTTCGGATAGATTACTGAATATATTCACAGAACTGATTATTACTGATACATGACAAATACAACAAATTATACAGAAATGGAATTATTAAGATTTACAACTGCCGGCAGCGTTGACGATGGAAAAAGTACTTTGATCGGAAGATTGTTATACGACAGCAAATCAATTTTTGAAGATCAATTAGAAGCAGTTCACAGAACAAGTAAACAAAGGGGTTTCGAACACGTTGACCTATCATTATTAACAGATGGGTTAAAGGCAGAGCGCGAACAGGGTATAACCATTGACGTTGCTTACCGTTATTTTTCAACACCCAGAAGAAAATTTATTATTGCCGATACACCGGGACATATTCAATACACACGCAACATGGTGACAGGCGCTTCTTCAGCCAACCTTGCCCTTATTCTCATTGATGCCCGCAAGGGAGTCTTGGAACAAACTAACCGGCACTCATTTATTGCTTCGCTTCTTGGTATTCCACATTTAATTGTTTGCATTAACAAAATGGACCTGGTAAACTACGATGAGGATGTATATGAAGATATAATGCGTGAATACAAAAAGCTTGCTTCTAAATTAGAAATAAAAGATGTCCATTTTATTCCCATCAGTGCATTGAAGGGAGATAACGTGGTGAAAAAATCGGAAAATACTCCTTGGTATAACGGACCAACGTTATTGTATCTTCTCGAAAACATCCACATCAGCAGCGATGATAATCATATTGATTGCCGGTTTCCTGTTCAATATGTTATTCGCCCGCAGGCACAAGAGTATCATGATTATAGAGGTTATGCAGGAAGAATTGCAGGAGGAGTTTTTAAACCAGGCGATGATGTGAAAATACTTCCCTCTGGATTTAATGCAAAAATAAGTTCCATTGATTTTATGGAAATGGATAAAACTATTCATAAAGAAGAAACTTTTCCGCCCATGTCTGTTACCATGACACTTGATACGGATATAGATATCAGCCGGGGTGATATGATTGTGAGAGAAAACAATGTTCCTAACATAGGTCAGGATATTGAACTGATGGTTTGCTGGATGAATGAAAAGAAATTACAAATGGGTGGAAAGTATGCTATCAAACATACTACCAAAGAAGCGCGGTGTGTGATAAAAGAAATTCGTTATAAAGTGGACATCAATACACTTCACCGTGTTGAGAATGATAAAGAAATTGGATTGAATGACATTGCGCGCATTCATATTCGTACTACCCTGCCACTATTCTATGACAGTTATCGTAAAAACCGGATTACAGGAAGTTTAATACTAATTGATGAAGGTACTAATGAAACCCTTGGTGCAGGAATGATTATCTGATTTGTCAAACAAAAAAATGAGCGACTATACATCTTATTTAACCCTTGCTTTAAGAGCAGCAGTACTTGCCGGAAAAGAAATACTCAGTGTTTATGATGGTGAAGTGGAAGTAGAATTAAAAAACGACAAATCACCTTTAACTATTGCTGATAAGCTTTCTCATCAAAAAATTACTGAAGGCTTATTGAGTGCCGGACTGCCAGTATTAAGCGAAGAAGGAAAATCAATTGACTTCAATGAACGCAAAAACTGGAAATTATTCTGGATGGTTGATCCGCTTGACGGCACTAAAGAATTTATCAAAAAAAACGGAGAATTCACCGTTAACATTGCGTTAGTTAAAGAAGGCGTTCCGATATTAGGAGTTGTATATGCCCCTGTATTAGACACTATTTATTTTGGTGCAAAAAATTTTGGAAGCTACAAATCTTCAGCACCTGTTTCTGAATTAATAACATTGACATCAGCAAATGATTTTATAGATGCTCTTTTAAAGAACTCTTTAAAGTTGCCGCTTGAAAAAACAAAAGGAACCTTCACAGTGGTAGCAAGCCGATCACACCTCTCTCCCGAAACCGAAACTTTTATTGATGAACTGAAAGCAAAACACGGTACAGTTAATTTTATTTCAAAAGGCAGCTCATTAAAAATTTGTCTTGTAACCGAAGGCTCCGCTGATATTTATCCGCGACTTGCACCAACAATGGAGTGGGATACCGCAGCCGGACAAGCTGTTGCTTTGTATGCGGGAAAATCCGTGAGACTTTTTAAAAATAATGAATCCATGAAATACAACAAAGAAAATTTGTTGAACGAATGGTTTGTTGTAAGCTGATTCGGGCAAAAGATTTTTAAGCTTTCATGCATATAACAAATATTGCCGGCAAAATAAGGCATCGTGTTGATGGAAAGCTGCGCGACAAAACGCTTCGTGAACTTTTAAAAGGAACTTCGAGCACTTTTGTAATCCGCGTGATCGGATTTATTATCGGCTATGTTTTTGTTATCATCATCAGCCGTTTTTATGGACCAAAAATAGTTGGTGCCTACACATTGTGCAGCACCGTACTTATAATTTTTTCCGTAGCCGGGAGATTGGGATTCGATGCTTCTATCGTGCGGTTTTTTGCGCAGAATGTCATTCACAATAGATGGGATGTTGTTCATGAAATATATAGAAAAATTCTGAAAGTAGTAATTCCCTGGGGATTGTTTTTGTCTGTTGTTTTATTTTTTTCTTCTTCATTGCTTGCAGATAAAGTTTTTCATAAACCGCATCTTGCACCGTATTTTAAATTAATTTCCATTGGGGTGCTTCCTATGACGTTACGCTTCATCAATTCTGAAAGTTATCGTGGGTTTAAAATGATGAAACAATATGCATACAGTCAGAATGTTTCCTACTTCTTATATGCCTCAGTACTGTTGACTGCAATTTCTGTGTTTTACAAAAATGATTTTTTGCCTAACATCTGTTTTGTTGCCAGCTTAGGTATTCTTTGTGTTTCAAGTTCATTGTTGATTCTGAAAAAAATTAAAAGCCATTCGCAATCAGTAAGCAATTCCATTACCGTGCGTGAAATGCTGCGCATCTCCACTCCGATGATGCTCTCTACTTCGCTGATGCTTATTTCAGGATGGATTAATACGGTGATGCTTGGTATTTACGGATCCGAATCAGATGTGGGAATGTACAGTGTTATTTTTAAAATTGGAACGTTCTCAGCAATTATCTTAAATGCGGTTAATAGTATTGCTGCCCCAAAATTTGCAGAACTACATGCATTGAATGATCAGCGGGGTTTAGCGAAAGTTGCACTACAGACTTCCAAAATTAATTTCTGGGCTTCGCTGCCGGTTCTTGCCGCTACAATTATTTTCAGACGATATATATTAGAAATTTTCGGAGAAGAATTTGTTGTGGCTGCCGATGTGCTGTTGTTTACAATAGTTGGTCAGTTTGTAAATGTCTTTTCCGGTTCAGTAGGAACATTTCTCAATATGACAGGACATCAGAATGTGCAGCGGACAATTGTTTTGATTGCAACACTTTTAAATGTTATTTCCTGCATGTTTTTTATTCCCCGCTATGGTTTAATGGGTTCAGCCATAAGCGGAATGATCTTTATGTGTTCATGGAACATTATGGCATTGCTTTATATTAAGATTAAATTAAATATTCAAACTTTTTATTTCCCTTTTTCAAAAGTCAAAACCGATACAAATGATTAAGCCGGTTGAAATCGTAATTGCAGGAGTTCAGAAAGCTGCCACATCATCGTTGCAGGTATATCTCGGTCAGCATCCTGAAATAATTACTCATGATGAAAGAGAATTTTCTTTTTTCGTTCAGGATGATGAATTTAACAAAGGCTATTCAACTATTTTTCCCGAATATTTTCCTGAAGAATCTTCCGCAAAAAAAATTCTTATTAAAAATGTCGGGATCATTTATTGGGAAGATGCCATGCAGCGATTGCAACAACACAACCCGGATGTGAAAATAATTATTGTGTTGCGTAATCCTGTTGCGAGAGCATATTCGGCTTATTGGTATGCCAGGCAACGCAGTAAGGAAAATGCAATCACCTTTGAAGATGCACTGCATTCGAGTGAAAAAAAAGTTTTTGATAAAGAAAGTAAAGCAGTAGCCGCTTATCTTGAACGCGGTAACTATGTTTCGCAATTGAAAAATCTTTATAAATATTTTAAACCTGAACAGGTTAAAATTATTTTATTCGAAGATTTAAAAGAGCACACTGAACGTGAGTTGAAAAATTTATTTGAATTTTGTGCAGTCAGCGGGGAATATCAACCTGTGTTGGAAAAAAAACTCAAAAGCTCTTCGCAACCGCGATCAGAATGGCTGGCATCCATTACGAATCAGCAAACTGCTCTCAAATCAAAAATAAGAAAACTGCTTCCGGCTTATCTAAGGCACGGTGTGCGAAAAAAATTAAATGAATTAAACAAGAAAGAGTTTATTCCGCCTCCTATAAATTCTGAAACAAAAAGAAAGCTGGTTGAACATTTCCGACCAATGGTTGATGAATTAAGTATAATGATCGGAAGAGATCTTTCTTTCTGGAACAAATAAACATCACGAAATGCATTTATTTCAGTTTTATTACCAGGGATTTTAGATTGTGGATACAATTAAAAAAAATGTAATTATCGGTGGCAGCACAAAGTGCGGCACCACTTCTTTATTTCGTTATTTATCTGGTCATCCGCAAATCTGTGCTTCTAAAATTAAGGAAACAAGATTTTTCTGGGATGGCGATTATGATTTGCCTCAGCAAAAAATAAATAATAAAGAAGTAAAAAATTACCTTGATTTTTTTTTCGATTGTTCGGAAGATCAATGGAAATTAGAAGCCACTCCTGATTATCTTTATTCCTACTCATCGGCAGAAAAAATAAAATCACAATTTCCTGATTGCCGTTTTATTTTTATTTTGCGTGATCCTGAACAGCGGATTATTTCCTGGTTTAAATACAGTAAACAATTAGGTGACTTACCCGGAGATTGCACGGCAGATAATTACATGAAACATTTGCTGAAAGCTGACAAAAAAAAAAGCCCACAGCATCTCAGAGCTTTAGAGCAGGGAAGGTATGCGGGATATTTACAGAATTATATAAATCTTTTCGGGAAACAAAATATATTAATAACCTTTCATAAAGATTTGCAAAATGATCCGAAATTATTCATGCTGAATGTTTGTGATTTTTTGAAAATTGAAAAATCGTATTATGATAATTTTGATTTCAAAGTTTTCAATCCGTCATTGAATGTTAAAAACGTTTCGCAATTTAACAAGTACCGTCAATTCAAAAAAAAATTAAGATCGTATAACAACAGGTTGCCTCAATCGTACAGGAATTTTTTTAAAAGTATCATGAAACCGCTTGATGTTTTTTATTTGAAATCAAAATCTGACAAATGGGAAGAAATCAGCTTATCTTCGTCAAATAAAAAATTTCTGTCAGAATATTACCTGCAGGACCATGAATTGCTTGAAAAAACTCTTGGCAAAAAAGTAGTTTGGTAACGCTCAAAAAATGAAGTCTGCGAAATTCAAATATTCAACCTTTGTAATTCTTCTGGCGCTTTATGTTCCGTTTGAAGTAATCATTTTGAAATTCATTCCTGTTTCAGAGCGGATATATTCTATGCTGCGCTTTGTTCCGGAGGTGTTGATTTATTTACTATTGGTCCTGAAAGTTCTTCATAATATTTATCACCGTCAATGGATGTCAAGAACACCTATTGATGTTGCATTGCTTTTATTTATCACATCAGCCATTATTTCTGTTGTTGTCAATTCCGCTCCGCTTGCACTCTCGGTTATCGGGATGCGACCGCTGCTGCGTTACGTGGCATTATTTTATTTAGTATCCAATATTGATGTGTCTTCATACAAAGTAAAGCTTTTTATTATCGCATTAATATTTGTAGGAGGGTTGCAAAGTCTTATCACGAGCTACCAGCATTTTGCCGGAATAAGCCAGGTATTTATGCCCCGCGCTACCGATCTTGAGGTAGCAGGAGTGCAGTCGCAATTCAAGTTAGCACAAACCGGGTGGGGAAGTGGCAGGGAAAAAGGAGCTGGTATAGGTACCTTTGGTGATTCGGTGCTCGTAGCACTCTTTTTTGTTTTTATAATTGTATTGTCATGCAGCTATTATTTAAAGATGGAAATTAAATCGGCTTTGTTCAAATTGACATTGATCGGATTTTTTTTACTTGCATTAGTTGGATTGTTCTATACATATTCACGCGCTTCTGTTTTAATAGGGTTGGCTGCGGTTCCGATAATTCTTTTTCTTGAAAAAAGAATCAAGCGCCTATTTTTTATAGGGAGCATGTCGGTGCTCGCATTTGCAGGTGTTCTTTTTCTGATGGCAAATCAAAGTTCAACGAGCAGCGCTTATTACAATCCGAAAAGCAAATACACCAACCCTATTGATAATATTACCAACATATTTTCAACAACTTATGTTGAACATAATCTGCAACATTCAAGAGGCTGGATTATTACAGAAATAGGATTGCCTGTTTTACAATCTCTCAAATTTTTCGGTTATGGTCCTTCGGGCGATGAATCGTTGGGAAGAATGACAAAAGAAAATGTTTCAGGAACCATGCCGTTTCAAAATGTAGGTATTATTAATGATGTTTATTGGGTTGCCATGCTCAGTTATTATGGATTTGTCGGACTGATATTTTTTCTTTTTATTCTCTGGAAAATTTATAAAGCATCCATGATAGTTTATAAAAACAGTGAATCGTCTGTTTATTCAATGATTGGTTTGTGTGTGGTGGTGCTGATTATACTTGTAATTCCTTATACTTTTATTGTACGGACTTTTGCATTCCGCCCTTTTGCATTTTATTTCTGGCTGCTTGCAGGGTTTGCAGTTGCTGAATACCGCAGAATTAAATTATCGCAATCGGAACAATTAACAACAGGCTGACCCTTAGTATGAAAATTTTATTGGTACATAAATTCTGGCGAAAGCTGAGCGGTGCTGAAATGTATTTTCATGATGTGATCAGGATTTTAAAACAGCAGGGGCATACCGTTAAAATTTTCACTACCAATCTGAACGCTGAAGGCGGCACGGATGAAAAAGAGCAGAATGATGAAATCGTTTACGGTTATCCTGTTGACTATTTGCACGGTTCCCTGGCGAACAGAGTTTTTAAATTGCCCGAATTGATTTATTCAAAGAAGAATAAAGCTGCCATGTCACAGCTGCTCGATGAATTTAAGCCTGATGTGGTGCATGTTTTTGCAATTTATGTTACACTAACGCCCAGCATACTCGAAGCGTGTAAAGAAAAAAATATTCCTGTGGTAATGTCTTGCAACGATTACAAACACATCTGCACCAATTACCGCTTGTATCATCACGGTCATGTGTGCACCGATTGCAAAGGCGGAAAATTATACAGCCCGGTTTTAAATAATTGCTGTAAACATTCGCTGGCATTCAGCATCGCAAGTTCTGCGGAAGCTTACGTGCATCACATAAAAAATATTTTCCGTAAAAATGTAAACGTGTTTTGTTTTGAAAGCAAATTCATGGTGAACATAACCAACGAATTCTGGGGCGATACATTTAAATGGAAATTAATCGGCAAACCTTTTCATGCTCCTGCTTTTACTCCTTCTTATGAATACGATGACTACCTGCTTTACATCGGAAGATTGTCAGATGAAAAAGGAATAAATATTTTATTGAAAGCCATGCAACTGGTTCCTGAAGCAAAACTCAAAATTGTCGGAACCGGGAATGAAAAAGAAAATTTAGAAAAATTAACTGCTGAACTGAATTTGAAAAATGTGGAATTTGCCGGAGCAAAATGGGGTGACGAAGCAAAGCAAATGATCAGGCGCGCGCGGTTTGTTGTGATCCCTTCTTTGTGGCATGAAAACTTTCCTTATGTGGTTACCGAATCGTATGCTATCGGAAAAGCGCTGATCGTGTCAGACAAAGGAGGTCTTCCCGAATATACTTTTGAAGGAGTTACCGGACATGTTTATCCTGCCGATGATTTTAATAAGTTAAGTGAATTAATCCGGCTCATGTGGAATAATGAAACCGAAACAGTGCAGAAAGGAAAAAATGCAAAAAAATACGCTGACGAAAATTTTAACGATTCAGTTTTTTATAAGAACGTAATGGATGCTTATGACTTTGCTATGAAAAAGTCGTAAGTCATAAGTCGTAAGTTGGGAATTGGTAATTGGAATTTGGTAATTGTTCATTTAATTTTTTCGATCAGTACAACTGCATAAGCGCACACTCCTTCTTCTCTTCCCACATAACCTAATTGTTCATTGGTAGTGGCTTTAATCGAAATATCTTCCACAGAAATTTTCATTGTTTCAGCCAGCACTTTTTTCATTTCATCCACGTAAGGATTTATTTTTGGTTCTTCCAAACAAACGGTAGCATCAATATTTCCTATTGCAAATCCTTTTTCGGAAATTAATCGAACCACTTCTGCCAATAATTTTTTACTGTCAATGCCTTTATATTCAGCGGAAGTATTGGGGAAATGAAAACCGATGTCGCGCAAATTTGCGGCTCCAAGCAGTGCATCGCATATAGCATGAATCAATACATCGGCATCCGAATGACCAACCGCTCCTTTTGTATGCGAAATTTTTATTCCGCCCAACCAGAAATCTTTTCCGCTTTCAAGCTGATGCACATCGAAACCAAAACCGATTTTTATTTTCATGAGGTAAAAATAAGAAGTAATTTTTATAAAATAAAATTCGTAGGGAGTCGCTTCGCATCAACATTTGTTATTCGTAGTTTTACTGTCTCCACGAAGATGTGCAATTTCATTCTTTCACAACTTTTCCTTTCTTAATTACTCCATTTTTGTTTCTCACTTCGTAAAGATAAATACCTTTTGCAAGTTGTTCGGTGTTTAATGTAACAGAGTTTGTAAACTTCTGTTGTAATAATTTTCTTGAAGTAATGTCATAGAGAATAATTTCCGAAAGTTCCTTATTATTAATTCTAATGCTTAATTTATCCGTAATAGGATTAGGATAAATTATTATTGCTGAATTTTGGTTTTCTTCTTTGATGTCAGTGCAGAGAGAGAGTGAAACATCATCAATTAACAAATAAACTATTCCAAAACCTCCTGTTCCAACTATAGTTGTATTTGAATCATTTTTGAAATTTCCAATAATCAAATAGTTCTCTCCGCCATGCGCTACATAATTACCGCTTACCAAAGTCCAATTTACTGTATCAGGAAAATTGCCGGACACGTTTTCAATTTGGGGAAGATATGGCAGCGGAAGATAATTGGTAAATCCATCAATCAATGTGTCTGAAAAATAAACACCAATGTCATCAGAATTATTCTCCCAGCTATTATTTCCTAAATTGATATACATTTCAAAATGGTAACATTCATTTGATTGAAGAGTCGAGACAAGTGACGTTTCAACATACTCTCTATACATAAATCCTAATTCCCAAATTACTATTCCGCAATAGGCATTTCCACTATGTGTTGGTTGATAGCCCCAATAATTGTTTGGAGTTCCCATTCCTGCTGAACACGCATTATAATAATCTGGTGAACCTCCTGGAAAATTAACAGATGGATTAATCCAGAATAAAGCAGAATCTATTTGTCCGCTATTAGTTGGACACCCCACATACTGCTCAAAATCTCCATTTGGCACCAAATTCTGCCCCTCGCAAACTCTGCAAGCCAACAACATTATGATTAAGCAATACAGTTTGTTCATGGCGACAAAAAATTACGGATAACGTTGCGGGGATAAATGAAGTTTTTAAAAGAAGGGACGGCAATAGTCCGGTGGACTATTGAGCGAGACTGAGGAGATGGCAGCACAACTCTCCGATAACCTACAATGTTTGTTAGATGCACAACTGTTCGTTTACCACTCAAAACCCTTCTTTTAAAATTTGCATTTAGTCCTCCTAAAGCCAACTTTACTGAGACCCTCCTTAATTATTTGATTTTTAGGGGTATAGTAAATCTTCATGTTTGAATTAAAGAGGAGGGGTATAGAAAATCTTCATGTTTGAATTAAAGAGGATCTTACTGTTATCGGAAGCCAAGCTGTTCGTCCGAAGCGATGCAGTTGCAAATTACTCCGTCCAGTCCTCCAAAGCGATTCCTTTTATTCGTGTGTAATGGTCTGTGTTCTTTGTTACCATTGTCAAATTGTGAGTAACGGAAGTCACACCAATTAATAAATCAAAATCGTCAATGGGAGTTCCTGCTTTTCTTAGTCGTGACTTTTCTTTTGCATACAAACCAAGAGAGTGAAAAATTGGAACAACTTTTACTCCTGTCAAAAAATTGTCAAGTGCTTTTTGGTTCTTCTCTTTCTTCTCGCTGTTCTCAACACCGAACATTAATTCCGCAAGAGTGATTTCTGAAATGAAACAGTTGTCGGGGTCAGCTTTCTCAAATTTTTTCTTGAGGTCATACTTGCCTTTGATGTAATAGATGCAAGTGTTGGTGTCAATGAGATATTTTTTCAAAGCTCTTCAATTTGTCGGTTAAAAGTTCTGCTGTTACGAATGTCGCTGATGATTTGGTCAGCAGATTGTTTTGACTCCCAAGCACCATAAGCCTTATAAAAAGATTTCTTTCTATCGGTGATGTCCGTCTTAACCGAAAGAGTGAGTTTAGAAATTAAGTCAAGTTTGTTGCTTGGGCTAAGATTGTCCAGCAGTCGCAAATAACCGTCAATAAGAGTTGTATTTATGTCAATCGCTTTCATTTCTGTCTTGTTTAATTTAAGTTGCAAATGTAAGGAAAAAGTCGTCCTGTTTCAAGTCAAGGTCGTCAAAAAAACTGTTGATTAGAATTCCGAAAGTTCAAGTTCGCACTGCCGCCAATTGGTTTCCGGTAACGCCAGTCTGTGAAAAAACCTGCTGATAACTTTTAGAATAAATGCGATTGATCACGGTGGCAGTTTTTAAATTTGCAGGTAACAAATATAAAACAAATTGAACTATATAACCGGCATTAACAGA
>JBDSOU010000109.1:0-8980 GCA_039914625.1 Bacteroidia bacterium | reverse complement strand
AAGGTGCATGAGTTAACGGGAAAAAAAGTAATGATGCTTTCTCCCGAAGGAGAGCTTACTACCGTTGACAGTTCACACATAAATTACGAGCCAAAAATTCCTGTGGACAATGATGCAGCGCGAATAGGAATTCCAGGAAAAAAATTCGTGATGGTGATTGACCTTGCCAAGTGCGATGGTTGCGGCAAGTGTACCGAAGCGTGTAACAAGATGCATTTTCTTCCGCCTACAAAAGAATGGATTGAAGTAATCAAGATGCAAGACGCACCCGCAGAAGCTCCATACTTTTTTCCTAAACCCTGTTTTCATTGCGATGACCCTCCGTGTACAAAAGTTTGTCCTGTTGATGCAACGTTCAAACGCGAAGATGGAATTGTTTCCGTTGATAACGACCGCTGCATTGGTTGTCGTTTCTGCATTGCAGCGTGTCCATATTCTGTGAGAGTTTTTAATTGGGAAGAGCCTGTAAAACCAACGTTAGTGGAATTAAATAATTCTGTTGAACATGTTTTTCAAAGTAAAAAAGGTTGTGTGGAGAAATGTGATTTCTGTCCGCACATGGCACGCGAAGGACAATTGCCTGCATGTGTTTCAGGCTGTCCGATGGATGCAATTTATTTTGGTGATGAGAACGAAGATGCAGTAACAAATAAATCAGGAGAAACTGTTGCGCTGTCGCAATTGCTCGAAGATAAAGGCGCGTATCGTTTCATGGAAGAGCTTGGCACAAAGCCGAGAGTTTATTATTTGCCTCCTGTAAACAGGGAGTATCCTGTGCCGGATATGAATGATGCAAATCCTAAATCGTAACTGAAAATAAAATAGTAAATGGAATTTCAGGAAGAAAAACTTCAAATAGAAACCGAACTGCTTTCAACAGTTGGTAAACGATTCAAAGGACAAACAACCTGGATAACCGTTCTGTCATTGATTGTTCTTGCCGGAATAATCTGTTGGATTATACAATTGCGCGAAGGATTAGTTGTAACCGCTATGCGCGATTATGTTTCGTGGGGTATATATATATCACTGCTATTCTTTTTTGTCGGCATCAGTTTAATTGGCGCGTTGGTTTCTTCTGTATTGCGTTTTTCAGGAGCTAAATGGCGTTATCCGCTTACGCGAATTGCAGAAGCCATTACATTATCTGCTGTGTTCTTTGCAGGTTTCATGCCCGTGTTAGATATGGGTCGCCCGGAAAGATTATTATTTCTCATTACGCATGGAAGAATTCAATCTCCTATTTTATGGGATGTAGTTGCTATCGCAACTTATTTTTTCGGCAGTTTAATTTTCTTTTTTCTTCCGCTGATTCCTGATGTTGCATTAATGAGAGACCGTTTGACGGATGCTCCAAAATGGAAAAATAAACTATACAAAATATTAGCAGTTGGATGGAATGGAAATTATTTGCAACGAAAATATTTGAAACAGGGAATTAAAATTATGTCTATAGTAATTCTTCCGCTTGCAATTTCAGTTCACACCGTCAGCGCGTGGCTGATTTCAATGACTATGCGACCGGGATGGAACACAAGCATCATGGGTCCGTATTTTGTTTTCGGTGCACTGATGGCGGGTTGTGCAATCATGATTATTATGATGGCGATTCTCCGCAGAGGGTATCATCTCCAACATTATTTAAGTCACTCACATTTCAGCAAACTCGCTATGTTGCTGCTTGCACTCACGTGTACGTATTTATATTTTAACATCAGCAAATACGGAGTGCCTGCTTACAAAATGCAGGGTGATGAAAAAGATTTACTCAACGATTTATTTTCAGGAAATAATTCAATATCATTTTGGGCAGTGCAGATTTTCGGATTGATAATTCCAATCATCATGTTGTCATTTCAAAAACTAAGAAACTCCATCAAGTGGACTGTTGTTGTTTCATCTTTTGTTTTGATTGGTGCATTGCTAAACCGTTACCTGATTGTAATTCCGAACATGTTGCATCCTTTCGTTCCGATTCAAAATGCACCTGCCGGATATGCAACTTATTTTCCAACACTTATTGAATGGACTATAAGCGCAGCATCTATCGCGGGTTTCGTGCTCGTGATGATTTTATTATTTAAGCCATTTCCAATAGTTACAATTTGGGAAACAGTGGAAGGTGTTGAAAAATCAGGTGATGAAGTAATTGGATTAGAAAATATGAGTAATCAAAATAATTTAAGTGCTATATAAAAATTAAATTCAAAAAAATGACAATTGCAATTGAAAAGAAACCTGAAAGTTTAGAAAACAAATCTGAACAACTAAAAAACGGTACAAACAAAACAACAATGAAAGGTCTTGTGTATGGCGGACCGGGAAAAATAGAATTGAAAGACATTCCGAAACCCGTTATTGAAAAACCAACCGATGCATTGGTTAAAATAATTAAGACAACTATTTGCGGAACTGATTTAGGAATTTTACATGGCAAGACACCAACCTGCAAACCCGGAACTACACTGGGACATGAGGGCGTTGGTATTATTGAAGATGTGGGCGCATCAGTACGCAATTTTAAAAAAGGCGACCATGTAATTATTTCGTGCATCACTTCTGACGGTACGTGTGAATATTGTAAAAAACAAATGTACTCTCATTGCGAAGATGGCGGTTGGATATTAGGTCATCTTATAAATGGTACGCAAGCGGAGTATGTGCGTATTCCACATGCTGATAATAGTTTACATGCAGTTCCCGCAGGTGCAGATGAGGAAGCACTGGTAATGTTGAGTGATATTTTACCAACAGGTCATGAGATTGGTGTACTGAACGGACAGGTAAAACCGGGAGATACCATTGCAATTGTAGGAGCAGGACCAATAGGCATGTCAGTATTGCTTACTGCAAAATTTTATTCTCCTGCAAAAATTTACATGATTGATATAAATGAAAACCGTTTGCAGTTGGCTAAAAAATTCGGAGCTACTGATACTATCAATTCAGCAACAGAAGATGTTGCAAAAAAAATATTAGCAGAAACAAAAGATGGAGTGGATGTTGCGATTGAGGCAGTGGGCGCTCCTGCTACTTTTGATATTTGCCAAAGTATTATTCGTCCTGGAGGACATATTGCCAACATTGGGGTTCACGGAAAAAGTGTAGAACTGCAAATTCAAAATTTATGGATTCGTAACATCACACTCACGATGGGATTGGTAAATACAAATACAACTCCGATGCTTTTGAAAACAGTTTCATCAGGAAAAATTGAACCGAAAAAATTAATAACGCATCATTTCAAATTAGATGAAATACTTAAAGCGTATGAAGTATTCGGTAATGCCGGAAAAGAAAAAGCAATGAAAGTTATCATTGAACCGTGATGTTAAATAATCAAAAAATAATTTAAGCATCACATGAAAGTGAGTATGAAAAATATTTTGTGTGCAATACTGTTTCTTTTCTCCTGTGCATTTATTGCAGATGCGCAGGGCGAAAAGAAAAATGGAATTATTACAATGAAGATGGTAACTAACGACTCCATGCATGTAGTAACCGCAACCGTTAAAGATGCTGTTACTAAAATTCCGTTGAAAGATGTTGAAGTTAATTTTTTTATCCAACGCTTGTTTGGAAGAATGAACATCGGCACTGCAACAACTGACAGCACAGGAATTATTTCAGCATCTTTCTCTGCTAAAACACCCGGCAGCGACACGCTCGGAAATATTTTTATTCTCGCAAAAGTGGAAGACAATGCAGTGATGAATGACACCACATTCACGTTCCTTACTAAATCAAAAGTTTTTTTTCCTGCACATACACCGCTTGAACCTTCCATAGCAAATCCTGTCGCACCGCTTTGGCTGAAAATAACTTTCTGGCTTATCGTGGGAGGTGTTTGGGGTTTGTTCCTCTATGTAATTGTACTAATAATTCTTATCAGCAGAAATAAAAATAAACCACACGCAACCGTTGCATAAATATTTATGTGACATAAATCAATTTTAATCGTGACGCAAATCACAGTCAGAAAACAATCAAACAAATCATTTTATATCATAATTAAAAACAAAATAAATGACAAAATCAAAAACAAAAATTTTAAAAACTACATCCGTCATCATGGTAGCATTAACCATGATTGTATTTATTGTCGTTGCGCAAAACGCACCATGGAAAGCGCCTGAAGCAGCGGCAAAAGTCAAGAACCCTGTTGTATCTGACGCTGCATCGCTCGCAGCAGCAAAAATTATTTACACCAAGCAGTGCGGAAAATGCCACGGCAAAAAAGGAATGGGTGACGGACCCAATGCCGCAACGCTTGACAAACCGGTTGACCCGCTGAACAATGCAGCTACAACAGCGCAAACAGACGGTGAACTCTTCTGGAAAATTTCAGAAGGAAAAAAACCAATGCCTTCAACAAAAAAATCTTTATCTGATGAACAACGCTGGCAATTGGTAAACTATGTAAGAACATTCAGTTCAGCAACAAAATAAAATAAACTTATGAAAACCAAAATCATTTTATCAGTTGCATTTTCATTCCTCCTTTTTGCAAAAGTAAATGCACAGCAGAGTAACGAAGACGCATTAAAAGAATTAGAAAAAAAAATTGATGCAGTCACACCTGCAACAACAAAATTTCTGCTTAGCGGTTATGCGCAAACCGGGTTAGAAATAACAAAAGACGCAACGACTTTTAATCCGGGTTCTTTTTCTCCCATCTTCTTATGGAAGACATCCGACAAAATATTTTTTGAAGGAGAAATGGAAATGGAATTTGAAGACGGAGAATTAAATATCGGAATTGAGTATGCGGATATTTCTTACAAGCTCTGCAAAAATTTTACGGTACGCGCAGGAAAAATTCTTTTGCCTTACGGAATTTTCACCGACCGTTTGCATCCCGCATGGATAAATAAATTTCCGACAAAACCTCTTGGCTTCGACCACGGGGGCGTGGGTCCCACTGATGATGTCGGTTTTGAAATTCTTGGCGGTGTGCAGCTTGGCAATTCAAAAGCATCCTACTCTTTATATGCTGTCAATGGTCCCTCATTGATGGATGGTTCCGAAGACCCGATGCAAGCCGGAATGCTCAACTACGAAAATCTTAATGACAATAATAAGAACAAAGCCGTTGGCGGACGAATTGGTTTTCTTCCCTTCACCAACTCCTGTTTTGAAATTGGATTCTCCGGACAGTTTTCAAAACCCGGAAACAAAGCAACCGATTATGAAAAAACAGCAGCGTTTTTATATGCAGTTGATTTGACTTATGTAAAAAGTGTTGAACAACTCAAAGGAACATTTGACATTAAAGCGCAATACAACGGAGCCAATGTTGACAACGCAAACTATGCTAATGTTTCTGATTCTACAGGCGAAACATTCTACACGTTTGACAATAAAAGCACCGCCTACTTCGCGCAATTTTCTTATCGCCCCACAATGGTCACAAATAAAATATTGAAAAATTTTGAAATCGCTGCACGTTATTCTTCCATCAAGCTTCCCGAAAAATCTTTGTGGGCTGATGAAAGAACACAATGGACTATTGGTTTGGATTATTGGTTAAGCTGGCGCACGGTGTTCAAGCTCGCCTATGCAATGGATAAAACTCCCGGTTCATCCGCAACTGAAAATACGTTCATCATTAATGCAGCAATGGGATTTTAAAAAAATAAAAACAATGAAAAAATATTATATCACATTCGCTATGGTTGCTGCGATAGCTGCCATCATCAGCAGTTGCGCATCCACGCAAAAGATAACAGAAAAAACAGGAAATGTTTTGTGGCAGGAAAACTGTTTGCGTTGTCACAATGCACCGCCATCAACTGCATTTAACAGCGCTCAATGGGAAACCATCGGCATGCACATGGAAATAAGAGCCAACCTCACGGCAACGGAAACAACAAAGATTGTTGAATTTTTAAAATCAGGAGAATAAGAAATTGAGTTATTAAAGTCAAAAGAAAGAATTCAAATCATGAATAAAAGTACAATATGGATAACTATATAAATCATGGAAACATCCATCATCAATACCTTTCCTGCTAAAGGAATAAATTTTAATGACGTTGGTACAATGCTTAAGCAAAAGTTATCTCCACTCCACGAAATAGCAAAAAGGTGTGAGCGGGTTTTCTGTTTACTAAAAGAAGGGAGAGAAAAAGAGGCAAGAGAAATATTCCCTTTTGAATCTTACTTAGTAAATAAATATTTGAATATAATATAAACCTTGACTGGAAAGAATTTAAAAACAAAATGAATGATGACATTGATAAAATAGAAAAGTCAGTGGAGAAACTGTCCTCTCATTCTAAAAAGTAATCAGATGAAAAAAGTTTTATTATACTGGTTTAAAGTACAGGCTTCCAAATTCATGAGAAAAGAACTCGTTTCGCTCTATGATGCGGAGACCATACAACAAATACTTTCCGGTTATTGGCAAAGATATCAAAGGTTAAAACCCGAAGTTCCTTCCATGCCCACTATGGGTGGTTCTGTTATGGTTCACCTTGCAGCCATGTCAACCGCCTTTTACCAGGAATTAACTGCAAGAGGACAAAGTGAAGAAACAGCAACTCAACTGTTTTATGATATTGCCTGGAAAGTATATGTAAAAATGGGCAGGCTCTCGTGGTGGATATCGGGATTAGGCAATCGAAATATTGATAGTCACCTGCTAAAGACTACTAAATTATTCAGGGCATTTCCGTTTAACAGTCCATCTTACGAATGGAAGGACGTTGAAACAGCAAACCATGTAGTGGGTTTTGATTGTGTAAAATGTCCGGTGGCTGATTATTTTCAAACAAAAGGATTATCAAAATTTTGTACGAAAACCTGGTGTTCCTTAGATTACCCTTTAGCAGATTTATGGCACGCTAAATTAGAAAGAACCGGAAGCATAGCGGGTGGAGCAGTTAAATGTGATTTCCGATGGACTTCTAAAATCGAAAATTCAAAAGATAAATTACTCTCTTATTAATTAATGAAAATAAACAAATGAAAATACTATTAGCTACCGATGGCTCTACACACAGCAAAGCAATGGTAAAAAAATTTGCAGAAAGAACATTTGCGCCCAATACCAAAGTGCGGATTATTTCTACTTATGATGGTTCGTCCTATACAATGAATATTGCCCCAATGGGCGTAATGACGGAATATAATGATGCAGCCGACAAGTATTTAAAAAAATCGGCAGAGAATGCAAGTGAAAGTGCAGCAACAATTTTACTTAAAAAAAATCCTAAGCTTTCTGTTTCTGCTGCTGCAATTGAAGGTTCTGCAAAAAGTATCATTCTGCAAGAAGCGGAAAAATTTGGTGCTGATTTAATTGTTGTCGGTTCACATGGTCATGGTGCTGTTGCAGGTTTTTTGCTGGGTTCTGTTTCTCAATCAGTGGCATTACATGCTAAATGTTCAGTGGAAATTGTACGTAAATAAAAAAATAAATAATAAATAAATAATTCATAAATAAAAAACACAATGAAAAAAAATCAAAATGGAATGTTGCTTCATAGCGCACTCACAAAAGAAAACAGCAACGCAGATACTTACACCTGCACCATGCATCCAGAAGTAAAATCCGACAAGCCGGGCAAATGCCCCAAATGCGGAATGGAATTAGTAAAGAAAAATTAATTAAACCGGGCAACAGCGCAACTGAAGAACAGGCAACAGTGCAACTGAAGAAAAAAATTAAAATCAAAAACAAAAATAATGAAAAACAAAAAAATGATTTCAACCATGTTCGCTTCATTGCTTATAATGGTAGTCTGCTTTTCAGCAAGTAACTCTTATGCACAAACCAAAACCGATTCTGCAATGATGAAAGATTGTTGCATGATGAAAGATGGAAAAATGATGCAAATGAAATCCGGAAAAATGATGTCAATGGACAAAGACATGACCATGAAAAACGGAACCAAATGTATGGTCAATGGCGAATGCATTATGAAAGACGGAACAAAAATGATGATGAAAGATGGAGAGTGCATGGACATGAGCGGTAAGATGGCTGATTGCGGAATGATGATGAAAGATGCAAAAACTGGAACCGTAAAGAAAACCGATAAGACCGTAGCAGCAATGTACGTTTGTCCTATGCATCCCGAAGTTACAAGCGACAAAGCTGGTAAATGTCCAAAATGCGGAATGGATTTGGTTGAGAAAAAATAAAAACAATTTGGGCAACAGCGAAACTGAAGAACAGGCAACAGTGTATCTGAAGAAAAAAAATTAATTCAAAATTTAAAAATCATGGAAGAATCAATTAAACATACTTACCACATCGGTGGTATGAGTTGCGGTGGATGCGCAACAACAGTCAAAAATAAATTGTCCGATGCTCCGGGAGTAGCATCAATATCTGTTGACCTTGCAAAGAAGCAAGCGGAAATTACTTCTTCAAAACCGCTTAATGAAGATATGTTACAGCAGGCATTAAGTCATACGCATTACACCATAGCAGAACTTAGAGCGCCAATATCTTAATAACATCTCATTCTCACTTTTACTTGAATCTCAAAAGATAAATAATATGATGCACGATAATTCCTGGGGTTGGGGCATGGGTTGGGGTATGTGGATTATTCCGCTTGCTGTTATACTCATCATTGTCTTTTTATTGAGAGGCAAACGCAAAAAATAATAAAATGAAAATCAAAATAAGTTTATTTGGAATACTGATGCACTCCTTCCTGGTTTATTTGGTGCTTTAATATTCAGTTTTAGTTAAAAAAAAAGATTTTTGTTTGACAAGCTGCAGCTAAATATGCCGGGTGAAAATCTTTTTTTATTTTAAAAATTCACAATGAAGAAACAAATAATTCTAATAATTCAATCACAATTAAAATTCAAATAAAATGAAACGAAGCATAAACAGTTTATTAGGCTACACCATTAAAGGAACTGATGGTGAAATTGGAAAAGTAGAGGAGTTCTATTTCGATGACCGCACCTCTACCATCCGGTACATGGTTGTAAAAACGGGAGGATGGTTTTCCGGAAAAAA
>JBDSOU010000111.1:0-8620 GCA_039914625.1 Bacteroidia bacterium | reverse complement strand
GGAATATTGAAAACATACCGCAAACATTTTTGCACAATGTTTGTTATAAAGCGCATTTTGGGATTGCCTGTCCCATTTAATACACCCCCTGATAAGATTATCTTCTCCTTCTTCAGTCAAATTGCCGGCCTTTTAAATAAAGATGATAAATTGGTAGTGATGGTTGTGTTGAATCAAATATATTTTGCACAATAACAGTTTTCATTTAGTAAAGATAGGGATATTAAAACTTGTAAGGTCAAAAAAATGAATTAGAACCAAAGATTTCGCTACGGAGTTGTTAAAACGTAGGAGATTGCAGTCTTTTTGTTTTGCCTTTGGGATGGATTTGCACGACAGGGACAAAACAAAATGTGTGCAATGTGAGGTGGCAATAAATTAAAAAAATAAAAAATGGGGGGAGGAAAAAAATAAACCTTGCAGCCTGCTGGATCAGCACCAGCAACATTGACGGTGACTGATGCGAGGTAATAACGAGGATTGTTGCGTAAGGGAAATTAAAATGGAAAATAAACCTTCAGGGTTTTTGAAACCTTTGAATTGCTGTGATGATAAACCCTCAAGGTTTTTGAAACAAGGGTGTCCGAAAAGCGGTTTCCCCTCTGAAAAATTAATCCGGAACGGATTTTACGTTTATAGAAAAAATCAATGTTATTGAGGTTCGACTCCAAAGGAGTCGCAGAATACGATCTGAATTTTTTTCTATAAACGTGGAATGCTTTCAGCATTAACCTATATATCCCTTTCAGCTAAAGGGTTGCATTCTTTTCTGACACCCTTGTTTTTGAAACCTTGAAGGTTGCTTTATCCGGAGCAAAAAATGAAGCCCGATGCATCAGGAAACAATAGCAAAGGTATCAGCAATCGCTGAAATGTACTGTGTATATTTTTGAAGAAAAAAAAATAGTTATTCTCGTTTGCAAAAATTTCATTGCCATTTGCACGGTTGAAAAAGGTGATAAGTTTTATCAGGTTCTAAAGGAATTATTTTGTCAAATACTATCCAAAATTGCAGATCCTTTTCCAAAGTTCCAAACTTTGGAAAAAAAAATCTTCAAGGTTTTCAGGACGTCAATAATCCAAAAACTTCCTGTACAGGCATTGTATATACGATTTTGCATTCGTAACGTCAGCGGTGCTGACTGCTGTTTTTCCACGGGGGTAATCAATTTTACCGGTGTCAAAATGATAGGTAAAATATCCTTTCGGTGTAAGCCAGTTCATACCATAGTCAAGCGATATATATGCAAAGTTATTTCTGCGGGCATTAAAAATATTATTGCTCCATTCAAAAGCATCGTGCTTCATACCTAACTGTGAAAGAAGTGTGGCTGCAAGGTCATTCTGGTTCGCAATCATGTTTAAAACCTTTCCCTTAAATTCAGGCTTTATAAGGTTTCCGTAAAACATCATCGTCATCCTTCGTGCCCTCGGATCATCATAATTATTTTCTTTAGGCAGCTTGTGGCCGTGGTCGCCAAGAAGAATAAACAACGTGTTATTAAACCACGGCTCTTCTTTTACTTTTTTGAAATAGCTTCCCAGGCACTGATCAGTATAGAAAGCAGCGCCCCTGAATTTATCAGGATCCGTGGCATCACCGAAAGGGTTTTTTATCGGAATATCAAATGGCTCATGCGTGCTCAGGGTAAGCAAAACCGACAGGAAGGGTTCCTTTTCATGGTTCAAATCCGCTGCATGACGGTCTAAAACAAACTCATCATAAACCCCCCACTTGTTACTGAGCTTCGATTTTTGAAAATCGTTCTGTGTAATGATCCTGTTGCAGCCCGAATTAAGAAAATAGCTGTTCATATTTGCAAAACCGATTTCACCGCCATAGTAAAACGAAGTGCCGTAATTGTTATCTTTAAATTCCCGGATCAGCGAAGGCAGCTTTTCAGTTTTTTCAGGGTAACGTATAATGGAAGTGTTCGGCTGGGCGGGAAACCCGCTGAGAATTGAAACAATCCCCTGGTCGGTGCGAAACCCGGCTGAGTATATATTGCTGAAAAGAATGCCGTCATTTTTTAACCGGTCAATTTCAGGAGCTACATTTTCTTCACCGCCTATTGCTTTCACTATATCAGCGCTCCAGCTTTCCAGCATAATAATTACTACATTGGGTTTCCGGGCCGGATCAATATTCAGTATTTGTATGGTGCTGTCATTCTTAAATTTATAAAGCTGCTTCACATGGTCTTCCGCCAGGGTATCATCATAGTACTTGTAAAGCTTTTCACTTCCCACATGCGACTGTAGCAGGCTGTGGCCGAGATACCAAATATTATTAGTGGCAATCAAATTAAGAAGCGGTTTAGTGGAAAAATAGGCAGCGCTTTCATTAATGGGAATCTGGCGAAGCCCTCCCCTTCCCCCTAAGAGGATTAAACCCAAACACACGATCAATTCAATGATATAGGTCAATTTTAACGATGCCGCAGCCGGAAAATATTTATGAACCCGTTTCCTGAAAAGATAAAAGAACAATAAAAATATGAGCGTCCATACTGAAAGTGAAATAAGCCATTCCAAATTTGAAACGGATGCAAATACTTCCTTTGGTTCAGTCGCATAATAAAGAGCGCGCGAATTAAATAATGTCCCCCATTCTTTATATATAATAATATTGGCAAGCCCCAACCCGACAAAAATGAAAAGTACAATGGCATGGAAATATAAATTAACTGTTTTCAGAAAGCTTCCTTTAATAAAAAGCTGCAGCAGCAATAAAACAAATGGAACTGAAAGGATATAGCAAACAGCAGAAAGGTCAAGAAAAATACCAGAATAAAAAACTTTTATTATTTCTGAAAATCCTTCACCGCTTGCTTTTGAGAATTGGGTGAACAGGAATATGATCCTGAAAAAAAAGAAAAATAACAACCATAAAACAATCAGGCGGATCAGAAATTTAAGGGCGGAAAGCATAGCTGTTTATATAAGTGGATCAATTTACAATTTACAACTTCCATCATCCATCTTCTTCATATTATTCGTGAATTAGCTTCCCCGTTCCTGTTATGACAGAAGTGACCGAGGAAGGACTGCCTGTGTAATAGATACTGCCGATTGATTCTATAGTTGCATTTAATTCATCGCTTACACGGACGCTGCAATCACCCGAACCCATGTTAACAATAAAGGCGGTCTTTGCATTCAAATCTTTACAGTTCATGTTGCCGAACCCAAATAAATAAACATAATTAAGCCCGGTGGTTCCTCCTATATTAATATCAGCAGTTCCGGTATGAATTTTTATAAGGATGCGCTCGCCATTAAATTTAAAGTCAATGATGCCCGAAGCATTCCAGTTATCATATATAAATTCATAGGTGCGCAGCGTATCTTCAAAGGTAACATTGCCCGAACCGTTGTTAACAAGATTTATTAAATCATCCGTTGTTACGTCAACAATAAACTTAGTATTAAAACTACGCACCCAGTTGCACTTGTTGTCGTTTTTAATATATAAGACGTTGTCTATAATTTCTGTGGTAATGCCGTTAATTATATTAGCGCCTGCAGTAACATTAACCGAATACACCGCTCCGAAATGCACCACGAGGTCAACATTGTTGTTCATTTCAATCCTGTTAAATGCAGCAGCAGGCCGATCAACAGTAATGGTTTCCCCTGTATTTTTGAAGCAATCAAATGCATGATCTTTTTCACAGGAAGAAAAAAAAACGGCCATAATAGCAGGAAGAAACAGTTGCTGAATCCTTTTCATTTTTTTAACGATACCCTATTTATTCTTTTATTTTTCATTCAAAAGTTCCTACCTGCCCCAAATTCAAAAAAATCGGCTTTTGCCCAATGTGATTTTAAATTAATACAGGCAAAATAATTTTTAAAAAAACTGTATCTCCAGCCCAACCGGTTATAAAAATTACCGTCCGGCTTATAGCTGTTGTAAAAATATCCTCCCATCTGTATCAGCATGGAGAAATCCGAAAAAATCAATTCATAAGTAGCGCTGATTCCTGCGCGCGTCCCGTATTTAATGCCGTCTGCTGGCAAAAAATTTTCTTCACGCTTTACGGGAAGCGACTGGTCATAGTGTAAATCTAAAGCCAGTCCGGCAGCGCTTTTCCGGGTAAATTGCTTTAAGCAGCCACCTGAAAAAATCCACACATAATAATCAGGGCCTTCCACAGGGTAAATTTGTTTGACACCTCCTGCGAGGTAAATTGAATTCCTGAAACCGGGACGAAATGCCGGTAATGAATCCCTGTTTATCCGCTTGCAGATGCCCAGATATTGGGTTACTCCAACTTTTACCGAGGCGATGTTGATCCCAAGATTGGGAACCACTGCGCTGCCATTGGAAAAATGTGTCAGGCTGAGGCCGCTGTTCAGAAAGGTTTGCCCTGATAATTTTAGTCTCATATCCGCTGATAAACTAATGGCGGCATTCCAATGCGAACCTATGGCAACGTTTTTATAATTTGTTTCCGCATCAAAAGGTCTTTGAATGTAACCCAAACCCCATCCGTATTGAAAATTAAATTGCACGTTTTCATTTTTATTGAACCTGAAATTAAAATAAGGAATAATTGCCTGCCCGAAACCCAGCTGGCTTTCATTTCCGAGGTCGAGGCAAAAATATTTCAACCCTATGGACGGGTAATTATATAACCGCTGCCAGTTTTTTTTACCTGTAGCAGGCATGCTGACACTTAATTCAAAACCTTTTACATGATCTTTCTGTAGCGGCACAATCGTTTGACGGTGCGCAATGATAAAGCCATAATGATAATTTGCAGAAACAGCAACAGTGCCCAATGTAGAATCGGGTATAGTGCCTCCGGTTGCTTTTTGAAGCAATAAAAAAACAAACGTAATAATGACGGATACTCTTTTCAAAAGGAAAAATTTTTGAGGTGCAAAAGTATAAAATTCAATTATGGAGATGGAGGTCAGAAGCTGGAAGTTAGAAATTGGAATTTGATTATTGATTACTGATTACTGATTATTTAATTGTTTATTTGTTTAATGTTTACTGTCTATTGGAAATTGGTAATTGGTAATTTCAGCTTTGCGTTTCTCATTTTTTGACCTTTGTGGTGCTCTGCGTTAAAAATTCCTTACGCAGAGTTTCGCAAAGAAAAATAGAGAACCGCAGAGAAAAAAAACAAACCGTGACCCCTGTTAATTTTTGTGGGGCAGCTTCAAAAAAACATCCCAGTATTTTTCTTTGGTCATGTTATCCCAATGTATTATGTAATACCTGTATTGATACGTTTGCACCTGGCAAAGAAAAAGCAACAGGGTGAGAGCAGCGCCCAGCAGTATTTTTTTTGTTTTTGATTCAAAAAGCTTAAAGGTAAATGAGAGCAGCAAACCAAGAAAAACATAATAATCAATCATCACTCTTGAACTGAAACTTCCACCGTACCACCAGCTATGCCATGATGATAAAACGTAAATAATAACGATGCAGAACAAAATGAGAGTATAAAATTTAAAATGGTTTTTTTTCCATAAATAAATAAATCCAGCGAGGGAAACAAAAGCTACTGGCGTATAAACAAAAAAACCTTTTTTGTAGCTGAACAGGAAGTTAATAAAATTCGGGTGCGCCCAATTGATTTTTTCATCTCCGTATGCATACACAAAAAATTCACCGCATTGTATTTTGTAAATTACAAGTTGTATGCTGATCACGGCAATTGCTGCAAGAAAAGAGAAAACTAAAATCGTTTTTTCTTTTACTGCGGTATTTATTCCGTCAATAAATTTCTCTTTGCTTCCCGCAATGAATGGCAGGGCAAGTAAAATAATTCCATTTACAGGACGGATGAGGATGATAATTCCTGTTAGTAATCCGCAATACAGTACTTCCCTCCTGCCCTGCCGCTTAAAATACATGCGAGAATAATAAACAAACATGCTGATAAAAGCAAAGGAATAAACGTGCGACATTCCCGGTTCGCAAACTGTATATAAAAAGATATTGGTTCCTAAAGCAATTACACAGAGTATAAATGCAATCACCCCTTCCTTCACCTCCAGAGTGCGAAGCAGCCTGCGGATATAAACCAGTCCGATCATTAAATACACAATTGCACCGATATTAATGAATTTGGGATAAAGTTTGGAATATCCGTCAGCAGCTTTGCCCGTTATCTTTGAGATAAGATGAGCACAAACAAAAAAGGGAAATTCAGCAACGGCAGTGCCTGCAAAATATTTATCAATCAGCCTGCCGTTATATCTTGTCCTGAATTCATAAACGGTGTGCGGGTTGTAATATTTTTTTTCAATGGAATCAATAAAACCGAAATTCAAATCGTGGTAAATAAAAACCGCAGGCAGGTACGCGTAATAACCTTTTGCATCCGTTTCAATAATATCATTCCAATGATCTTTGCCCCATTGAGTGTTCCAGGTGTACCAGGTAACAATAAAAATAATAAAAGGAATTGCAGCCTTAGTAAGAAATCGCATTGGCGCGAAAGTAAATAATCTTTTTCTCTGTGATTCTCTATTTTTTATCTCTGCGAAACTCTGCGTAAACAATTTTTAATTCGGAAAACCGCTTAGTTAAAGAAAATGAGAAACGTTAAGTTGAAACCGGTGCCCCATTTTAAATTGTAAAAATGGTTTTTTCCAATAGCTTTGTAAAAACTTTTTAAATGAATGAAAAATTAAAAGCATTTGAACGGCTGCTGGTTATCATGGATGAATTAAGGGCGCAATGCCCGTGGGACAAGCAGCAAACTTTTGAGAGCCTGCGTCACTTAACCATTGAAGAAGTATATGAATTGGGAGATGCAATTCTTGAAAATGATTTTGACGATGTCAAAAAAGAGTTAGGCGACATTTTGCTGCATGTTATTTTTTATGCAAAAATCGCTTCTGAAAAAAATTTGTTTGATATTACGGATGTGATCAACCGTGAATGTGAAAAATTAATTCACCGCCATCCGCATATTTACAGCGACACAAAAGTGGAAAGCGCTGAACAGGTTTCTAAAAACTGGGAGCAGTTGAAATTAAAAGAAGGAAACAAATCCGTTTTGGGAGGCGTTCCTGCATCCCTGCCTTCAATGGTAAAAGCAATGCGCATACAGGAAAAAGCGCGTTCCGCAGGATTTGACTGGGAAACAAAAGCTCAAGTGTGGGAAAAAGTGCTCGAAGAATTAAATGAATTTAAGAATGAAGTTGCAGAACGGAATTCGGAAAAAATGCAAAATGAATTCGGTGATTTGATTTTTTCATTGATAAACTATGCACGGTTCATTAATATTAATCCCGAGGAAGCTTTAGAACGCACCAATATAAAATTCATTAAACGATTCAAATATCTTGAACAATCTGCAACTGAAAACGGGAAAAAGCTGGAGGAAATGACACTGGCCGAAATGGATAAAATCTGGGATGAAGCAAAAGCAAAAGGATTGTGATGAGGCAGTTGCCGGTTTTGGAATTATGATATCTAATCCTGATTTTTGCACAACTTGATTTTGAACTAAAACTTCCAACTTCCAATTGCTATGAAATTACAACCAGGCGATCAGGCACCTTTATTCAGCCTATTTGATTCCGACAAGAAACCCATTGCGCTTGAAACATTAAAAGGGCACCATGTTGTTTTACATTTTTACCCTGCTGCCTTCACTAGCACGTGTACTGTGCAACTTTGCACCACGCGCGATGATTTGACTTTTTACAATGACATGAATGCAAAAGTGATCGGTATTTCTACTGATTCGGTGTATGTTTTAAAAAAATACAAAGAAGAGCAACATCTGAACTTCACCTTAGCTGCTGATTACAACAAAGAAGTGTGCGGAATGTATGGAGCGCAATACGAAGTTTTTAATTACGGAATGAAAGGAACTGCAAAACGGGCAGCTTTTGTGATTGATAAAAACGGAATCATTCAATATGCAGAAGTACTGGACAATTCAAGTGATCTTCCGGACTTTAATGCGATCAAAGAAATATTGCTCAAACTGCACGCATAGGTGTAATCATTTTATCTTCTTTAAAATTTACTTTTCAACTGCCGTATCAAAACAATACTTATAATCCGATATATGATATTTTGTTATCTTTGAAAAATATAAAAAAATTGACCGGAGTTTTTTGGAAATTCAATTTAACAAGAATTAATTTCAACAGCATAATCTTTCCGACTGTGCATCTGATAATTTTGTTTGCTTATGACATTAGTCAGTTCATTTGAAAAATCAGGCAACTACTTATTTAAATACCGCGGTCAGATCCCGGTAGTTTTATTTCTGCTCGCAATTCCTGCTATTGCTTTAAACCCTGTTTATAATCGTCATTTTACTAACGCTATTGACTATATTGCTGCTTTAGTCAGCGCAATTGGTTTTTTTATCAGGGCATATACGGTGGGAACAACTATAGAAGGGACTTCCGGAAGAAATACGCAAAACCAAGTTGCCGAACAGTTAAATTCTAAAGGGATCTATTCTATTGTCAGGCACCCGCTTTATCTTGGAAACTATTTGATATGGATCGGCATTGTACTTTTTACACTTAACATCTGGTTTGTAATAATTGTTTCCCTGCTCTACTGGATTTATTACGAAAGAATAATGATTGCTGAAGAAGCTTTTCTTGAAAAAAAGTTCGGAGAGGA
>JBDSOU010000279.1:0-5679 GCA_039914625.1 Bacteroidia bacterium | reverse complement strand
CTTGATCAGTTCGGATGGGAAATTGAAGATATGGGAAAAGCAGAGGCAGCACGCGCAATTGAACCGCTCTGTATTCTCTGGTGCATTACTGGTTTTTTAACAAATACATGGATGCATGCTTTTAAGCTGATGAAGATGTAACAGGAATTTATTTTCCTGACATCTTCTTTGCTTCAGCAATCAACTTCTCATTAAATTTTACAAATTCATCATTCTTCTCTTCTCGTGCTTTTGCCATTGAAGACTCTGCTGATTTAATTGCTCCGGGGTAATCTTTCATCTTCATTTGAATTTTTGCTTTGAGGTGCGACATCCAGAAGGCATTGGGATTGTTTTCAGCAGCTTTTGTGGCCCACTCCAATGCTTTATTTAAATCTTTTCCGTTGTCGAAATAATAATTGGCTGCAGCATAATAGGGCTTCTTATCACCCGGTGCGAGTTCTTTAGCGATCTGTTTTTCAATCCTGCTGTCAATTTCAGTTGTTACAGGAAAACTCACTTTTGTTTTATCCCACATCAGGTCAATGGTGCAGGAAGAAGTTTTGATGTTATTGATATTGATGGTAAATGTTTCCATTTTATCATTCATAACTGATGGCTTTACTTTAAACCGCAATACTTCATCGGCAGGTTTGTATTCGCCAACATCACCGCCAAGGGTAAGATTTTTGCTTAAAATAATCTCCCATTCTGCTTGTGTCGGCACGGTATAAAGGGCAAAGGTTCCGGGTGCAACCTGCGTTCCGCTTACTTTCACTGTATCAGTAAAGGTAATCGTGGTGGAACCATTCGCCCCTGTTCTCCAGGGATGATTATACGGGACCACTGAGCCAAATATCTCCCTGTCTTTAACTCCCGGCCGTGAGTATTCAATTTTTATCTGCCCCAAAGCAAAATCCTGTGTAAGAGTTTGAGTCGGGCTTGGCGCAGGAGTTTTAATAGATTGAGAATAAGACAAGCTGCCGATTCCTGTAATTAAGAATGCAACGGAAACAATTTTAAGAAAGTTCTTTTTCATTTGAAATAATTTTTATGTGAGTTTTAATTTTTTACAAAAGTACGTAGAGTTTTCCTCAGATGTTTACACAGTCATAACCTGTTGAAGGGGAAATAATACCGATACGGAATCCACAATCCCGATAAAAATCCACGATAAATCGGGGCAGGCTGGGAAACGGCTTCTCTATCGGCATTATACCAATTCCTTTTGGATTATTTAATAATAGGCATTGGTATAACATACCCCATTTGTAATGTCCGGTATTATTCAAAGTTGTTTTCATAAGTAGTTAATTCTGCTTCCCGATTTTTCCCAAAACGTCTTGGTTGAACAAATTACTTTGCGGGAAATTTTTTAAAGATTATTTAAAATAAAATCTGTCATCTTCGTATAGAGATGAAAACGAACTCCACTCATGCTATGAGCTTTGTTTGGATAAAAGAACGTTTCAAATTGTTTTTTCTCTTTAATTAAGGCGTTCTCAAATTCAGCAGCGTTTTGAAAATGCACATTGTCATCAGCCATTCCCTGGATCAATAAAAATTTCCCTTTCAGAAGTTTTGCAAAATTATTAGGTGAATTGTCATCATATCCTGTTGGATTTTCCTGCGGAGTCAGCAAATAGCGTTCGGAAAAAATGGTATCATAAAACCTCCAGTTGGTAACAGGAGCAACAGCAATGCCTGCTTTGAAATAATCTGCACCTTTAGTCATGAGCAAACACGCCATATACCCGCCATAACTCCATCCCCAAATACCAATGCGCGATTTGTCAACATAAGAAAGTGTGCCGAGATATTTAGCAGTTTCAACCTGGTCCATTGCTTCGAGCTTTCCCATTTGTTTATAAATATATTTGTTGAACTCTTCGCCACGGGCGGCAGTTCCGCGGTTGTCAACAGAAACTATTATATAACCTTTTTGTGCAAGCATTTGTTCCCAAAAATAATCATATGCTCCCCATTCATCAAGCACCGTTTGTGTTGGAAAAGCCTGTGATCCCGGACCACCATAGACAATCATCAGCACAGGATATTTTTTATTCTCATCATAATCCGGGGGTTTTATCATCCAGCCGTTCAATTCAATATTTTCTGAAGTTGTGAATTTGAAAAAAGTTTTGGGGCTTAATGCAAATTTTGCCATAGCATCTTTTACATTTTTGTTATCCTCAATTACACGGAGCTGTTTGCCATCACTTGAATAAAATGCAACAAGATATGGTGAGTTTGCGTCAGAATGGGTATTGATAAAATAGTGAAAACTTTCACTGAACCCGGCATCATTCATACCGTGCTCAGCACTTAATAATTTTTTCTTTCCGTCATAAGTTATGGAATAAACCTGCCGTTCCATCGGAGAAACCTCTGCACTTTGGTAATAATATGTTTTCGATTTTTCATCGTAGCCGTAATAGCGTGTCACATCCCAATTTCCTTTTGTAATTTGCTTTTCAAGCGTACCATCCATCCTGAATAAATATATATGATTGAACCCATCCCTGCCGCTTGTCCAGATGAAATGCGTGTTATCGTTCAGAAACGTGAGATCATCAGTAATTTCAATCCATGTTTTATTTTCTTCTGTCATCATCACTTTAGTGGAACCGTTTGTCGCATCACATAAGAGCAAATCAATTTTATTCTGGGGACGGTTCATGCGGGTTATGCAAAGTTTTGACGGATCGTTAGTCCATTTAATTCTCGGAAGGTATTGCTCATTGTCAACCCCTGTTTCTGCTTTTAAAGTTTTTTCTGTTATAACATCATAAATAAAAATACTTACAATCGAATTTTCTTCTCCTGCTTTCGGATATTTATATTTTTCTTCGCGCGGGTACAGGCTGTCATAATAGGTGAGTGAAAATTCTTTTACCCTGCTTTCATCAAATTTATAAAACGCAATCCTTCTCCCGTCAGGCGACCATTCATAGGAACGGCTGAAAGAAAATTCTTCTTCATAGACCCAGTCATTTGCTCCGTTGATGATTTCATTTTTTCTGCCGTCATAAGTCACCTGCAGTTCCACATCGCGCGCAAGATCCTTAATGAACAGGTTGTTATCACGCACAAAAGCTGCTTTGTTTCCGTCATGCGAAAGCGTTGCATATAGCTGCTTTCCTTTTTCTGAAACAGCATTTAATGTTTTTGCTTTACGGTCATAAACAAAATAATTTGCACGTATGGAGTGGCGGTAAATGCTCTCCACATCCGCAGAAAAGATTATTTTATTCTCATTATCGTTTAAATTATAATCTGAAAAAGCAAGAGGCTTTGCACTTCCTTTTGGAATAAGGTTCAGTCCTCTCACCAAAGTATCAGTAACTTTTCCGGACTTGTATTCATAAATTAATATGTCAACAGTTTTATTCATTTCATCAGCAGCAACATCGGTGTAATGAATTCCGTCTTTCATGGATTTCAATCCGCCTTCGCGATGTGCAACAAACCGGGGGTTGCTCCAGATGTCTTCCATCTTCAGCAATTGGTTTTGCGAACCGGCTTTTAAAAACAGGGTTGTGAATAAAACAAGGAGGATGTTTTTTGATTTCATTTGATTATTGAAGAATTAAGGTAATTGAATTAGGTAATTATGTTGATGTTAATTGTAAAATTTTTAAAAATATTTTTTCAAAAGGATTGGGGCAAACGTAATTCAAATCGTTGATACTTCAAAACGCATTCAGATTCCATGATGCTGTAAACGTTACTTTTGCTGCCAATGAATATTGTTGTGAATCATTTACCGGTACAAAAGACCGCACGTTATTTTTCTTTTGATTCTCCGAAAGAAAACATAAAAACCCTCTGGATTTTGCTTCATGGCTACAGCCAACAGGCCGATGAATTTATAAAACAGTTTGAAATATTAAATGATAATGAAACACTTGTACTTGCTCCTGAAGGTCTTTCCAGGTTTTATGTGAAAGGATATTTCGGAACTGTGGGCGCTTCGTGGATGACTAAAGAAGACCGGATGAATGACATCATGGATAACATTAATTTTCTTGATACATTGTTGAATAAAGCACTAAACGATTTCAACTATTCTCCCGAAAAAATAATTGTTCTTGGTTTTTCACAAGGTGGAGCAACTGCTGTAAGATGGGCTGCTGTAACTAATCATAAAATAAATCATCTCATCATTCATTCTTCCGAATTTCCGAAAGATATTGCTGATGATTCATTGAAACATTTGAATGAGAAAACAAAAACATGGTTGGTTTACAGCGACAAGGATGAATTTATTGATGAGGATTTATTTAAAGATCAGTTTCATTATCTCGCAGGAAAAAGTTTTATGTTTGAAAAAGTTTTCTTTGAAGGAAAGCATGAAGTCAAGCAGGAAGTTTTGGAGAAATTGAAATTGGAAGTTAGATGTTAGATGTTGGAAGTTGGAAGTTGGAGAATAACAATGTAACAATCTAACCATTTAACAATCTAACAATATAGCAATGTAATAATTTAGCCATTTGAATTTCAGACTTTAAACTTTTTTCTACCTTTACAGAAATTTAAAATAACTTAATTATGAACAAAACAAAAAACCTGGTGCTGCTTTTTGTACTCATGGCGGCAAATGTTGCGTATGCAAATGCACAGAAAGTTGATGAAGGGAAAGTGCTATTTGAAATCTCTTACCCTGATGCTGACATCCCTGACGAACAAATGGCTATGATGCCCACTGAAATGGCAACTTATTTTAAAGGTGCCCAATCCCGGACAGAAATGAAAATGGGAATGGGAATGAACCAGGTATTTTTGTTTGATGGAAAGAATAAAGTAATGACCATGCTTGTGGATATGATGGGAACTAAATCAGCGATTAAAATGACTGAAGAAGATTTAAAACAACAAAAAGAAAAAAAGGGAAAAGACGATAGCCAAGTAAAAATTACCGATGAAACAAAAGACATTGCCGGATATAAATGTAAAAAAGCTATTGTTACCGGAAAAGACGGCTCGTTTGATTTATATTTCACCGATCAGATATCTTATAAAAAAGGCGATTGGGCAAGTGAATATAAAGGCATAGATGGTTTCCCGCTTCAATATAAAATTACCCAAGGCAGTCTGATCATGCAAATGACTGCAAAAAATGTTTCAAAAGAAAAAGTGGATGATGCTCTTTTTACGGCTCCTGCTGACTATAAGCCTATGACACAGGAAGAAATGATGAAACAGTTTGGCGGAGAAAAATAGAATTTATACCGATACGGAATCCGTAATCCCGATAAAAATCGGGAAACGGCTTCTCTATCCGCATTATACCAATTTCTCTTGGATTATTTTATAAAAGGTATTGATATTAAATCTTTTCAGAGAACACCCCGTCCGGCATTAAAATGCATGACGGGATTTTTTTTGGGAGTCTAAAAAATAAACAGTTTATTCCAATCCCTTGCCTTTACCTCCCCACCAGCCTTTTTTTCCTGAAAACCAATTGGAAAAAATTTTGACACGCTTGAACTCATAACTTTTTTTGCGATGTGGATTAAAAACAATGCCTGCACTCACGCTCACATAGTTATCATTGGCGCCTGCGTTGCCTCGGTTTCTTCTATACTTCGGAAAACCGTCAAGGCGCCTGCTCGAAAAAATAGTTGCATAATAACCATTGGGTGTTGCCGATAGTTCCAGGCTATCAGGATATTTAGCGCTGGTATCATCAAGGTAATC
>JBDSOU010000062.1:0-5114 GCA_039914625.1 Bacteroidia bacterium | reverse complement strand
GATGAAATATTTAAACAACCCCTTGTAAATGCCGGAGTTGGAATCAACCTTGACTCTAATGCAAAATTAGTTTTAAGCAATTCAACGTTCTGTTATGGAAATGCTTTGACTCCTGTTTATGCTGCGCACGCAGGTGATATTTCGAATTTCAATTGGATAGGAGACCAAGGGCCGTTTAATAATATAGGGGTGCCAGGTTTAAGAATTTACCAGATTAATGATCAGTTTCTTGGAAATCCACAGGCAGGAAATCCTTTTTATGCACGCTTTGTTAAAATGCAGGATAATGATCACACTATACTCTCAGACATATCTGAATTTAACGCCTCATTTTTTACTTATTGGATGGGGATGGATGATTTGCTCCCCTTTGCTTTAAGCGGAGGAATTAATTTTAATGATCCTATTGCCAAGTCAGATTTCCAGGCCACTTTCGATTCATATATTGAAACGATGATAAAAACGCTGACTGCAAATAAGGCAAAAGGCGCTATGGCTAATATTCCGCAAATATTAGACTTCCCGTATTTTACAACTGTTCCATATAATGGGGTGTTGTTAACTTCAGTTGAAGCGGCAGATATAAATGCAATTCTTTCGCATACCAATTCAAACATTCAATTTCATGAAGGAAATAATCCTTTTGTTATTGATGACAGCACAGCTCCCAATGGAAAGAGGTTTATTACTTCCGAAGAATTTATTTTATTAAATGTTCCGCTTGATTCCATTAAATGTTTTCATTATGGAACTTATGATTTGCAGGCAGGAAAATTAATTTCCATACCCGACCAATATGTAATCACCGAAGCCGAAGCCCACCTGATTCGTCAGAGGATAATTGATTTTAATGCAAAAATAAAAGAAGAGGCTCTGGCCAACGATCTCGCTTATGTGGACATGTATGATGTTTTCAGGCAAATTGATGTCGGAATAAAATTCAATAATGTTACCTTTTCATTTGAATACCTGCATGGCGGAACCTTTTCATTAGACGGTGTTCATCTGACCGCAAAAGGAAATGCATTTGTTGCCAATGAATTTGTCAAAGCAATTAATGCGCAATACGGAGCTGATTTTCGCGAAACAGATATTAACTCCTACCCTGGAATAAAATTTCCCTGATACTCTTTAATAGCTCAGTTGATATACTGCTCCTGTGGGGCTTTTAGGCCCAAACAGATGTTGAGTGATTACATATAGTTCCCCGTTTTCATCTTCGCCTATGCTGTTAAGCTTTGCGCCAATATCATTTGAATTAGTGTCATCTAAATACACTTCTCCGCGATTCCATGTTCCGTTTTTATCCTGTTTTAAATAATAAAGTTTTCCATTCCAGTCACCAAAAATGTAGTATCTGTGAAGCGAAGGAAATTTTTTTCCGCGGTACATGTATCCTCCGCAAATACTGATTCCGGTTTCGTGGCTGTATTCGTCTATGGGCAGCGTTAGTCCGTCCATGTTGCAGCCTGAAGAAGGATTAAAACAATGATATCCTTCCATGATCCGCCATCCGTAATTTTTTCCTTTTTCAATAATATCTATTTCCTCCCATTTATTCTGGCCAACATCTCCGCAAAACAATCTTCCGGTCACACGATCAAAAGAAAACCGCCACGGATTGCGTAAGCCGTATGCATAAATTTCGGGTTTTGCATCTTGCCTGTTTATATAAGGATTGTCAGCAGGAATGGAATATGGATGTTTTAAATCAATGTCAATACGCAGCATTTTTCCGAGCAAGGTATTCAGATTTTGCCCGTTGCCATTTGTGCCATGCTCATCACCTGCACCTCCGCCATCACCAAGTCCTATATATAAGTATCCATCTTTACCAAATTGAATGCAGCCGCCATTGTGATTGCTTTCAGGTTCCGGAATTTCCATCAGAATTTCTTCTTTAGTATCCGCAATATCCGGGTTAGCAGGTGAAACTTTATAAGCAGCTAAAATACTTTTATGATCAAATTCTTTTTCGGAAAGGTGCGCACTATAATAAATAAAAAATCTTCCATTAGTTTTATAATCAGGATGGAATACCAAGCCGAGTAATCCCTTTTCGCTGTAAGCAATATTCAACGCATCTAATTTATCTGAAATGTCAAGAAAGGGAGTTTCATGTACCACCCCGTTTTTTATAATTTTTATTTTGCCTCTTTGTTCAATCACAAATAATCTGTTGGTTCCGTCATTAGGAGAAGCCATTCCGACAGGTGAAGTAAATCCTTTAGAAACTAATTTCAGTTTTAAATGAATCGGAGGATTAAAAATTTTATTTTGTCTGAAAGAAAAAAACAGGATGGAACAAACCACAAAAAAAGCCAGTGTAAAAAGCCATATAAAAAAAGTTTTCATAGTACAAAAGTTTTTAGAAAAAACAACAGCAGGTACGTTCAGCCATTTTTTAACGTCTCTTTATTTTCAATATACACACTCGTAGATGGGAATGCGAATTTGCACTCGTGATGATCAACAATTTTCATTATTTCATAATTCACTTCCTCTTTAATTTCTATAAATTTATTTACATCGTTGGTAAGCACAAAAAAGACAACAAGTATATCAAGCGAACTGTTGTTGAATTCTGCAAATCGCACTATCGGATCATTTTTTATCATGGAATGAGCCTGGAGATAATTAAAAACATTACTGCAGACTTTTTTTAATTGCTCCATTGTCGTTTCGTAATTAAGCCCGATATAAAAACGCGCTCTCCACATTGTTTTCAGCGTAACATTTTCCAGTTCAGCATCAATCATTTTTTTATTAGGAATCGTCAGCAGGCTTTTATCAAGTGTACGGATCCGGGTGCTGCGCAAGCCGATATTTTCTACCACACCTTCAACGTTTCCCGTTTTCACCTGGTCGCCAATGGTGAACGGTTTGTCAAAAAAAATAGTGATAGAACCAAAAAGATTTTCTACTGTTTCCTTGCCTGCCAAAGCCAATGCAAGGCCACCGATACCCAGTCCTCCAACTAATGCAACTACATTTACATGAAATATATTTGCAAGAATCGAAAAAAACCCCAGCAGCAGTATTATTATTTTCAACCCAGACTTAAAGTAGGGTATCAACTGATCGTCCACTTTTGTAGTTGTACCTTCAGCACGCTTGATCAGGATAAGTCCGAAAAAATCTATCAGACGAAGCACGATCCATGTAAGGGAAAGCAGTAAAGAAATATCAAAAAGAGTAAACAAAGTCATCCGCAATCCCGGTTTTTCAGCGGGATCCAAACCCCAAGCGTGGGGAAATTCGAGCCGGTCGAAAGCAAAATAAAGAGTAATAAGAATTAAAAAAATCCGAAAAGGTTTTGTAAGCAAATCCTGGAATTCTTTTAAGCTTACTCCGAGGGTGTATTTCTTAAAAATTTTATAAAGGCACCATGAAAAAAATGTAGAAATTAATTTTTGAAAGATCAGCCCGGCAATGATAATTCCGAAAAACCAACAATAAGCTTCAACAGAATTGCCCAAAAACTTTTGATCTGAAAAATCGTAAGACATATTATTTTCTAAAATTTCGGCTAAGGTATTTAATTTAGCAATAATTTTTTTTAATGAAACAAGATTAATGCGCCACTTATTTTATAAAATAGTTTTATCTTTCGTTAATTATGTTAATAAAAAAGGGTTTTAATTTCCTGTTTGTTCCATCCGGGCGCCAATTAATATTTTACCTCTGTCATTTCTTTAACATATTTATTTTTAATCAGCAGGCAGTTGCTTTTTTTTTCTTTTTCTTTTTTACTGTTACGGTTCAATCCCAGAGTTTAGTATATAAAAATTATACTGTAAATGACGGGCTGTGTGGCCAGACTGTTTATTATTCTTTTGAAGATTCAAAAGGATTTATGTGGTTTGCTACCGATGCCGGAGTGAGCCGTTTTGACGGAGTGCATTTTCAAAATTTCAATACACAGGATGGACTTTCAGATAATGAAGTTCACAAAATTATTGAAGATTCAAAGGGTCGTATCTGGTTTCTTACATCAAACGGAAAAATTTCTTATTTGCAGGATAACGTTTTTCACAATCCGTCAAATGACACACTCGCAAAGCAGGTATCAGGCGGCTCGGCTTTTTTTGAATGTTACAAAGACAATTTTGATAACCTGTGGTTTTCTACGTATTCAGGCGCTATTATCCGGGTTAAAAAAAACAATTCGGTAAAAAAATTCACATTGCCTGTCAATGTTAAAACAAGAACACTATATGGTTTTTATGAAACCCCTGACAATGAATTATGGATCATCGGTAACAAAATGTTTTACAAATATGATAATGGAAGTTTTATTCCGCTTTCGGGGCCTGTGATTAAGTCCGGTGAAAGATTGCCGTTTTATTTTATTTCTAAAGGTAATGCGCTGCTCCTTTCGGATAACGGATTGGAGCGCCTCATCAACAAAAATTACGGAGTTATTATTCCTTCCGCTAAAATTCCTTTTAACGATAAAACGCTGGGGTTATACTATACCGCCCGAAACGATATCTGGATCACCAACCAAAAAGATCAGACCTTATATTTTAAATATGACAGCGGCATGTACCTTCCCGTAAGGACCTACCTGAAAGGGAATGCCATCATTTTCGTTTATACCGACCGTGAGGAAAATACCTGGTTTTGCAGTGCCGGAAACGGTGTGTTCAAATTGCCTGCACAAAGTTTCAGCAACCGTTCTTACACTGTGGAAGACGGGCTGAGCTACAACAATGTCACCACTGTTAAAATGGGTAACGATTCATCGCTGTGGCTCGGATTTTCAAATGGCATCATCAACCGTTTGAAGCAAAACAAAATAGAAATTTTTGATTGCAACTTTACAGGAAAAAACAACAACCGCATTCTGCAGATTGAAACGGATGCAGAAAACAACATCTGGGCGGCTACGGATGACGGAGTGGCGCTCATTAAAAAAATTTATGAAAAAAAATATGCTCCTCCGTTTCATGTAAAGATTGACAACAGCGATGCTCCGTATTCCTGCAAATCTATGTGCTACGATTCGAGCGGACACCTTACGGTTTCATGGCTCAATGGCGTTGGCGAAATCTGGTACACCGATGACGGTTATGAAATTCTTCCGTGGAATTCTGACACTTTGTTTAAAA
>JBDSOU010000135.1:0-28622 GCA_039914625.1 Bacteroidia bacterium | reverse complement strand
TTAATTCAAAATATGACATAATTGCAGTCTGATGGATTCAAGTTATTTATTGTTCAAAAATAATTTTTTTAAACTTAGCTTGTTTCCTGAGTTTGAAAAAATTCCTAAGCAGTGCTATCAAGTGTTTTAGACTATTTTTGAAATGTGATTATAATCAAGCTGAAATATTAAAATTGATAACATATTTTATGAGGATAAGCAATGGATTTTAATTACACAAAGCATAGACTAAGACATTTTGGCAATAAAAATTCAGTTTCGATTCTCATGTTTAAAAACTACCGAACCATTGGATAGTAAAAATCAAATAAGAAGCTATAAACTGCATTTTAAACTAAATGCACAAAAAAAAACAAAAACCAACCTTTTTTTTGCACTTTTGATGACTAAAAAATCTAAACCGTGTGCGGTTGCCATCTAAACCGTGTGAGGTTTTGATCAAAAGTGTATGCGGTTGCCATCCACACCGAATGTTCTTTGATGTACAATAACTAAAAGGAGATTAGAATCTAAAGTCTCTTTCCAAATTTTCCTGCTAACTTTGAACTTCATGTATTGAACTTTGCATCAAAAAAAATACATCAAATTATTTACAACTATTCTGTTGAGCATTGGTTCAGCCGTAATCACCATTGCCCAATCCAACTACCAGTTCACACGCTATACGCAGGAAGAAGGTCTCATTTCAAGCTCGGTCACCGAAATTGTTAAAGACAAAACCGGGTTTTTATGGCTGATGTCAGAAAACGGTTTGATGCGTTTTGACGGGTATGAATTTAAAATTTTCAAACCCAATGCTGATAGCCCCGGCAGCATTCCCGCCTCCGGATTTTATGAAATGAAAGAAGATGAATATGGAAATATATTAATACGGACTGTACAATCACTTTGCAAATATTTTCCTGCTTCGGGTTCTTTCAAAAAAATAATTTCATATTCTGACAGCATCCATATTTATGATTGGGTGGATGGCGATCATGCTGAGTTTTGGGCAACGTCACCATATCACCTGTTATGTATTGATGCCATGACGGAAACTTATACTAAGTACGATTTACCTGCAACATTTGACAAAACTGTCATTCGCCTGTTGACCGATAAGAAAAAAAATGTGTGGCTGTTCAATCAAAAGAATCAACTATTGTGTTTTAACATTAAGGAAAAAAAGTTCTCTTTTATTTCGATTCGGAATTTAGATGCTGACGGAAGCATATTGAAAAGTAATCCGAAAACTTTTTTTTACAATTCATCCGGAACAACGTGTATGCTGACTCAAGACGGAATGTTCAGGTATGATGATGCAGCGAAAACTTTTATTCAATACACTCGGAACAGTTTAAATGATACTGAGAAAAAAAATTTCCAGGGAAATGCTGTGATTGCCGGGAATTATCTTTTCAGGGGTAGCAGCAACAGAAATTTAATCCGGATGGATACGAATGACGGCTCACAAAAAATGTATCATCTTGCAAAAAACGGATCAACTACAGGTGAACCCGATTTTGTTTTCTCCGGTTTGTATATTTCAGATGACGGATCCGTCTGGATCACTACCAATACAGCGGGAGCATTTCATTTTTTTCCTTCAACAGAAACGTGGGAGCAATTTACCAGTGATCCGTCAAATCAAAACAGCCTTCTTTCAAATTCTGTTGATCTTATTTATGAAGACAAAAACAATGTAATATGGTTTAACTGTTCGGGAAGAGGAATTGTAAAAGCGGAACCGTTGAAGCCGTTCTTAGCTTCGTATAATCCATCCGTTAGTAAAAAATCATTGCAGGGAACGCTGGCAGAAAATGTAAGAACTATAGCATCATTCGATAAAGCACAATTGTTGATTGGTACGCTTCACGGCTTATTTCAATTCAATATAGCAACCCATGAATTTGAGCAGGCAATATCACCTGTTGACAACCAGCCGGTTTTAACAACCACAGCAATCAGCAATATCATTTCTGATTCAACAGGCAACTTCTGGATTTCAGAATGGGGATTGCCGGGTATTCATTTAATTAATTATAAAGCCGGAATATGTTCACGAATGGTTCCCGATTCCACTAAAGCGAAATGGTTTTTAACTATGCGTGTATTGTTTATTGATTCACACGGTTTTTTATGGGCAGGTACTGATGGAAATATAATTTACCGGGCAAACTTAAATTTGTTGGACCCCGTTCATCCTGAAAAATTAAATTTTGAAATATATCCGGGCACTGCCACAAAAAAAGACACCTTAAATTTTTCAAAATGTTTTTCCATTGCAGAAAATGCAGACCGGAATATTTATTTCGCAACAGAAGGAGGTCTGTATGAATTCAATTATGCAACCGGAAAATTTAAACGTTACATAAATCATCCGGGTGATCCGGAAAGTTTAAGTGATAATAATGTAAGAGCATTATGTATTGATCGTTCAGGAACGCTTTGGCTTGGAACAGTAAACGGGGGACTCAATCGTCTTGATAAAACTACGAACACGTTCAGTCATTTTACAATGGAAAACGGGCTGCCGGATAATGCTGTGTATTCTGTTCTTGAAGACAATAAAGGATTTCTTTGGCTCGGTACCAATAAAGGACTTTGCCGTTTCAACCCGCAAAATAAAAGCTGCCGGAACTATTCTTTGAAAGACGGCATTCAAAATTATGAGTTCAATACCAATGCAGCATATAAAACTGCAACAGGCGAGCTTGCTTTTGGCGGACGCACCGGATTCAATTTTTACAATCCTGATTCAATTGAAATATTTTCTGATAAACCTGAAGTGGTGATTACACGTTTGAATATTTTTGATAAAGAAATGCAGCCTGACACCAATGAGTTAAAACTAAAATATGATGAGAATTCTCTTTCATTTCAATTTGCCGCACTCAGTTTTTTCCGGAACAAGGAAAACCAATATGCTTATAAGCTCGAAGGTTTGGAAAATCATTGGATTTATTGCGGTGACAGGCGTTTTACAAACTATGCCAGCCTGCCCCCGGGCAATTATACTTTCAGGGTTAAAGCATCTAATTGCTACGGAGTGTGGAACGAAACAGGGGCTTCACTTAAATTATTTATTGATACTCCCTGGTGGAAAACATGGTGGTTCCGGATACTAGTGGCAGTAATACTCGCAGCTGTCATTTTTGTTCTTTTCCGTTTCCGGCTGGAGCAAAAATTAAAATTGCAGGCTGTCAGAAACAGGATCGCAAGAGACCTGCATGATGAAATAGGGTCTAATCTCAGTAGCATTATTCTGTTCAGCGAAGTTGCAAAACAAAAATCAGAGTCAGAATCATCCGTGTTTCCATTGTTAAAAAAAATAAGCGATTATACACAAACTTCACAGGAAGCCATCAATGATATTGTATGGATGATCAATTCTAAAAACGACCGCTTTGAAAACATGATAGTACGTATGCGTACAATTGCGGCAGAAATGTTTGAAGCAAAGCAAATTAATTTCCGTCTTAACATTGATGAGAAGTTGAATTACGTGAAGATGGGTATGGATGAACGAAAAAATTTTTATCTCATCTATAAAGAAGCAATTAATAATATTGTAAAATATGCAGAATGTAAAAATGTTAGTGTGGATTTAATATACCGTCATTCATTATTAATCCTGTCTATAAAAGATGATGGAAAAGGTTTCGACATACAAAACAGGGCAAAAGGCAACGGACTTAGCAATATGAAAAAAAGAAGTGAACTGCTAAATGGTAAGTTCAATTTAATTTCGGAACAGGGAAAAGGAACCGTTATAGAATTGAAGTTTGGTATTTGAGAATAGTTATTGAGTAACTGTGGTATTTAAGGTAATTGGTCGTACAGCATGAAAAGTAACAATGACCTAATGTTTTATTATCATTCAATTGTCGTATTAACACAATTAACTTAATCACCTAATTACCCCAATCACCTCATCCAAATCCCCCTAATATTAGGAGTTACCAATTGACCAACCATAATCTACCTTTGTATCATGATTAAAGTAGTCGTTTACGATGATAACCACGGAAGGCAGGAGGGGCTTGAGCTGTTCATCAATCAAACCCCTGACATGCGTTGCGTTGGAACTTTTGAAAATTGCAGCGATGTAGTTGCAGAAATAGAAAGATTAAAACCTGATGTGGTATTAATGGATATTGATATGCCCGAGGTTAATGGAATTGAAGGACTAAAATTAATACGTAAGCATGCACCAAAGGTGATGATCGTAATGCAAACGGTTTTTGAAGAAGAGGAAAAAATATTTGAAGCCATACGTTCAGGTGCGCATGGATATTTTTTAAAGAAAACTTCTCCGCAAAAACTTATTGAAGGCATTCGTGATGTGATGGAAGGAGGAGCGCCAATGACGGCAACAGTTGCACGAAAGGTGCTTGAAATTTTTAAGCAACAATCGCCTTCAAACGAAAGGTCGCAGTTTCATTTAACTCCAAGGGAACTTGAAATTCTTGGCTACCTTGTAAAAGGATTGAGTTATAAGATGATTGCTAATGCGGCCGACATCACCTGGCACACAGTAAATTTTCATTGTAAAAAAATTTATGAAAAACTGCACGTACATTCAGCTACCGAAGCAGTTGCTAAAGCTATAGAAAGCAAAATTATTTAGAAAAGCAATTGTCTTGCTCTTAAAGAAGATAAACTTCAATCCACTTACTTACCCACCTTCTCTTTAAATTCCTCTTTAATATCCTGCAAAGCCGGTGTAAGAAAAGAAGCAGTTTTTAAAACAGGATCATAAAGCAGTGATTGTTTTTTTGTAGAAGCATTTATAAAATTCCAATGTGGTTCGAGTGCTTTGAACGACCAAAGAATAACACTTACTACCAAAGCAAATTTTATAATTCCAAGAACAGCGCCCGCAACCTGGTTCAAAACATTTAGAGAAACAGCTTTCAAAATACCTTCTAACAATTTGGCAAATAAAATTAAGATCAGAAGTATTGCTGCAAAAACTATGATGAACGAGATGTAAGGAATAGCGGCACTATTCGCAGCAACCATTTTTGCAACCAGATCATTGATTAATCCTGAAAATTTAAAAGCAATGTATAAGCCGAGAATTAAACCGATCAGCATAAACATCTCAAAAATAAATCCCCGCTTGAAGCCTTTGTAAGCACCCCAGAGCAGAGGGATAGCAATTATGATGTCCAGTACATTCATTATTCAGTTAATTCCTCTTTCCTTTTTAATAGTTTCATACGCCTCACTGATCTTTTTAAACTTTTCTTCAGCATCTTTTCTGAAATCAGGTCCGAGGTGATGTACTTTATCGGGATGGTATTTTACAGCCATTCTGCGGTATGCTTTTTTTAATTCCTCATCAGTTGCCGTAACGTCAATTTCAAGAATTTTGTATGCAGAGATTTTATCTTTAACAAACATGGCTTTGATAGAAATAAAATCGGGCAGCTTAATGTCAAGATACCCTGAAACCTGTTCGATATAAGAAATTTCGGCTGAGTGAATGTCAGTGTCTGCTCTGGCAAGGCCAAACAATAAGTGAAGCAATTGCAGTCTTGATGAATAATCCAGATTGTGCTTTACCTGGAAACAAACATCTCTTGCAGAATACTCCTGCTTTAAAATTTCCCTCAAAAGCAACATCCGTTGGCGGGTATATTCGACACCGAATTGCTGAATCAAAAAGTTTTTTACATAGTCTAATTCCGATTTTTTAAGCTGATTATCCGCTTTCATCAGTCCTGCACAAAGAATCAGCAAAGCGCTTCCGAAATCACCGGGCAAGGTTTTTTCTGTGGCTTTTCCTGATAGTTGCAATTGCTCATTTTCGGACAGAGAACCGAGAGCAAAGCCAATGATTGCCCCAATTGGGCCACCTACTGCCCAGCCTAATCCTCCGAAAAGCCATTTATTCCAGCTGCTCATTTATCAATTTAACAATTTACAATAGGTATTTAGTTAACAAAAGTTTCCAGGCCTTTTTCAGCGGCTTTTTTATTGAGCCAACTGATGATAATGCAATCGAGGGTGCCCGGATGTTTATCGTACCCTTCTTCTTTTATTTTTTTATTAATTGTTTTCTGACGATCGTAAGGAAGCAATTCCCTGATCTGCTCAATTATTTTCTGGCGTTCGGTTTTTTTTCTTGCTACCAATGCTCTTAATGCATCAGCAGTAAATTTTTTCAATGTGTCGGGTAACAGGGACGGATCAATTTTTTGCAAATTATTATTTGTCACTTTAACATGGTCAACCAAATCCCAATGCGATTGGTTTAATTGGTACAGATCGGAAATTTTAAAAAACATTCTCGATTGAAATGTCATTTCATTTGCATTGACTGCAACTTTATCCGTGAGCCGTTCTAATTTAAAAAAATCTTTTCCGTTTGTTCCGTAGTAAATATAAGTTGCCGTGAGTTTTTTATTCAATTCAAGCAAACGATCTGTTGAATCAGTTGAAAGTATGAGCTGATTTCTTTTATGCACTAAAACATCATATTGAACACCATTTGTATTCAACGCAATTTCTCTCCAGCCGCGAATATCTTTTTTAAAATTAGATGACATGCAATAAATGGTATTCACTATAATATTATTTTGAGAAGCAAGCGGGTAGGCTTCTTTATATTTCATTTTGTCGAGCGACACTACACCATTGCCAATTAAAAAAATTGTTTTTATTGCGTGCTGGTCTATTGACCATTGCATTCCTTTTATGCCCGCCATCAAAGCAGCTCCCACTAACTGGTCTCCTTTTTCAATATCAGTTTTCAGTTTTGCAAGTTCATAGGCCACCAATTCATAATCATTGGTGAGCGGAGCAAGAATCTTTACAAAACCATTATCTCTTCCGAAAGACGGGCGGGAAAAACCTACCAATCCTATTCTGAAATGAGGCTGCGGACGATAGGTGTTCACCTGGTTTACAAGATCCCAATACATATCTCTTACATCATCCAGCAAGCCGTTAGTACTGCCGCTGAGATCCATGCAAATGACTACATCAATGGGTTTCCTGCTTTCAGCAAAAGAACTTTTAATGCCGGAAACATTAATTACCAAAAGGAATACAAGCCATCTTAATTTCATGCCAGCAAATTTCAAAAAAGTGGTGCAAAGTTAACGCATAGCGGTTTTTAATCCGGCATAAAATCAGAAATACTTTACTTTTGTAATTGAAATGGATATTAAAAATATTGAAGAACTGAAGTCTGAGTGGAACCGCTTAACGGAGCAGCTTTCTGATTTATTCGGTCAGGACCTGGATTTGCAGGGAATAATTTTTCTAATCGGAGTGCAGGAATTAGGCAGAGGAAAAAAGAAGTATTCAAAAGATGAGAAAGAAGATTTAATGCACATTGCCACCTGCCGCCTGCTGAGCACTTATGGTTATTACGAACTGGAAGGTCTTGATGGGGAAGGCTGGCCACATTACAAGCTGCAAAAAAAATTTCCCCCGCTCACTCTTAAAGAACAGGATATTATGCTCAAGCAATGTGTGATTGATTATTTTAAAAACAGCGGGGTGTTTAAGGAAAGTTGATGAATTATTGAATTATTAATAAACAAAGAATATTCTCAAGGACAACTCAATAATTCAACAACTTATTTCAAGACCACGGTCTTTTCCACTTGTTTGGATTGCTCCAGCCTGATGTAATCTTTCACATCCAAAGCGCCTTTTACAACTTCAATGTTGAGCACCGCTTCGAGAGGAAAAGAGAAAATAGCCTGTCCGTTAAAATCAGTCAGTTGTTCCTTGTGAACATTTGCCTGTGCCCCTGTGTTTGCGCTTATAACGCTATCCTGTTCGAGAATAACTTTTGCTCCCTGTATGACTTTTCCGGCACTATCAATAACCGTTACAAGAGCATCGGCAGGACCATTTTCGCGGCAGGAGCCAACGGATAAAGCACATCCTGAAATGAAGAAAATTACTGCCAGCGACCTTAAAGTTTGATTGTTCATTTTATTTACATTATATTTTAATTAAACTTGCACCTCACAAAAATAACTAATACGTAAATATGAAAAAAAAGATTTCAACAACAGTTTTACTTGTTGCATTGTTAACGCTTAACCTTGCGGCACAGGATAAAAAAGCTTCGAAACCGGCAAAAGCTGCTGCAACAAAGGAGCACATTGTTTCCATCACTACCGATTACGGAACCATGAAAGTGAAGTTATATGATGAAACCCCCAAGCACCGTGACAATTTTCTGAAACTTGCCAAAGAAGGTTTTTATAACGGAACCTTATTTCATCGTGTCATCAGCGGGTTCATGCTGCAGGGCGGAGATCCGGGTTCTAAGACTGCCGCTGCGGGTGTTGCATTGGGTGGTGGCGATATTGGTTATACTATTCCTGCTGAATTTAACCCTGCTTTTATTCATAAAAAAGGGGCGCTGTGTGCTGCGCGCACTGAGAATCCTGAGAAAGCTTCCAGCGGATGCCAGTTTTATATTGTACAGGGCGGACCACTTACGGATGCGGCATTAAACCAGTTTGATGCCAACAGAACAGCTAAATTTACTCCCGAACAGCGTAAAGAATATATTGCGCAGGGCGGCACTCCTTTCCTGGATATGAACTACACAGTTTACGGTGAAGTGATCGAAGGCATGGAAGTGATTGATAAAATTGCCGCTGTTAAAACAGCACCCGGTGACCGCCCGGTTACGGATGTGAAAATGACGGTGAAAGTTGTTCAGTAAAAAATATAAAGTTTAAAGTTTAAAGTTTAAAGTCTAAAGTCCGGGGTTTCGCTGTCGCATGTGAAAACTTCAGACTTTAGACTTTAAACTTTAAACAAATTTCTCTCTGTGGAAAACGAAATAAAAAACCTGATTACCGAAGTTGAGTCTTTTAAAGCTGAAACTAAAGAGCAGCTTGAAAATTTTCGCCTGAAATTTCTGAGCAAGAAAGGAATTCTTTCTGATCTTTTTTCGAAGATGAAAGATATTGAACCTGCTTTGCGCAAAGATTACGGCAGATGGGTGAATGAACTGAAAGTAAAAACAGAGGAAAAGCTCACGGCTTTTAAAGATACGTTTGCGGATGCTGAAAAATCAGAAGAGGCAGCCGACCTGACGCTTCCAGGAGAGGCGATGCCAACGGGCAGCCTCCACCCTATTACTACTATAAAGAATAAAATTGCAGCTATTTTTAATCATATCGGCTATACCGTCAGTGAAGGCTCTGAAATTGAAGATGACTGGCACAACTTTACGGCTTTAAACTTTCCTGAAAACCATCCTGCCCGTGATATGCAGGATACTTTTTTTATAGAAACCAATCCTGATATTGCTTTGCGCACACATACTTCTTCTGTGCAGGTGCGTGTAATGGAAACGACTAAACCTCCTATCAGAACTATATCTCCGGGAAGGGTTTACCGCAATGAAGCCATTTCGGCACGCGCTCATTGTTTTTTTCACCAGGTAGAAGGGTTGTATATAGATGAAGGCGTTTCGTTTGCCGACATGAAACAAACCCTGCTATATTTTGCACAGGAAATGTTCGGTGAAAAATCGGACATCCGCTTGCGTCCCTCCTATTTTCCGTTCACCGAGCCATCGGCTGAAATGGATGTATCGTGTTTTATTTGCGATGGCAAAGGATGCAATGTGTGCAAATACACCGGCTGGGTCGAAATTATGGGGTGCGGCATGGTGGACCCGCAGGTGCTGGAAAATTGTAAGATAGACCCGCAGCGTTATTCCGGCTTTGCTTTCGGAATGGGTATAGAACGCATTGCCATGCTTAAATTCGGCATAAAAGATTTACGGATTTTTTCGGAAAACGATGTGCGCTTTTTGAGGCAGTTCAGCGGGGTGAGCTGAGGGGCGAATTACCAAGGAACAAATTCCAAATTCCAAATTCCAATTTTCAATAACCAAATTCTATATTCCAATTTTCAATATCCAATGCCCAATTTTCAATTACCATGGGATCAATTTTCAATGATTTACTGCCGATTTTATTTACGCTAAATAAAAAGGCACTTTTTAAAAATGTTCTTTTGCTTTTGACCTATTGTGATACCCGTTCCCGTTCCCGTTAAGGTTTTCTTCTTTTAATATAGTTTCTTTTGAAAAGGAACTCAGGAGCTTTGTTACTGCATTATTGTAAGAAACCACTTTTATATATGGGCTTTATAGCCAGATATTGGCGCTTGCTAATGGAATACCCCGACATTTTGGCGATTTTGTAAGAGTTTAAAGGCTAACGGTTGAAGTATAGTATGCCGCAGACCTAACTGCAGAATTAAACGCGGCCGGCTGGCAGGATTATGAGTCAGCGAGCAACAATAATTTTTCTTCATTAAATAGTCTGCTTTTGAAAGGAAGCCAGTATATAGCTGCTAACACAGTGGCGCTTAGTGCCGGAGGCGCGAACATGCCTGCAGCATTTCCGGCAGCTTATAATTTAAAAATGGAAGTTGCAAAAACAAAGACCGATGAATTTTATAATTCTATAAAAGCAAGCCGTGTTTCAACCTCTGTAAAGGTGGATGCTTATGCGTAATGCTATTTGGCAGGAATCAGCATGGGCGTTGACGGGCACCACCTGTTTATGGCTAATGACGAAATGAGAAAACAGTTTTCGTTTGAAGCGGTGTCGGCTGTAGTGGAACCTCCGCGAGCTGCTACGTTTATCGCGGATGTAACCCTGAATGGGGTGAAGAAACAAGGCGCTGAAGTTAGCATCGTGAGAACTTCGAAAACCGGTGTTACTGATGCAAACGGTAAATGTACGCTGACCCAGTTACAGGACGGCCAGGTAGTTTGCAAAATAGTTTGCGATGGCTGCCCGGACCAACGAGTGAATGTGACTCTTTCTGCCGGAACCACTTCGCGTATAAGCGTGGCGTTAGTGCCTTTATTTACAGGTGAAATGATGGTGGGAAGTGAGAGTTCTTTGGAGAATCATCCTGTAGCGGAGGGAGCGTGAGTAGGTGGGAAAGTATGCAGTAAACAGTAAACAGTCCGCAGTCTGCATTGATACTTGGTACTTGGTACTTGGTAATTGGTAATTGATAATTCGTAATTAGTAATTGGTACTTCTCTATTTAATCTGATGTTTTAGTTTTAAAATAAGATATTCACTTTTCTAAACAACAAAACCCCGTTCGGAAGAATGGGGTTTTATTTTTTTTGTGGGAAGCGAACCACATTCAACAGGAAATGTTTAAAACAATTTTCTTTTTGATTAATTTTGAGAAAAATATTTTAATTATGACGCAAATAATAATTTCCAAGAAGAAATATGTTCTTATTACCGAAAGAGAATATCTGTTGATGCAAAAGAAAGCTGCTCTTAAATCAAGACCTGAAAAGACCTATAGCATTGCTGAAGCGAGAGTATATTCTAAGAAACGCATCAGGCAATGGGCAAAAGAAAAATAGTTATTAAGCAATCGGTTGCAGACAGCATTGCAAGAATTGCATGGTTTATTGAATCGCAAGGATTGATAATGACTGCCGATAAATTTTCGGATTCGGTGTATGATTTTATTGATCAGATGGCTGATGACAGAAGAGGATTCAGCATTTGCCGCGAACCCGGCTGAGCCGCTTTAGGTTACAAGTGCGTAACATTCAAAAAAAAATACACGATTGTATTTATTGAAACAAATTCCGAAATTACCATTTGCGAATATGTTCCGTCAAAATTAATTAATTGGTAAAGAATTTTTTGCTTTTGCTGTTCATGCATTTAACATTTTTCAAAAAACTTTTTATAGAGAAAACAACAAAACCCCGTTGGGAAAAATGGGGTTTTATTTTTTTGTACTTTTGATATAAGAATTGATTTGTTGCCGGCTATAATATCATTAATGGAAATTTTTAAAAAGGAGCTGATCTACTTAATTATTTGAAGATGAAGGAGAAAGTTAGCACAAAGGTGCGTTTATTCATGTTACCTGCCATTATTACGCTTCGACAAACAGCAGTACTAACATCAAAGCGGCTTGCAAATAAAACAAGGAAAGCAAAAATAATACAAACAATGCTTAGATTGAGAATAATTTTGTTCACCTTATTTTGTGGTTGCATAGGAGGTTGCGGTCTTGCCATCAAGGATAAAATCGTTGACAATTACTATCTTATTGCTGCAGATGAACCTTACCAGTTAAACTTAGAATCACGAACCTTCTGATGGCAGCAGCTACAGTACCTTAATTGAAGCAACTGTATTTGCTGTAGGGTTCAATGATAAATATAAAATTGTCAAACAACATCCAAGAATTTTTCCAGTACCTCCAAATAAAAACATCACAAACTATTTTATTCTACCTCTAAAAAAGGGAATGAATTGGGGAGATAAAAATGGGATGATTGGTCCACTTACACAACAACAGTTTAATGTAAAACGAGTAGAATTAAATATTTCAGATAGACTTGAATTTACAATAAATATGAGGATTTAGAATAAAGCAAAGTATCACGGCAGCTAACATGCAGACCTCTTTAATTAAAACATGAAGATTTGCTATGGCACTAAAAATCAAATAACTAAGGATGGTCTAAGTAAACGAAAATATATTAATTTTTTATTTGCATTTTTACAAAATGAAATCCATACTCACAGCATTGATTATTAAATCATGAAGGCGAAAGAAAAAAAAATACCTGCGTTTCTTACTGGCGGTGGCGATATGGGTGATCTTATTCGTTCATTTGACTGGTCAAAAAGTGTTGTTGGCAGTCCTGATACATGGCCGCAAAGTTTGCGCACCACATTAAGCATCCTGTTGAACTCCAAATTTCCCATGTTTCTGTGGTGGGGAAATGACCTTATCCAGTTTTATAACGATGCTTACCGCCCGAGTCTTGGTAACGATGGTAAACATCCCACCGCATTAGGACAGAAAGGCGAAGATTGCTGGCAAGAGATATGGCCCATCATTAAACCGTTGATAGACCAGGTGCGGAATGGCGGTGATTCTACATGGAGCGAGAACCAATTGATCCCGATCTATCGAAATGGAAAACTGGAAAATGTTTATTGGACTTTCAGTTACAGCTCGGTACTAAAAGAAGATGGTGAAGTAGGTGGTGTGTTGGTAACGGTAATTGAAACCACTGAAAAAGTAAATAATTTTAAAAAATTAGCTGAAAGCAATGATCAACTGAATTTCGCTATTGAAGCAGCAGAATTGGGCACCTGGGATTATAATCCGCTAACAAAGAAAATTATTGGCAACAACCGCTTTAAAGACTGGTTTGGCTTGCCGCATGATGTGGAGTTGGATATTTCGCAGGGCATAAATGTGATGGATCAACAAGACAGAAGCCGTGTTAAGGAAGCTATACAAAAAGCTTTAAAATACGAATCTGGTGGGCTTTACGATATTGAATACGGTATCATAAATCCTATAACAAAACAGCAACGTACTGTAAGAGCCAAGGGAAGAGCATGGTTTGGAGAAGATAAAAAAGCTTCTCGTTTTAACGGAACACTGCAGGATATTACAAAAGAAACACTTGCCAGGAAAAAAATTGAAGCAAGCGAACAAAGGCTTCGGAATTTTATAATGCAGTCGCCTGCAATGCTTGCCTTGCTTAAAGAACCAGAACACCGGTTTGAATTAATTAGCCCACTGTTCAAGCAGTTTCTGGGAAACCGCGAAGTAATAGGTAAAACGTTGCGTGAAGCGATTCCGGAAATCAAAAAGCAGGGCTTTATTGAGCTGCTTGATAAGGTTTACAAATCGGGCGAAACTTTTACCGGCAACGAAATGCCCTTCATGGTGGATAGAGGCAACGGACTTCAACAATTTTATCTGAATTTGACCTACCAGGCATTTAAGAATGACGAAGGTAAAATAGAAGGCGTTTTAGTTTTTGCTTATGATGTAACCGAACAGGTTGAAGCCCAAAAAATTATTAAAGAAAGCGAGCAACGCCTGAGCGATGAGCGCATAGTGCTTTATAATTCGTTTATGAATGCTCCCGCAGGCATTGCAATTTTAAAAGGCGATACACATATTTATGAATTTGCCAACGCTGAATACGAAAAATTAGTTGATAGAAAAATAACTCCCGGCAAAACCGTTCAGGAGCTTTTTCCGGAAATAGAACAACAGGGTTTAATAGATATTCTGAATACTGTTTTTTCAACAGGGGAACCATTCATCGCTAATGAGTTTCCTGTTGAATTAATAAATAATAGAACTGGCAAACTGGATTTGCACTATTATACTTCAGTAATCCAGCCAATTAAGAACGAAAAAGGAAATACAGAAAGATTATTGTCTCATGGAGTGGAAGTTACACAACAGGTTGAAGCCCGTAAAAAAATTGAAGAAGCTAATCAACAGTTACGCACTGCTGCAACACTCACTGAAAATATTGCCGATGCAGTGGTAGGCACTGATATGGATTATAAAACTATAAGTTGGAACAAAGGCGCAGAAAATCTGTATGGATATACAAGCGATGAAGTAATGGGCAACTATGCAATGCAACTACTATCCACGCAATTTATATCAGATGAAGATAGGCAATCATGGTCGAAGGATTTAAATGACACAGGCAAATGGCAAGGTGAAGTAGTGCAAACCAAAAAAGACGGTACACTTGTGAGCGTACTCGTATCCATTTCTTATGTGTATGATAACAATGGCAAACCCGTTGCAGCAGTTGCTGTGAACCGCGATATTACCGAACGGAAAAAAGCAGAAGAAAAAATTGCAGCAAGCGAAAACCAGTTTCGCACTTTTGCCGACAGCATTCAAAATCTTGCATGGATTGCCAAAGCGGACGGATGGATTTATTGGTATAACCAGCGATGGTATGATTACACTGGAAGCACCCTTGAAGAAATGCAAGGTTGGGGATGGGACAAAGTGCACCACCCTGACCACATTAAAGGAGTTGTGAAGTTTGTAAAAGAAGCATGGAAAAAAGACGAACCATTTGAACTAACCTTTCCACTGCGCAGGCATGATGGAGAATATCGCTGGTTTCTTACACGTGCCTATCCTGTAAAAGATGCCCACGAAAAAATTGAGCGATGGATAGGAACCAATACTGATATTACAACGCAAAAAAGTTTTACTGAAGAATTAGAACAGAAAGTAAAAGAACGCACGGAAGAATTACAGGAAAAAAATCTTGCGCTTGAACTCACCAATTCTGAACTTGCCTCCTTCAGTTATGTTGCCAGCCATGATTTGCAGGAGCCATTGCGGAAAATTCAAACCTTCGGCAAGCGCATTTTAGAAACAGAAAAATTTTCAGAAAAGACCCAGGAGTATTTCAACCGCATTATAGCGGCTGGCGAGCGGATGCAAAATCTCATTGTTTCGCTGCTTAATTTTTCGCGTACTAATACAAAAGAATTAATTCTTGAACCCTGCAACTTAAATACCATTGTTGAAGAATCAAAAAACGACCTGCATTTAATCATTCTTGAAAAACAAGCCACTATTGATTATAAAAATCTTCCGACTATAAACGGAGTGCGTATTCAAATCGCTCAACTCTTTACAAACCTTATTGACAATGCCATTAAATACAGCCGACCCGAAATTAAACCCCATATTAAAATTATTTCTTCAATTGTTGCAGGGGAAAAAATACAGCACCCGGCAGCTAACAAACAAAAAAAATATTACGCAATTAAAATTGATGACAACGGAATTGGTTTTGAAAATCAATACGCCACTAAAATATTTGAACTCTTTCAGCGGTTGCATGGTAAGAATGAATATTCAGGAACAGGTATTGGTTTAGCCATTGTAAAAAAAATTGTTACTAACCACAACGGTTTTATTGTAGCAGATGGAAAACCCAATATAGGTTCAACATTTACTATATACATACCAACAGCATGAACAAAATATTCTTAATTGATGATGTAGATGATCATCTTTTTTAAAAAGATGCAATAGAAATGATTATGTTTAAATTTTTGGAGTTCTTAACTGAATCGCTTGGGTGGTTACAAATAGTTGCATCTCCATTATTACTTTGTCTCGGAATTGGTGCGTTGGTATATTTTCCAGAATCCAAAACCACACGACTTATAATTGTAAATAGTTACTATTACAAGTGTTGGGTTAAAGCTTCTACAAATGATAATGCTAACTCTGCAAACATTGAAGTACGCCCGGTAAAAATGAAAGAGTAAAGCACGGGTTTTGCTAATCCAAAAAATGCCTGTTGAGTTTTTTCGCCTGAAGCCTTCCTAAATAAAAAAGCGCGAAAGGAAATCTTTCACGCCTTTTAATGGACTTAGTAATACAATTATCTTAACACCATTACAGTGCCCTGGTAGGAATATTTTTTATTTGATTTGGTGAGCACATTTATCTGGTACACGTACGATCCCTGCTGAACTGCATTGCCGTTTCTATCAAAGCCGTTCCATGTTTCCTTCGCATTGTCAACATCAAAAATTTTCTGTCCCCAACGGTTCCAGATGGTCATGCTGTAAGCTGCCACATCCATCACATAGCCGGGATCGAAAAATTCCTCGTTCAGTCCGTCACCGTTAGGAGTAAAGCTGTTGGGAACAAAGAACGGAGTAACCAGTATATCCTGTTCGTAACGGCTCACGCATCCTGCAATATTGGTCACTGTGAGCAAAATTTTAAATTTACCGATGTCATCATAATTATGTCTCGGATTCTGTTCTGCTGCAGTGGCTCCGTCACCGAAATTCCAATTCCATGAAACGGCATTTTGAGACAGATCAACTAAATTGAAATTGGAATTGAAAACGCTTGCCGTTGCATGATCAGCTTTGAATTCAGCAACCGGCAGTGGAAAGAACTGTATTTCGGTATTCTGCGTGATGGTGCCTGTGCAGCCAAACTGAGACGTGATGATTAAATTAATCGGATACGTTCCCGCAATGGTGTACGTGTGCGCAGGATTTACTTCAGTTGACTGCGATCCGTCACCAAAATCCCACACAAAGGATGACCCTGCAGGGTAAATTGAATTATCAAAAAAATGTATAATCGGTTCTGCACAGGTTAAGCTGGTATCATTGGTAAATGCTGCAACAGGGGTTTGATTTACAATGAGAGTTCGTGAAGTTGAGTTAATGCAACCGTTGCCATCAGTAACCGTCACCGTGTATGACCCGGCAGTGCTCACCGAAATATTTTGCATGGATTGACCGGTTGACCATGAATAACCGGAATAGGAACCGGCATTAAATGTTGCGGAAGATCCGTCACAGATTATGTTGTTACCGGTAATGGCAGGAGTCGGCAAAGGATTAACAGTAACCACGGCTGCTCCTGTAAACGTACCGGAGCAATGCAAATCGGAAATACCAACCAAGGTGTAAGTGGTAGTGACAGCAGGAGAAACATTAATGGTTACAGAAGAATTTGGAGCGGTTAATAAAGGAGAGTTCTGAACTCCGTCATTATATATATAATGGAATGGTGCAACTCCAGTAAATGAAATAGTAAAGCTGGAAGAACCTCCTTTGCAAATAGCAGAATTAGATCCGACCACAGCAGCAGGTAAAGCATTAATGACTAGGGTAAATGCGGGAGAAGAATTTACACAACCATTGTTATCCGTAACTGTTACGGTATAACTTGCGGCAGCCGAAGTATTGATAGTTTGAGAATTGGCCCCTGTTGACCACGCAAAGCTTGCATAATTGCCACCGCTCAAAATGGTATTATTACCCTGGCAAATTGGATTAATTCCTGTAATTACAGGTGAAGGTAATGCATGAACAATAACATTTACTGATGCGGAAGCTGAACATCCGTTTCCATCGCGGACAGTTACTGAATAGATTCCGGCAATTCCGGTGTTGATGGTTTGTGCCGTGGAGCTGTTTGACCAAACATAAGAAGTATAACCTGCCCCGGCATTGAGCACAGTATTATTATTCTGGCATAAAACCGTATTGCCTGAAATTGCAGGAGTGGGCAAAGCATTTACAACAAGGCTGATATTATCAGAGCCGGTGCATCCGTTTGCATCAGTAACCGTAACGGTGTATGTGCCCGCAGTTCCGTTATTTATAAACTGGCCTGCTCCACCTGTTGACCATATATAAGAATTGTAACCTGTACCCGCATTAAATTGCGTTGAAGTTCCCTGGCAGATGGCAGTGTTTCCTGTAATGGCAGGTGCGGGCAGCGGATTCACAACCATTGTTGTGCCGGTTGAACTGACACAGCCATTGTTATCCGTTACGGTAACAGCATAATTTCCGCCATTAGTGACTGTAATGGTCTGCGTAGATCCGCCTGACGACCACGAATAATCTGCATACCCATTGCCTGCATTTAAAATAGTAAAGCTGCCAGTACAAATACCGGATCCCCCGGTAATTGCCGGTGTCGGAAGGGCATGAACAGTAACAACCATGTTGGCACTTGCAGAGCAGTTAAATCCGTTGGTAACAATTACAGAATAATTGCCTGAAGCATTCACATTAATGGTTTGTGCGCTTGAACTGTTGCTCCAGAGATAATTGGTGAAACCTGCCCCGGCATTTAAAATTGAAGAAGCGCCCTGGCAGAATTCATCATTACCGGTTATTACCGGAACAGGCAGCAGATTAACCGTAAGGCTGATGTTATCAGAACCTGTACATCCGTTTACATCGGTGACTGTAACGGTATAGGTACCCGCAGTTCCGTTATTCAAAAACTGGCCTGAACCGCCTGTTGACCATATATAAGAATTGTAACCTGCACCTGCATTAAACTGAGTTGAAGTTCCCTGGCAGATGGCAGTGTTGCCGGTAATGGCAGGTGCTGGCAATGCATGAATGACCATTATAGTGCTTGCAGTATTGGTGCAACCGAAAACATCAGTAACCGTGACTGTAAAATTACCAGCCGTACTTGCGTTGATCGTCTGTGTTGTCGCACCCGTTGACCAGGCATAGTTAGAATAATTATTTCCCGCATTCAAAATTGTAAACGTTCCTTGGCAAATTCCTGTTCCCCCGGCTATTGCAGGCGCAGGTAATGGATGAACCGTAACTACTTTGTTTGTGCTTGCGGTGCAACTGAATCCATTGGTAACAGTGACAACGTAATTGCCTGCAGCACTAACATTGATTGTCTGAGAGACTGCACTATTGTTCCAGAGATAGCCTGCGAAACCGGCACCAGCATTTAATGTTGACGAATTCCCCAGGCAGAATTCATTATTGCCGGTTATCGAAGGAGCGGGTAAAGGATTCACGGTGAGATTAATATTATCAGAGCCCGTGCATCCGTTTGCATCGGTGACAGTAACGGTATAGGTACCCGAAATTCCGATATTCATGACGGGACCGGCTCCGCCAGTTGACCAAACATAAGAATTGAAGCCTGCTCCTGCATTAAATGTTGTTAACGTCCCCTGGCAGATTGCAGTGTTGCCGGTAATGTTAGGAACCGGTGAAGGATTTACAACCGTTGTCTTGGATACTGAACCTGTGCATCCGTTTACATTTGTAACCGTAACTGTGAAGACACCGGCATTACTGATATTAATGGCTTGTGTAGTTGCAGCGTTTGACCAGGCGTAATTTACGTACCCTGCTCCTGCATTAAAAACTGTGAAGTTACCCTGGCAGATGGAAGTTGTTCCGGTAATTACAGGAACCGGCAAGGCATTCACCACAACATTTTGGCTCGTGCTTGCTGTGCAACTAAATCCATTGGTCACTGTAACGATATAATTACCCGAAGTTGAAACATTCAGGGTTTGTGTTGTTGCTGTAGTATTCCAGAGATAATTCGAAAAGCCACCTCCTGCATTTAAAACAGAGGAAGCACCCTGGCAGAAAGTATTGTTGCCTGTAATTGCAGGTACGGGTAAAGGATTAACAGTGAGATTAATATTATCAGATGCTTTACACCCGTTTGCATCGGTAACAGTAACGGTATATGTACCCGAAGTTCCGGCACTTATTGTCTGCCCGGCAGCACCTGTTGACCATGCATAAACAGAATAACCCGGACCCGCATTAAACGCTGTTGAAGTTCCCTGGCAGATGGAAGTGGTTCCTGTAATATTAGGAACAGGCAAAGGATTTACAATGGTTGTCCTGCTTACCGAGCCTGTACATCCGTTTGCATTGGTGACAGTAACTGTGAAGCTGCCCGCAGTAGCCAGGTTAATTGTTTGGGTGGCTGCAGCGTTAGACCAGAGGTAATTTGAATATCCTGCGCCCGCATCAAATACGGTGAAATTTCCCTGACAGAAAGCCGTGGCCCCTGTAATTGCAGGTAAAGGATTAGGGTTTACAACAATATTTACATTGGTACTTGCAGTGCAGGTAGCGCCATTGGTAACCGTAACGGTATATATACCCGCAGATGCGGCAGTAATTGTCTGAGTAGTAGCTGCAGATGACCACAGGTATGTTGTATAACCCGCACCGGCACTCAATATTGAAGAACCTCCCTGGCAAAATGAAGTGTTGCCTGCAATTGCAGGAACAGGTAAAGGATTAACAGCCACATTAGCAGCTGTTGAACCCGTACATCCGTTACCATTTGTAACAGTAACGGTATATGTACCCGCAATTGAAGGAGTGATGGTTTGCGAAATGGCTGAAGTGCTCCACAAATAATTTGTAAAGCCGGGACCAGCATTAAGGGAAGCATTTGCTCCCTGGCAAACTGATGTGATGCCGGTAATTGCAGGAACTGGATTGGGATTAACATTGACAGTTGCTGAAGCAGAAGCAGTACACGCACCTGCTTGTGTAACAGTCACAGTGTAGGTATTGGCAGCCGCAATTGTAACAGATTGTGTTGTTTGCCCGTTTGACCATAGATAGCTTTGCCCTAAGTTGGCAGTAAGCGTTGTGTTAGCTCCGTTACATAGGCTTGTAGTTCCGGAAATGCTTGCAACAGCATTGCCAACTGTTACCTGAATAGGAAGCGATGCCATTGAACAATTTCCATTAAAGGTGACGGTTACTGTGTACGTATTAGCTGTTCCTACAGTAATGCTTTGTGTAGTTGCACCAGTGGACCATAAATATGAATTACCAGGATTAGCCTGTAAAGTGACGGTGCTGCCAGGACAAAGTGCAGTAGGTCCTAAAGGAGTAATAGAAGCTGTAGGTGTAACAAATTCTACGTGAATGGATGTAAAAGTAAAACAGCTTCCGAAAGAAGTAAAAAAACTATAGTTTCCACCCGGTACAATATTACCCTGGTTAACCACAATGCTCTGTGTAGTTGCCCCTGTGTTCCAGTTATAATTTTGTGCGGGATTTACAGCAAGTGTTAAAGAAGTTCCATTACAGGCATAAATGGTGGAGCCTGAAGAATAAGAAACTCCATTAGCCAAAATATGAACCGAGCCAAAAGAAGAAAAGCTATTTCCTTCTAAGAAGACTCCGGAATCAAAAATATGATCCTGAACATCCGATATAGCAAGTTTAATATGATATGTCGCACACGGCTGAACCAGGCTGCCTGCTGTAAGGATTGTGGTTAAACCGTCATAGGCAGTAGTAATTGCATTAAACGGATTAGTTCTGTAATATGCACAATAGGTGCACGGACCGGAAGGATTAGTTTGAGCAGACGCAAATCCGTTATTTACATTGTTAATAGCAACAGAAGTAGAAGTTCCCGGTATTACTGCAATGTTTCTTTGACCTACAATGCCGGGGCCGCTGATAAAAAATCCGAATACATCATTAAATGATGATCCGACATAATCATCGTATTCATCAGAAGCGAAAATATAATTGAATGCAACGGAATCAGAGGCAACAGAAAAGTCAAATTCCAAAACACATGCATCCTGAGTCGGATTAGTGGTTAAGGTATTAAGTTGAGGGTCACCGACTCCGCCAAAGTCCAAACCCTGACCAGTACCAGTGTTGGAATTGGCAGCAACTGCGGCACTTCCGCTGGTAAGTATAATTCCATCCGTGAATCCTACATTACAACCTCCTCCACAAGCAAAAGTACCTCTTGATGAAGCAGGTGCACCATTGACCGTAATGTTTGAAACAGTAACCCCGGTTCCTAAAATTGTATTTACCAATTGAGTAGGAGTAACTCCTGAATTTACTGATAACTGACCGGATACGTGTAGTGAAATTGAAAAAACCAAGCAGAATAATAGGTAGATTTTTTTCATTCTTTAGCGGTTTTTAAATTGTTAAATAATGGTTCTGACAAATATAAGGAAAAAAATGAAACAAACAAATAATTCTTTTATCATACTTTAGTATGATTTTTATCTTTTTTGCTTGTATATTAAAGACGCTTAACCTCTTCAAAAAGTTGCCTGAAAATAATTTTTATTTATCAACAGGTAAAAATGATCTGGAACCTAAATCATTGGCTTGCTTCCTACAAAATCTTTCAGGTAGAACGGCTCAAAATATGCGATGTCTTCGAACTTTTTTTCTGCAAAAACTCTTTCTGATAAAGACATCATCCCCCTGGCAGAAGTCTTAAAACCGTTAACAAAATCTGCATTGGGATTCACACTTAAAACCTGTTTGCATTTATCAACTCCATCTCCGAAAAAAATAATTTTATTTTCGTTTAACAATTCCGTAAAAGAATTTTCCGAAATAATTTCAGCTTTGGTTCCGGAAATTTCATTCAGCAAATTGTTAAATACTGCTGTGTAAACTTCCATTCTGCGGGCATCAATGAGAGGGGCGAATAGAGTTTCTGGTTTCAAGTTTAAAGTTTCAAGTCGATAAAAATGTATCAAATAACTCGTCATTGAGTGCAACGTGTTAATTGCAATTAATGGTTTATCCAGGGCATAACATAAACCTTTTGCAGTTGCTGTTCCTATTCGCAAGCCGGTGTAAGAGCCGGGACCTTTGCTTACGGAGACAGCGTCAATTTGTGAAAGATTCAAATTGCTTTCATTCATTACCTGCTGAATAAATATTGTTACAGTTCCCGCATGTGATTTCGGTTCATCGCTTTGTGCAATTGCAAGCAGTAAACCATCTCTTTCGAGCGCAACGGAACATACATCGGTTGCTGTCTCAATACATAAAATCAGCGGCAAAACTTTAAATTTTAAACTTCTTCAGTTACTTTTCCTTCGCAAAAAGCTCGTTTTTGGGAACAACTTTTATTTCATTTCCGTCTTTCAATGTTTTGGAAATTACGCTGAATGGCCCGGTAATGATCTGGTCACCTTCTTTTAAGCCAGTTGCAATTTCTATGAACATGTTATCCTGGATACCGCTTTTTACAGGCATCATTTTCGCTTTTCCATCCCGGACTAAAAACACACATTCATTTGCTTTTTTGTTTTCGTCAGCTTTTGTTGTTTTTTCTGATGAGGTTTTACCGTTGTCATTTTCATCATTATCACCGGGTCGTTTTACACGTTTTGCTGATGCTTTCTCTGCCGTGTCGCGAGTGGTAACAGCTTGTATCGGAACTGCAATAACATTTACAACACGCTTGGTTTGAATATCAACAGTTGCGGACATGCCCGGTCTGAATGGTGAATAAGCAGGTTTGTCAGCAGGTATTAAATCCTGGTAAGATTCACGGAGTATTCTTATTTTCACCGAAAAGTTGACCACCTGATCGGTGCTTTGACCGGAAATATCTGCAGAGTTTGCAATTTCCGTCACAACTCCTTTGAATTTTCTGTCCATATAAGCATCCACATCAATCAGCACAGTATCTCCATAATGAACACGCACAATATCATTTTCACTTACATCAACACTCACTTCCATTTCATTCAGATTTGCAATTCGCATAATTTCTGTTCCCGCCATTTGTGATGTTCCTACAACACGCTCTCCTTTTTCAACGCTCAACTTTGAAACTGTTCCGTCCACGGGAGCAAAAATGGAAGTTTTATTGAGATTTTCTCTTGCTTCTTTTACTGTTGCATCTGCGCTATTTACTCCGAATTCAGCAGCACGAACACTTTGCCGGGCAGCATCAACTTCTGCTTTTGCAACCTCATAGGAAGATTTGATCGCCTCAAAATCAGCGGTTGAAATTGCTCCGTCATCATAAAGTTTTTTATTTCGATTAAAAGTTAATTCCGCTTTCGTAAATTGTGATTGCGCCTGTATCAATCTCAATTTGCTGTTTTCAAAATTCGCTTTGGATGAGTTCACAGATGCTACGGTACGGTCAAGATTACTCACATAAATTTCAGGATTTATTTTGCACAGCAATGTTCCTTTTTTCACGAGGTCACCTTCTTTCACATCCATTTCAACAATTTCTCCTGACACATCAGCGCTCATTTTTACTTCCACTTCGGGCTGCACTTTTCCGCTTGCCGAAACTGTTTCAACAATAGTCTGGAGGTTTGCCTTTTCAGCACTTACTTTGACCGCATCATCACTCCCGATCCAACCCTTAGATTTTGCAACAGTGAGGATTAGAATGATGACGACTAAAGCTATTCCAATATATTTTAATGCTTTTTTATTTTTTGCCATAGTTGTAAAAAGTTCAGGCGTGAAAATTAAAGATTATTTTCTTAATACGCCAAAGGTTTGCCCTGGTAAAAATCGAGCACTTTTAACCTGAAAATATAATCATATTTCGCCTGGAGCAAATTAGATTCTGCCTGTGTAAGGTTATTTCTCGCAGTGAGAAAATCTAGAGATGTAATCAATCCTGCATTGAATTTTTTCTCTGTGTACGTAAATGACTGTGTTAATGCTTCAACGCTTTTTTCTGATGCCTTATATTTATTGAGGGCGGCAACAGCATCGGCATAAGCCTGTTGAATGCTTTTATACAATTGATTCTTTGTATTCTCGGCATTGAGCTTTGCATATTCATAATTTAACTGGGCACGTTTTACAGAGTTTCGTGCTGACAATCCGTTAAAAATAGGAATGCTTAAATTAATGCCTGTTGATTTATAAAAATTATTATTAAACTGATCTTTCAAAGGTGTGTCATCATAATTATAACTGTAATAAGGAGAATAAACGGTATCACCCCCTCCTGTTACGCCTCCGGTGGGATAGAGGCCACTGTAAACAGGATCTCCGACCGCTGTCTGGCTTTCACTGGAATAAGTTGAGCTGAGTGATCCGAACCACGAAACTCTTGGCATATAAGCCCCTTTTGAAATTGCCAATCCTTTTTCAGCGCTCAATACTTTATACTCTGCACTTTTTATTTCAGGTTTTGTTTTCGAAGCTACTTCGTAAATATCAGACACAGGAATATTTAAAACACTCTCATCGGGTATTTCCACTTTAGGATTTTCTGTTTTAAAATCTCCTATTGAATCGAGATTCAGCAATTGAGTCAAAGTCAGGTACGCTGAAGTAAGTGAATTCTGGGCAGTTATTTTAGTATATTCTTCGTTTGCCACCTGCGCATCAGCATCAAGGAGGCTTCCTGCCGGAAGGGTGCCGGCATCTGTTAAAAGCTTGGTGCGATTTTTCTGTTTAACTAACGCGTCAAGGCGATCTGCAGACGCTTTTACCTGCTCATTGCTGTAAAGCACCTGCAGGTAGGAGGCAGCGACATTTAATGAAATATCATCTTTTATTTTTTCGAGATCGTATTTGCTCGACATGAAATTAAGCTTGCTTTGTTTCAATATATTTTGAAGCTGGAAGCCATTAAAAATTGTAAAGTTCGAATTGAGCCCGATATTTCCCGTCTGAATATCACGGGTGGTATAAGTATATGTGGTGGGGTCAATAGACCTGCCGCTTCCGTTTGTGAAAGACCCGCTACCGTTAAGCGAAGGAAATATATTGTAATAGTTTTCCGACTGGTAGGTTTCTGAAATCTGTGTTGAAAGTTCACTTTGCTTTATCTGGATGTTGTTTGCTAAAGCATAATCCACGCATTCTTTAAGTGTCCATATTTTTTGTGAAAAAGAATTCAGTTGTGCAAAAAGAAACACGCAGGTGAATAAAAAATATTTTCTCATAATATTATTAATTGTCTTGACATTGAGGTTTGTAAAAGTAAATGAATTGGGTTAAATTTATTATTGCAAATACATAAATAATTTAAAATCACATTTTCATGTTGTGCTGAAGTATTGTGTAAAGAGTGGAAAATTGATTTTCCTTTTCGTTTCTATTCCTTATAAAACGGTAACCAACCTCGTTTTAAAATATTATTTCATAAACTTTTCAGAAAACAGATGCAATTTCGCACCTTGTTTTTAAGCTATAGGAAAGAGGTGATGTTTTTAAATATTATATGCCATTTGCTGGGACATAAATGGAAGTATAAAGATTACAAAAATTCTATTAAATCAGACGGAACCAAATATCAGTTTACCCAAATGAGAAAATGCATGACATGCCATGAGCATGAATACAAATATGATAAATGGGTAAAATACGATTTGCTTTTACCTGCTGACCGCCAAGTTTTTTGAAATTATTTATGGTTTTCGTAATTTACCCATAATGTTCACATACCCCTCCGCGTCTTCTCCTTATGTTTGGTAATCTGTCTGCGCAATGCTTCCACAGCAGAATCGGTGGCTTCTTCAAAAGTCCGGCAGCGTTCTTTTGCAAAAAGTATTTTACCGGGTGTTTGCAGTTTTATCTCTGTAATTTTATTATCAAGATCGTCTGATTTATCTATTTTCAAATAGACTTCGCCTTCGATAATGTCTTCATAAAAATGAAGCAGCCTGTCCACTTTTTCCTGGATGAATGCAAGAAGTTTCTGGTCGGCACTGAAATGAATAGATTGAATTTTCAACTTCATAAAATGGTCTCCTTTCTTTTAAGCTTTCGGATGAGCTTGTTTATAAATCTTTTTTAATTTGCTGATTGTGTTATGCGTGTAAACCTGCGTGGCTGCAAGACTTGAATGTCCTAAAAGTTCTTTAATAGCATTAATATCGGCACCATTATTCAGCATGTGAGTTGCAAAAGTATGGCGAAGTACATGAGGACTTTTCTTTTGACTCGTTGTAACAGAGCTTAAATGTTTTTTAACGATTTCGTAAACAAATTTAGGACCCATTTGGTTGCAACGGTTGTCTAAAATTAAAAAATCATTCTCTCTATTGCACTCTGCAAGATAATTGTTTTTTTCAATAATATATTTTTTCAACAGTTTCACGAGTGAAGGTGTAATTGGAATAATGCGTTCTTTATTTCTCTTTCCAAGAACTTTCAGCGTATCGTTTCCAAAATCTAATGATGAGTTTTTTAACCCAATCAGTTCACCACGCCTCATTCCTGTTCCGTAAAGCAATTCCAGTATCAGGCGGTCGCGTATTCCTTCAAATCCTTCACCCAGATCAACATGCTTTAATAACAACTCCATGTTCTCAACAGAAACAAACTCAGGAAGCCGTTTGGGAATTTTAGGAGAAACAATTTTCAGCATCGGATTCTGTTCCGTAATTTTTTCTTTAAGTAAAAACCTGAAAAAAGATTTCAGGGCAGAAATTTTCCTGTTCACTGATTTAGCGGTTTTTTTTGCATCCATTAAACTTACGATCCATGAGCGGATAAAAAAATGAGTTACCTGTTTTATATCATCAAGCTGGTACTGCTTCTTAAGAAAATCATAAAACTGGCTTAAATCGTTTTCATAAGCGATAATGGTATGTGAAGAAAATCGTTTTTCGTACTCAAGATACTTTAAAAAGCTTTTTACAGGCATAATAAATCGCTAATCCTATAAACTATATTTGAAAAATAAACATAAAAGTAGTAAATAAATTGTTCAATAAAACAAAATCCGCAGAAAAAAATTTAATTTCTCCTGCGGATTATTACATAAGTCTTACAACATTATAAAGGAAGTTCCTGTCCTTTCAACGTATTACGGTACTTTGCCTTCTTAACTTCGGTTCTTCTTGTAATGGAAGGTTTTTCAAAAGCTGCGCGGGATCTCAACTCTTTTACCACGCCTGTCTTTTCAAATTTCTTCTTAAACTTCTTTAAAGCTTTGTCAATTGGTTCACTTTCTTTAATAGGTACAATAAGCATATTTGATATTTTTATTATGGGAGCGCAAACTTACAGGTTATTTCTTTAATGGCAAAATGTTATTGAAAATTTCTCCAAATGGTATCTACTTTTGCATCCTGTTGCCATTTTCCTATTGCTAAACAAGAAATCAATCCTGATCGCTCCCTTATTCATGTTTGCCCGCAGCATTTTTAAGCCATTTATTAACAAAGCCATAAAACCTTTAATTGAAATATATCTTTCAAAAAATCGTAATTATAATTATGGGGATATTCAATTAATAATTTTCAAAGGGGTTTTTCATCCGGGATTATTTTTCAGCACAAAAATATTACTTGATCACCTCAAACAATTTAACTTGACAAATAAGATATTTTTAGAATTAGGTGCAGGAAGCGGCTTGATTTCAATTTATGCTTCAAAAAGAAACGCGCAGGTTACCGCGTCCGATATAAGCGAAAACTCTGTGAAAAATGTTAAACTGAATGCTGATAAAAACAATGCGGCTTTTCAAATCATTCATTCCGATTTGTTTGAAAAAATTCCACAGATGAACTTTGATTTTGTGCTGATTAATCCTCCTTATTATAATAGGCAACCAAATAACGAAGCTGAATATGCATGGTATTGCGGAGAACATTCAGAATATTTTGAAAAACTTTTCAGCGAATTGTCAGGATACATTCACCGGCAATCAAAAGTTATAATGGTATTATCAGAGGATTGTGATCTCGAAAAAATAAAATCCATTGTACTTAAGAATAATTTTCA
>JBDSOU010000242.1:0-20633 GCA_039914625.1 Bacteroidia bacterium | reverse complement strand
GGAATTTTTTCAGAAAGATTATCAACCCATGCAAGACAACCACAACATTTGAAAAGTTCGTCTTTCTGTTGCTGAACTGTTAAACTGTTAAATTCCCCGATTGTCATTTTAATAATTTCATTAAATTGCATTTGATAATATTTCATTTGCCCGTTGACTGAAGTCAGCAAATAGTTCCCTATCTATTTCATTGAACTGATTTTTTACATAGCTATTCGTAAACGTCCCTTGCTTTAATAAATGAATTTTATCACAAACCGTTATCAATGGTGAAAGAATATGCGATGAAATAAAAATTGTTTTACCTTTTTCTTTTAGCAACTCAATAATAATTTCTAACGATTTATTTGTTTCAAGGTCAAGTCCGTTAAACGGCTCATCAAAAATGTAAATTTCCTTGTCCTGCTTAATCACTGAAAGTAAAGCTAATTTTTTTTTCATCCCGGTTGAATAGGTTTCGATTACTTCATTAAGCGGAAGTTGAAAAAGTCTATTGATCTCAATCAGGTTAAATTGAATATTGGAAGAAGAAAAAATTTCAAGATATTCGTTTCCAGTAATGTCAGAATAAAAGTAACTTATTGTTTCTAAGAATACAATGTCATTCCGCTCAATTTTATTTTCAGCCAAATTAATTTTTCCTGATTCCGGATTAATATATTTTGCAAGAATATTAAAAAATGTTGTTTTGCCCGCTCCGTTCAAGCCGACAATGCCATGGACTTGTGACAATTCAAAATCATAGGATGTACAATTCAAAACAAGTTTTTCTTCAAAAGACTTTGAAAGATTTCGAATCTTAATCATAGAAATATTGATTTAAATTGGCTACAGCTTTTTTATAATTTCTGATATTCATTATTAAAGAGAGGGGTAATAAATAAGGAATGACACTTCCGAGGAAAGCAAAAAAAAATAAAATTGAGTTCTGCTTTACATTATTATTAGGTGAATAGGCAGCATATTTAAGCAGAATTGCAAACAGTAAAAACAAAATCTGAAAAAAAACAAACAATATATTTATCAAAATCATATTCGGATGAAAAATGCTGTTTATGATAATAACAGGAGCGAAAAGAATTAGCAATCGCAAAGAATGGTTTTTGATTTTTGCTTTGAGTAAGTCCTTTGCGTTTTTTGCAGTCGCAAATAAAATTTGCAATGGTTCACATTCATAGTAAAATGACGAAACAACAGCCGTGAGTATTAAGAGAAAAACCAAAGGAACAATTTCCATCCAACTTGATGCCAATCCAAGAAAATAAATTGCAAGAAAGAAGATAGAATTTTTTCTAATACCGCTTAACCATTCAAAATTATTTGAACGAATAATTTTTGACAGACCGGGAAAATATGTTTTCGGAATCCTTTTGATATGAATGTAAGCCGTGCAATAAAATTCAAAAAGTAAAACCGGAAAATAATACCATTGCTTTGTGACTAAGCACAATGATGTGAATGGTAAGGTAAATAAGACATATTCTGCAAAAATATTTTGAATTGGATATTCGATATGCCTGTGAACAAATTGCAAATCCTTTCTTGAAAGATGAATAAAAAAAACCACACCTGAAATCAAACCGGTAACTTTATAAGCGTTGTTGACTTTAATGAAGCCATTGTAACTAAAGTAAAGCGCTAATAATACAGAAAGAAAAATAAGTATGGAATAAATTATTCCAATGCTTAACAGCTGTCGATTAAATTGAAGCAGCCTGATTTTAATAAGCGGAAATCTCATTAAGGATTATCTATTATTGTTTAATAGTTCCGAACAATCTCATTCTGCTCACACCACCATCAGGATAAATTGAAAGCCGAACATGAGTGAAAGAGTTTTTACTTACAATTTCCTTTTCAAAATAATGTTCAAAGTCCGCTTGCAGTTTTAATTGAGGAAGAATGGTTGTCCATTTTATTCTATCCGAATTCAAATTAATTTCCTCTTCTTTTGAGATTGTACAACCTTCAATCAAACAACTGTCAGGATAATTTCCTTTGAAATGACACGTGTCAATTAATATTTTTTCAACTATCCCTTTGTGTGCAAGTCTCACAATTACCCAATCACTATTATTCGGAGTGCGGCTTCTTTTTGTTTCCCATCCATCCCCCATATTGATTCCGCGACCCGGCATAATTAAATTATCCATGTGAGAAAAAAACATGTCATTGCATAAAACAGATTTTGCTCCGTTAGCGGCCGCAGCCAAATCAATGATTTCATTTTCTTTTATCAAACTCCAGTCTTTAAAAACTTCTCCATATACTTTAAATCGTGCAACTCCGCCATCAGGATAAATATTCAATCGCAAATGGGAATAAATATTTTTATCAGCAATCCCATAAAAATTTTGTGTGCCTGGTTGTAATGGTGATTTCGGAAGAAATTCTTTCCACTCAACTTTATCAAGGTTTATTTTTTCTATATCAAAAATATTGCATCCTTCGATACTTGCATGAGGCGGATGATTCCCAAGAAAATGATTTGTATCAATATCAACTCCCAGGATTTTTCCGGAAGTGGCTAATTGAATAATGCACCAATCGTGTCCGGAAGTTCGCTTTCTTCTACTCTCCCACCCATCCATCCATTTTCCACGGTCAGTATATTTATCAGGAATAAAAATTCCGCGACCGGACTTTAAAAGATTTTCTTTTCCGGCAAAAAAATCATCGCTGCATAAAAGTGTTTTGCCGCCAAGACGTTCAGAAGATAAATCTGTAAGGGTTGTAAAAGATGGCAGTGAAACCTTTTCTGACATTTTGGGATTTAGGTTGCTTCAGAAATTAATTTTTCAATTGCAGCAATAAAATTTTTTGCTGTTTCTAAGTTCTCTTTTGTAATTGCTTCGTTAAAGTTGTTTTCAAACTCATAATCTGCATCACCGCGCAGTTCACTAATCTCCATGAAAAAACTAATCAATTTCTCACTTAATAAATTTTTCCCGACAAAATATTGATGAAAAAGCTTACGCACACCTGAATGTGTTTTAGGGTCTTTTCCAGTTTTCAACAGTAAAGCAGATACCATATAAAAACAGGAGTAAAATATTCTGTTAATGGAGGCTTCATATAATTGAAACTTGAAAATTTGTTCCGCTTCAAATAAAGTTTTTTTGCTTTTGGCAATACGAAGAGCAATGAGCTTGTTAGTTTCGGTTGCGGTCATATTACAATTCCTTCTTCTAAAATACTTTCATAAAAAGGACTTGAATGTTTTCTATCATTCCACTCTGTTTCAGTGAGGACTTTTGGAGAGAGAATAATCTGATGTTTTATTTCCAAAGCATAGATTGCATAACGGATTTCTTTTCGCATTGCCCAAGGTAATAAAGTCGCATTTACAATAACCATTATATCAATATCGGAATCGCCATGTTGCTCGTTACGAGCATAAGAACCATAAATGAGAACCTTTGAACCGGGCATTACAGATTTTACTGCCTCTTTTATCTCAGAATATAAAACTTCTTTTTCCATGTATGTAAAAATAATAATTTGGAATTTATGATTGGTTTCTAAAAAGAATTTTACCGCCATGCAAGTTTATAAATTTTCCATCATCAAAAACTTTTTTTCCTGCAACATACGTTTGTTCAACAACTCCAGACAATTCTTTATTTAAATGAGGAGTGATTTTGTGACGATGTTGAATCATGTTTTCTTCTACTGTAAATTTTTTATCCGGATTCCAAACTACGATATCTGCATCAAAACCTTTTTGAATTTTTCCTTTTGTGTTTTCAAGTCCGATAAATTTTGCGGGATTTTCACATAACCATTTTGCAATTTGTTGGGTTGAAATATTTTTGTCTTTTGCTTTTGTCCAGATAGCAGGCAATGAAAATTGCAAACCGGCAATTCCTCCCCATGCTTTTTTAAAGTTGCCTAATTCAATTTTTTTCATGGATGGAGGAGCCGGTGAATGATCGGTTGCGATGAAATCAATTGTTCCATCCAATAAAGCATTCCAAAGGCTTTCATTGTTTTCTTTTTCACGAATCGGTGGAGCGCATTTGTATTCAGTTGCACCATCAGGAATTTCTTCTGCATTAAAAAATAAATAATGCGGTGCTGTTTCAACTGTGAGTGGTAATCCTTCTTGTTTTGCTTTTTTAATTTGCTCATTTGAATTTGCAGATGAAAGATGAACGATGTGAACATGCGCTTCTGTTTCTCTGCATAAATCAATCATTAATTTAATTGCATTGTCTTCCCAATTTTTTGGTCGTGATTTTAAATATGCAGAATAACTCTTTGGATTTTGATCCAATAATTTTAAATCATCATGCACTGTATCCAACTCGCAATGAACGAGCAAAGGTTTGTTGTGCTTCTTTAAAATCTTTAATGCCTTTCGTAAATGTTCTGCATTTGTATTTGGAAAATCATCAATGCCGGAGTGAGTCAGAAATGCTTTTAATCCGAACACTCCGTTTTCTAATAATTCTTCCAAATCATTTTCATTATCAGGAACAACTCCTCCCCAAAATCCGCAGTTGACATGCAATTTATGCTTTGCAGCATTTAATTTAATCTGAAAATTATTTTTTGTTGTGGTTACAGGTGAAGCATTCAATGGCATTTCAATCATGGTTGTAATTCCTCCTGCGGCTGCTGCTTTTGTTGCTGTATCAAATCCTTCCCATTTTGTTCTTCCGGGTTCGTTAATGTGAACGTGGGGGTCAATGATGCCGGGCATTACTATGCTTTCTCCGACATCAGCCCCACCCCAGCCCTCCCCGGAAGGGAGGGAGCGGATTACATCTTCGATTTTTCCATTACGGATTAAAATATATCCATCAACAAATCCTGAAGGAGTTAAAATGTTTTTGCTTTTTATGCCGAAGTCAATTTGCATTTCAAATATTCTATGCACCAAAATTAAAAACATAATTTACTTTTGTTTCATGAATGAGTTAAAGCTTTGGAAATTTATTCTTGAAAACTTCAGGGATAATGTTCCTGTGGCTATGTTATGTGTGCTTGAGAGTAAAGGCAGCAGTCCTGGAAGACAGGGATTTAAGATGGCGGCTACTTTGTACGAGATGGTTGGTTCGATTGGCGGTGGAATTATGGAACATAAGCTTATGGAAACAGCAAGGGAAATTTTGCATAAAGAAAGAAATGATTCAATAATTAAAGAACAGTTTCATAATAAGTCAGCAGGACAAGGGAGCCAAAGCGGGATGATTTGTTCGGGTGAGCAAACTGTTTTTATTTATCCTGTGAATGATAATGATGTTTTACAAATCCGGAATTTAATTAACAGTCTTGAAGAAAATAAAAACGGATTGCTTAATATTTCTCCGCAGGGAATTTTTTTTTCTGATTTGATTCCACAGGAAAAGTATTTTTTGCGGAGGAAAGATGAACATGATTTTGAGTTTATTGAAAGGACAGGTTATAAAAATCATTTGTTTATTGTCGGAGGCGGACATTGCTCACTTGCATTTTCGAAACTGATGAGTTCAATGGACTTTCATATTCATTTGCTTGAAGACAGAATTCATTTATTTACATTTTTGCAAAATAATTTTGTGCAGGAAAAGAAAATTGTTGATCATTACTCTTTGCTGAAGGATTTTATTCCTGATGGAGAAAATAATTATGTGGTAATAATGACTTTTGGATACCGGCCGGATAAGGTTGCTTTGAAAGCTTTGATGGATAAAAATTTTAAATACTTAGGCGTGCTTGGAAGCAAATCGAAAATTGAAAAGATGTTTGATGAATTGCGGGCTGAAGGAATTTCAGAAAACCAATTAAAAAAAATCCATGCACCAGTTGGAATAAATATTAAGAGTGAAACTCCGGAAGAAATTGCAGTGAGCATTGCTGCGGAAATTATTAAAGTGAAAAATAATAATTTGAAGATTTGAAGATTTGATAATTGTAAAAAGGAAACTATGAAACTTAAACTTTTCCAGGTGGATGCGTTTACAAATAAAATATTTGGCGGAAATCCTGCCGCGGTTTGTCCGTTGGAAAAATGGCTGCCGGATGATGTGATGCAGCAAATTGCGAATGAAAATAATCTCGCTGAAACTGCTTTTTTTGTTAGGGAAGGTGAAGGTTATGGACTGCGTTGCTTTACTCCTGTCTATGAAGTGGATTTGTGCGGACATGCAACACTTGCTTCGGCTTTTATTCTTTTTGAAATTTTAAATTATGATAAGCCTGAAATAAAATTTCATACCCGAAGCGGGGTTCTTTCGGTGAAGAAAGACGGAGCATTTTTTAAAATGAATTTTCCGAAAGATGAGATGAGTAAAATTGAAACACCTCCTGTTTTGATGGAAGCAATCAAGCAAACTCCGCTCGAAACCTGGAAAGGAAAAACCGATTACATGACTGTTCTTTCTTCACAAAAAGTGCTCGAAGCACTGCAACCTGATTTCGGAATTCTGAAAACGCTGGAAGATATGCGTGGTGTTATCTGCACGGCAAAAGGAGAAATGGTTGATTTTGTTTCGAGGTGTTTTTACCCGGCTTATGGAATTGATGAGGACCCAACAACGGGTTCTGCGCATACTACCATGACTCCCTATTGGGCGCAAAAATTAAATAAGAATAAACTGACGGCACAGCAGATTTCGAAGCGGAAAGGGGATTTGATTTGTGAATTGGTTGGTGAACGAATAGAGATTAGCGGGCAGGGGAAGTTGTATTTGACCGGAGAGATTCAAATTGAATAAATAAAATTATTATTCCCATAAAGTTAAAAAACATATTTTCAGGGAAAAGAAATTATACAGAGATATAAAAATCACCTTAAAATAATTTAGAAAAGATAAAATCAGAAATTTTAAGCTGTAATTAACTTTTTCAATTCAGCCTCTGTTTTCTGAAAAATATTTTTCAATTGTGAAGTGAGTTTCTCAATATCTTTTAAATCTTTGTTTTTACCTTTTATTTCGATGAGCAGACAGTGCTCGGCTAAATATTTTGCACCTGTGTTGAAGCTGCTTCCTTTGAGCTTGTGCGCGGCTTGCCAAATTTTTTCAGTATCTTCATTTTTTTCAGACTCAATAATCTCTTTAATTACAGCAGGGGCCTGTTTTAAAAACATATTGATGACCTGTGATAAAAATACATTGTCACCTTCACCACCCAAATAAGTTAACCGTTTGATTGCGTCAGGGTCAATAATTTGATGGGAGACCGTTTCGGAATGATTTACGGAAATATTTTTATTGAACTTTGGTGTTACCCACTTTTCAATTTTATTTTTTACATCCTCAATACGGATGGGTTTTGAAATGTAATCATCCATGCCGGATTCGAGACATTTTTCTTTATCGCCTTGCATAGCAAATGCGGTCATTGCAATAATTTTCGGGCGATTAGTGGAAGGTAATATTTTCACAATTTCTTTTGTGGTTTCCAATCCATCAAGATTTGGCATTTGCACATCCATAAAAATGAGATCGAATTTTTCATTTGACATTTTATCAAGCACTTCCAATCCGTCAGACACCATGGTTGCATCGTATCCTAATCTTTTTAAGTTTGTTTTTATCACGATTTGATTTACCGCATCATCTTCTGCAACAAGAATTTTTGCTGAAAATTTAAGTGCAAGGTCTGAGAAATTAAGGTCAGAGATTTCGCTGATTATTTCACGGAGTTTTTTATCTGAATTATACTTAAGTTCCGGTGAAATGTCAGATGGAAGTGCGATTTGCTGATTTGGTTTATCTATTTCAGTATTTAAATCCTCTGAAGGTTTTGTTTTGATTGTGAAATAAAAAGTGGATCCTTCGCCCGGTGTGCTTTGCACCCATATTTTTCCATTCATAAGGGCAATGAGCTTTGCGCTGATGACAAGTCCTAAGCCGGTGCCTCCGTATTTTCTGAAGGTAGAAACGTCCGCCTGTGAAAAGGCTTTAAAGAGGCGGTCCGTTTGCTCCGGTGCAAGACCTATCCCTGTATCTTTAACTGAAAACTGCAATTCCAGCCCGTCAGCATCATCGCTGATCTTATTTATGGAAATAATAACATGACCTTCTTTAGTAAATTTGATAGCATTGCCAACCAGGTTAATGAGCACCTGTCGCAATCGGGCCTTGTCGCCAATTATGAAAGGAGAAATTTCCGGATCAAAATTGTATAAGAGGTCAATGTTTTTTTCCTGAGCTTTGTAATAAAGAATATCGTAAGTTTCTTCAACGCATTTTTTCAATTCAAAAGGATAAGCATCAATTTCCATCTTATCAGATTCAATTTTTGAAAAGTCAAGAATGTCATTAATGATTTGCAGCAATGCTTCACCACTTAGTTGAATGGTGTCAACGTATTCCGATTGCTTGTAGTCAAGCTTGGTGGTTTTTAATAAATCCAGCATACCGATCAATCCGTTGAGCGGGGTTCGTATTTCATGACTCATGGTGGCCAGGAACTGGGACTTTGCAGATGTAGCCCTTTCTGCTTCTTCCTTTGCCTTGTTCAGTTCAGCTTCATACCTTTTGCGATCCGTTACATCTCTTGCCAAATAAGTAACACCGCATATAAACCCATCATCAGTATAAACGGGATGCAATGAAGTTTCAAAATGTTTTATTGTTCCATCAGCAAATGTGATTATTTCATCTCCATCGCCATTAATTTTTTCACCCCGCATGACGCAGTCGTGCCTGTCCTTCCATTTTGTTTTTTTATCAGGAGGTAGCAGATCAGGGAATTTCATTCCTTTTGAGAGAGTACTCTTATATTGAACAAAAAATTTATTTATAAATGAATTATTTATTACAACTATTTTATATTCGAAATCTATAGAGCAAATAGCATCTTTGGTACTTTTGATAAGCGATGTAACGTTGGCATTTATATGCCGCAAATCGTTTTCAATTTCTTTCTTTGGCGAAATGTCTTCAATTACGACCATCACCTGGGCATCAGATCCATTTTTAGAAGCGTAAAGAGAAGCAATAAAATTAGTCCAGAGAATTGAGCGGTCCTTGCGGATAAAACTTTTTTCCTTTTTGATAGAAGACACCGTACCATTGAAAACATTTGCTATATCTTCTCCTTTATGTGTAGAGTCATGAGGGTCAGAAAGATTATATAACGACAACGTGTTCAGTTCTGATTCGCTGTAACCAAGCATTTCGCTGAATGCAGCATTTACTTTAAGAATCTTTTGCTGCGCTCCGATTACTGCAACACCAAAATGTCCTTCCTGGAAAATTTTTGTAAACCCTGAATCTCCTTCTTTAATGACCACTTCCTTTTGTTTTTCAGCGGTAAGATTCCTGATAACCCATAAATTATTTTCTTCTTCATTTAAAAGGCTTTTAATTTTTTTTCCTGAAAGTTCCAGCCATAATTCCTTTGCAGTCGGAGTTCGGTATTTGATTTCAAAAGTTTTAATGAATTCCTTATCTTTTAATTCAATATTTAAATTGCGATTGAGAATAGTAAAAAGGCGATTGGGTTTTGTTAATTCCTGCTGTGAATATCCCAGCAGATCGCAAAGATTTTTACTGATTAGCTTAATGTTTCCATCATCACCACACACGACCACTCCCTCGTCAACATTTTCCAGGAAATACCTGACTTCGAGCGCTCTTGCTTTCAATAGCTCCCTTTGATCTTTTTCTGCGCTGATGTCAATACAGCGGCAATACAAAATATTTTGTGATCCAGGAATTTTGGAAATACTGATGCTGAGGCAAAGTTCGTTTCCTTTTTTTGATTTGCATATCACTTCTTTTTCGGCTAAGTCTCCATTATTAATTGCAGCAGGTAATGAAACAAAATCATAATTTTTTCCAAGCAAATCGGGAAGATTAAAATACAATAAATCTTTTCTGTCTCTCATTTCGAACAGCGTTAATGCTTTGTTGCTTCCATCAACTGCCTTTGCAGAGAACATATCAAATAATAACCATGCATCATTTGACTGGTTGAAAATATCTGTAAGTAATTTTTCGCGGTCACTTAATGATTTCTGCAATCGTAAACGATAGAGCTGGTAGGCAACACAAATCAGCATAACAGCTAAAACAAAGACAAAAAAGAATACCGGATTTATTCCTGAACCGGAATGCATAATAAACATATATTCAAGAATTGTAAGAATAATCACATTATAAAGTGCAACAAATAAAACCTTGTTAAGATGCAGGTTAGAAAACAAGATCAGGGTTAGAATTGCAAGTTCAAAGTGCGTTTTAAAATCATTGATGTAAAAAAAGCCGATGAGATGTAATGTGGCAAGAAGAAAAAATATTCCGGCAAAAGAATTAATGTTTTTTCTTACATGCTGGATAAAGAAGGACATAATAAAAACAGATAGTGGAATTAAAGCAAACCATATTCTTGGAACAATAAATTCAACGAGCGGATGTGCTATCCTGAAAATAAAATAAGAAAAGAAATATGCTGCAGCAAATAATCCGAAGATGCCCCTGTAATACTGCAATTCAAAATCACCGGGCTTAGACCTGGATTCACTTAATCGGTAAACATCGTTAATTAATGGCATAATACTTTGGGGTAATCGTAAATTTAAATATAATCAGTAAGCCTAAACAGGTTTATTAATTCTATTTATCGAAAATTTAAAAAAAATGTTACATTATTTGAAAAATTTATTTTTCGGCTAAACGAAACTTTTTTTTGTAAAAAAAGTATATGCTTGGTTTTGCAATATTAATTAAGGTTTTTCCTCACCGGAGGTATCTCCTGGTTTTACAACTTCTGGCTTCTCAGGCATTTTTACTTCCGGCTCATTGTCATTTTGATCAAGTATATCTTTTAGCAAATGAAACCAGGAAATAATTTTTTTTATATCAGACACATAAACACGTTGTTCGTCAAAGTCAGGAACAATTGTTCTAAAATATTTTTTAAGCTCTTCAGGTTCAGATTTCGGATTCACAGAAATACTTTCTTTTTCTTTCATTAAAAGTAAAACATCCTTAAGGGGTTTTTCTTCTGATGTGGTATAGACACTAATATCGTTCAGAGCAATTACCTTTTGAGTAGAATGCACAATTGATTTTTTCTGATCAACCAGGGACTCAACAATAAACCCTGTTTTGGTCTGAGAAATTATTTTATATAATCCACTCATACCTCCTACTGCAATAATTCCCTTAAAGTCCATTCTTTTTTTTATCAAAATTAATATTTTTTTTAATACTATAAGATTTACTCATACGAAGCATTTAGATAATTAAAAAATAAAATAAAAAAGTGCAGCCCATTTTATATGGACTGCACTTCAGATTTAATTTGATCTTTAAGAATACTATTTAAAAATTGTCAGCTTTTGGGAAGATGATCTTCCATTTTCTTTCAGATTGATAAAATAAACTCCGTTTTCGAAATTCTTTGTATTCAATACAAGAGATTGTTTGCCAGTTTGACCAACTTTCCTTTTAATTTTGTAAACTTCCTCCCCAATTGAATTGTAAACCACCAAAGAAACCTCTGAAGGATCACTTAAATTAAAATTCAAGGTCACCTGATCTGATGCGGGATTCGGAAAAGTAGAAAAGTAATTTTCATTTTCATCGGTTGAAATTTCCTGCAGACCTGTAATATTGTCGTATTGGTTTTGCGCATTCACCGCGCTGTTGATTAAATCAGGAAGACTGTCACCCGCAAGTATTGCAAATGCAACAATCACTGAATCTCCTGCACTTAAAGAGAACGGGCCTGAGCCAACCACATCGCACACATCGTTACCAATTCCTGTTGTTCCTGCATTAGCACGGTTGGTGGAAAGCGTTGAATATTTCTCCGTTGAAGTGTAATCATCATAAATATTTACTCCTCCGTTTCCCCCTGTAACGTTGTCAAGTGCGTAATGTAACCAAGGTCCTGTTGTAAGTAATTTTACTCCGGCAAATAATCCATTAATCTGGCTGCTATAAACATAGCCCATTTTCGTGGCAACATCCTGCGATGCCCGATTCTGACTGTAATCCATCACATCCCAATCACCAAATATTCCTGCATATAAAGAACTTAGCGTGTTAGTACCATTATTTTTAATATTATATTCAACGATAATATATTTTGTATTGCCCGGAGTGCTCCATGCAAAAGTTTTGTGAGTAACCACAGCGTTCAGTGTTGAAGCAGCAAGATTGTCATTGAATTTCCCGAATAGATCAAATTCAGATTGAACAGAAGGAATTACAGGCGCTACACGAAGGACAGATTGAAAATCAAGATCAAAAGTTCCGGGAGCACTGCGCATGTTGTCCGATACCTGGTTGTTATTTCCTAACATTAATCCGCCATCATAAACAAGCTGATTTCCGAAATAAGTAAATCCAAGTCCTTCGGTTTGTGCCGCTGTATTCCAGAATAATTGTCCTTTACTGGTCTGTGTGGTTAAAACATCATTGATTGTAATGTTGATGTAATCTACATTCACTGTTTCTTTAAAAAGTTGCAGATCGTTATAAGATCCGTCAGTAAAAGTTAGTTTGAAATTAATTTGTGCATTCAAGGGAGCGCTTGGATTTATTTTAACTGCGAACGGGCTGATTCCATTATTGTTAATTGCAAGTGTTGCCAAGGCACCAACATTGTAAGAGTTATTCAGAATGGTAACATAAGCAGAAGTAGTTGACAATGTCACTACAAGATTTGTTGTAGGATCAAGATAATTTTTAAAGTCTCCTGAAATATAAATGGTATCGCCAATGACAAATGAATTATCATTATTATCTGTGGAGACTTTATTTTCAAACCGCACGGAAGGCGAGGACTGAGTTAAAGCGCTGTTCAGATTAATTCTTCCTTTGCCTAATTTGTTGAGGTAAGCACCGTTTCCGATAACGCCATAAATATTGTCACACGTTACGCGTAATTTTTCTCCAACCTGCATAGCGGTATAAGAAGGGAATTGTGATTTCACAATGGCGGCAGCACCTGCTGCAATGGGCGAAGCCATTGAGGTTCCACTCAGGTAATTATAGGTATTATTCCAAAGTGTGCTGTAGATGTTACTGCCTGGTGCGCATACATCAACGTTTTCGCCATAATTAGAAAACCCCGCTTTTGCATCAGTATTAGTGGTTGCTGCTACTGAAAGAACATATTTATAATCAGCCGGATAAAAACTTTCTTCAGCCGCATCGTTTCCAGCAGCACATACAACCAATGCATCCTCATTAATGGTTGCATACGTTATTGCATCCTGGCCGAATTGTCCACCACCACCACCACCACCCCAGGAACAATTAATTATGGAACATCCATGATCTGCGGCATAAACAATTCCCTCGTAACCTTTTACCAGATAAGCATTGGGATCGCTTGCCATAGAAGTTTTTACAGGAAGAAATTTGCAGTTGAAACCGGGGCTGGCAACTCCTATTCCATTATTGGTTACTGCATCAGCGCAACCTGACACGTGTGAGCCATGCTCTTGGTTTCCTCCTCCATCAACCATCGGATTGTTATCATTGTCGGCCATATCCCATCCACGATAATTATCAATATAACCATCGGCATCATCATCTACCCCATTTATAGGATCAGCATAGTTCAACTTCAAATTTCCTGCAAGATCGGGATGATCCCAATCTGTGCCAGTATCCACAATTCCGATTACCACATTGGTATCACCTTGGTTAATGTTCCAAGCATTATACGCATTTATTTTTGTAAGCGCATATTGTAAGCCCGTGCTTGGATCATTGGGATTGAATGATACATGGGGAACATAATAGGGCTCGGCATATTCCACCAAACCCGTTGAAATGATCCGGTTGATTGTTTTTACAAGATTTGAATTAGAATTAAATTCAACTTTGTAAATGGTAGAAAGGTCCATTAAATTTTCTCCATGTACATTTCGTTGTAGTGTAAGGACTGATTTATTTGGAAAAATTTTTGAAACCGCTGTTGCAGAAATAGAAGTAAAAATTAAATTTAATTTTTCGTTTTCCACGGAAGTGGTTTTGCAGGCGCTTCTGTATTCGGGTTTTATTTTGAATACAATGGTGTTTGACAAATAATCGGCTGCCGTAAGATGTTGCGGCATTCTGAAAACGGGTGTTCCGTTAATGAGGTTGTTTTGGGCACTTGTCACTAACGAAAGTATTGGCAAGAAAATAATTGTAAATAGTAATTTTTGTTTCATGATAGTTGTTGTGTTAGAATATGATTTTATTAGCGCGAATTTAGCTTGTAAATACAAACTAGTCAAGAGGTTTTAAAAATAATTTAGAAAATATTAGAAAATCTTTAAACTCTTTTAATAAAAAAACTCCGGTTGATAAATCAACCGGAGCTATTTAATATTTTAATTTTAATTCAAATCCATTAGTATTCCCACATATCGTGTTCCATATTGGTAATGTCCGTCTTAATTTTATCAGATTCCACTAAGGCATCCATTCCCAGGCGATATTCTTCAATCCTGCGGTCATATACATTTGATTCCTTGATTATATAACTTGAAAACATTCTTTTTTGAAAAATGTCATCATAAGTTCTCCTTTCCGCATCATTGTGGGGATTAAAACATTCTGCATTGGCGAGAATACCTCTTATTTCCGGAAAATAGACCCACAGTACCGGAACTTTTTTAGCGCCTTCACGTTTATTTCCTTTTTCGTCTACTTCATAAAACAAAGGAGCTAATCCAATGATACGAACATCCATAACCGAACGTTGTTTGTCAAAAAACCATTCTTCTTTTAAACGGTATGCAACAACTTTATCTCTTGAGAAAGTCCGCACAATAACTGTATCGTGAACCAAATAAGGCGGATCGGGTTCGGTTACAGATGTACTATCAATTCCTGCGCCTCCGACTTTTGCAAGTTCCTCTTTGGTCACCGGAATAATAAATTCATCGTCCTTAAAAGGAGTAACAGAACCTTCTTCAACTGCATCCATTATAACATCAATGAGGCTTTTGCGGTCGTGCATCTGTTTTGACAAAGGAAATGCAAAAGGCAGATTTATTTTTTCCTGAAGATCCATCACTCTCCATACTTTTTTTGACCACATTACATCCGCTTCACGCAAAAAAGCGAACGAAGTCGCAATTCTATAAGGATAGTGTTCTTTCACATACACCCCGTCAAGCACGTTTGGTTGCGTTGCTGCTTGCTGTGAATGAACAGCATTTATCTCGCAGAGAAATGCCGCAAAGAATACTGCAATTATTTTTCTCATCTTGGTTTTTATATTTGAATGAATACGTTAATTTAAATACGTTTAATTCAAAACAAAGTTCAGTGGATTTAATGAGCGGGTAGTCTTATCAGGAAGTGTTGCTTTAATATACTCAAAATAAATTTTAGTGCCTAACGGAGCGGAAAGAATCTGGTCTTTCATAGCCTGGGTAAGCAGATTAGAATTGCTATCCATTTCAACGGGGTCCTTGCCTCTTTTCACTACCGTTATTTTAAACCCTGTTATTCGTGGAAAAAGTTCAAAATCAAATCCTTCCATCACAGGAATAATGGCAGACTGGGCTGCTAAAGTATTCTTGTTAATTGGTCCGCCTTTCATATTTGCAATCTTGGCGACTGGATCAGGAACCCGTTTAACACGGTATTTCATTAATCCCATCGGCATGTTCTTATTATCTAATTTTGCTGAAACACTTATAGTGCATTCACCCTGTGTAGTTGCAGTTGCTACATAGTGCCCGCCTCCCAATTTTGAGTCTTTTGCCAATGATACTCCTCCCCCGGAGGCTGTAACTGAAACAAGATCATTGGCAACACCCGGAACCGAAATTGACATTGGATTGTCAACTCCAATATACAGTACATTCATCTTGTCAGCAGAAATAACCGTGGAAGGTTTTGCAGCAACATAAGAAGCTTCAAAAGGATAAGATTCTTCAAGATTGGTTTCAGGGTTTTTAACAGTGATAATTCCACCCCACTTCTTTATTCCCTCAGAGGAGGCTGATGCTTCATATTTTCCAAGACCTCCTGAAACTGGAACTTCAGTTCCGTTGCCGCGCAATACTCTTTTGGCTGTATCCACATCTCCCACCATGATTTTCGGATTAGCAGTAGCGCTATAAGCAGCAAGAAACACATCGGCAGAATATTTTTGCCCTAATAAAACATAGCTTGTAGGGGCAATGACACGCGCCTGCAATTTTTCAAACTTATAGCTTTTTGCATTGATGGAGCTGAATAAATTATTAATCACTTCAGACTCTGCATTCTTCACATCCGATTGAAATTTGGTTAGCAATGCCACGGATGCCACAACAGGATTGTGGTAAAAATTTGCCATTTCCCATGTTCTTTTCTTGTCTTCTTTGAAAACTACACTGTTAGGATCCGGGTCCTTTGTATTAAGTAAATCATCAAATCTTGCTATAAATTTTTTTTGTTCTTCCGGAGCAACATTTTTTGCCAGATCTTGTTTAAATTGAACGATCTTTGCTTTCAATTTAGAGGCCTCAAAACCCTTGCCGTCATTTTCGGATCCACAAAGCATTTTGGTAGGAACGTCATAATTTTCCTTATCACTCATTTCAATCAAAGGAGGTACTTTTTGTCCTTCTTCCGTTTTAATTTTATCTGTTTTAATTTGAAGTGCCTTCTTCAAACTGTCAATGTAACCGGACATCTGGTCAGAAAGCTTCTTGGTAGCCATTGCTTTATCAAAAAATGGTTTTGTTTTGGTCTGATCATTCTTCATTGCAAAGTCAAATGCTTCGTAAGTAAGCTTATTTTTATCGGTTGTGTTCTTATTTGAAACTTCCAGGCTGTCATTAACGGTAACAAAAGCATTGATAATTTCTTTTGATACGTTCAAAGCAAGGAGGGCAGTAAGAACGAGATACATCATGTTAATCATCCTCTGCCGAGGACTGAGTTTTGCGCCCGCCATATATTAATTACTTATTTTAGGTTGTTGGTTAATTAATTGTTTATTAAATGAAAAAACGAAATTTTAAATCACTTATTAGGATTTATGTTCATGGCAGATAGCATATTTCCATAAACCGTATTAAGCGATGACAAATTCTTTGCAAGTTTCGCAACTTCATCTTTATATTTCCTAGTGTCTTCCATAGATGAATTCAGGTTCTCCATTAAAGAATGAATGCCGTCATAAAAACGTGAAGTTTGTTTCAGATGATTTGCAGAATCCTGTAATTGCAATTCATAGTTTGCATTTAATGCGGCAAGATTTTTACCTGCATTTTTCATTTGATCGTTATATGCTTTTATATCATCAGTAGAAACATTCATTTCACCTAATGCCTGAGCAGCCTTGTCATAAGATTGAGTTAAATTTCCCAATGATTTGGAAGCATTCCTAGCACTTTGAGCATACTCATTTGTTGCAACAGACGCATCAGTAAGATTCGAAAGCTTGCTGGCATTCTCACTAAGCGATTTTAAACCTGTACCCAAACTCTGAATTAACTCAGGTCCAACTTTCGCATCAGCGAGCATTTTGTCCAATGCCTGTGCAGCCGGATCAATTTTTTTGTTCTTTCCACCTTTTTCATACCCCGGTTCATGCATTCCTGCAAGTTCAGGATAAACCAAAGACCAGTCGGTTTCTTCATGTGGAGGTTCAAATGCAGAGAAAAAGAAAATAACGGCCTCTGTTCCTAATCCAATAACGAGCATTATTCCTGCTCCTTCATAGTGTTGAATTTTAAATAACGCTCCAATAATTACAACAGCAGCACCCCATCCATAAAGACGTGCCATAAAGACTTTAAATTTTTTGCCCTGGGTTAATTGCGCAATTCCCATAATGTAAATCGGTTTTTAAATGGTTAATAATTATTTATTTGGTAAACTAATCGAAAACAATAACAACAAAAGAACTGGATCAGAAATCTGATTTATCTCTTCCCATGAAATCCATTACACAGCGAAATCCTACATAACATTTCGAAGTATCCTGGTATTCATAAGAACGTGTTCCTGTTTGTAAATAAAACCCAACGTCCTTCCATGATCCACCCCTGATAACTTTCCTTTTTAGTACTACTGGATCGTTTTCTTTGGCATCATAAACATAAGAAGGATTCAAATCGTGAGTATAATTATAAGCTGATTCATCAAATGCATCATTGCACCACTCAGATACATTCCCTGCCATACAAAAAAGCCCATAATCATTAGGCCAATATGCTGTAGCTTTTACAGTATAAAATCCACCATCATCAAGGTAATTTCCTCTCATAGGTTTAAAGTTACCTAAGAAACAACCACGGCTATTCCTTATATATGGACCTCCCCAAGGATATGGAGACAAGTCACGTCCGCCTCTCGCAGCATATTCCCATTCAGCTTCAGTTGGTAATCTGAAATCCTGAACAAAGGTTTCATCGTTGGTCAATAAATAACTGTTCAGCAATTGTGTCCTCCAAATGCAAAAAGCTCTTGATTGTTTCCATGTTACTCCAACAACAGGATAATCATCATAAGCCGGGTGCCAGAAGTACATATTAGTAATCGGATCATTAAATGAATATGTATAATCATGAATCCATGCTAATGTATCGGGGTAAACATTTATTATATCTTTTTTAATGAATACTGAACGGTCCGTTTTTCCCTGTTCTCTTTGATCTCTCTGGGCAGCAGTTTTCATATCAACCCAATAGTATTCGAAATTCAACTTGCGTGTGTCAATTTCTTTTCTTCTGTAAAACCTTTCACTTTCCGGAAGAAATAATTCAGCTAAAGTTTCAACATTTTCTTCTTCATCCCATTTTATTCTAGCTTTCCAGTTGATTCTTTCACCATATTCACCTTCTTCAATAAGATGATCACCTCCTATAAGACGATGTGCAAGTGAATCTCTTACCCATTCCACAAATTGTCGGTACTCATTGTTTGAGATTTCGGTATTGTCCATGTAAAAAGCATGCATTGAAACAGTACGGCTTTGAGCTACCAAAGCACCGGGAACATCCTGATCGCTAGGTCCCATGCTGTACGAACCTGAAGGAATAAAGACCATTCCATAAGGATCAGCCTGATACCATCTCTCCCTACCGGGTGCACCCACTAATTGACCACGGTTACCTCCACCGCAACTGCTGAGAATAAGCAGAACGAAAGATCCGATTATTAGTTTTTTCATCTTGGCAAGTTTAGTTTATACTTTTAAGACTTTCTGGCAATACCTCTAACGGCAAAATTACAATAATATTTTTTATGTTCATTTTTTTATTACTTCAAATAATATAAAAACGAATATATCAAAAATAAGTTACTTTTTTCTTATTTTGTTCTTTTTTTCAGAGAAATCTTACGTTTCTGATAACTGGGGGTGTTTTTTTCTTAATCTTATAACAGTAGCCAAGTGTAATCTCGTGTGATCCGTTGCTGTAATCTTTTATAGCAGATGAAGTGATGTCATACGAATAACCCAAACGAAGATTCTCGATGATATTTACTCCCACCATAACGACTATTGCATCTTCTAATCTGTATGAACCTCCAAGCCAGAAACGGTTATTAAATTCTACATACGCATTGAAATCGGCAATGGTTTTTGCAGGAATTGATTTTACAAAAACAGATGGCTTTAAAGCTACCGAGGGGGTTAAATCAAAACTTCCTCCAACTGTTCCATACAGATGTCTTACGACTTGAGAGGAAAAATCTCCATAATTAATTTTTGGCTCCGTTAAATTTGTTCCTGAAATTCCTGCATAAAAATGCTCGGAGTTGTAAAAAACACCTGCGCCCAAATCAAATTTTGTTCCGCTGACAGAACCTTTAGGAATCAAATCGTCTGTCGGATCATTTGGATTAAACACACCTCCGCTTGAAACTAACCCTCCCTCTAATGACTTTTGAATTATTCCCGCATCTACTCCCAATGCAATATTTCCAGACCCAACACTAAACCTTAATGCATATGCGAGTTTTGCATTTAAGTTTTTTTCGAAACCTAATTTATCGCTCATTACTGTTAAGCCAAGTCCGCCATGCAGCATATCTACAGGTCCATCAACACTGAGCAACATAGTTTTTGGCGCACCGTCAAAACTTACCCATTGACTTCTGTACAACAAACTTGCACATATTGCATCATTGCTTCCAGCAGTGGCTGGATTCGGTTGCAACCGATTGAACATGTTCTGGCTGAATTGCGGATCCTGTTGTGCAAAGACGAGAGCGGAGGATGATATTAAAAGAAGTGTAAATAAAATTTTTTTCATATTGATTCTTTGGTTTTTTATTGATTGGCTAAGTTAGACTGTTTGAAACGGGCGGTAAAGTAACTAAATAATTTATTCAATTACAAAACTAAATTCTTTTTTATCCTTTATACTTGTTTATTTAATTTTTGTTTCTTATTGATTTTTCTTGTTATTAATGATTTTTTCAGGTCATTTTTTGCAACGCCTGCCACCACCTGTCCGGGATTTCATTGTTGCATGCCTGTTCATAGTCTTTATAGGAGCAAGGAAGAAAATGCTGCCGCATCATCCTGTTTTTAGATTTATCAGATGGTAATTCCATCCACCATCTTTCCGTTTGATTGCTTTTTAAAAAAATAATTTCCTGTTTATTTCCTGAAACCGGCACCCTGTAAACAGTAAAACTTTGCTCGTTCAATACCGGTAAATCTTTTTTACGATTGGTGAATCCTTCAATAAAATACCAAATCATCTGAGAAATTAATTCAGCCGATTGTTC
>JBDSOU010000245.1:0-16114 GCA_039914625.1 Bacteroidia bacterium | reverse complement strand
CCGAAATTATTTTTTTGATGGCAGCTTTTACTTCAAGCCCGTTTAATAAATCAGAATTGATAAGCGTGCCTTCTTTTGCATCATAAGATTCTTTTGAAATATCGCCTCCCGTTACCACTTCAACAATGGGTAAATCAAAATGTTTTGCAAAAGCATAATCGCGGGTATCATGTCCTGGCACCGCCATTACAGCACCTGTTCCGTATCCGGCAAGAACATAATCGCCAATCCAGATTGGAATTTGTTTTCCTGAAAAAGGATGCACAGCATAAGCACCTGTAAAAACTCCTGAAACATTTTTTACTTCCGCCATGCGCTCGCGCTCACTACGGTTTTTTGCAGCAGTAACATATTCATCAACTGTTTTTTTATTTTCGGCAGTTGTAATTTTTTCTACCAATTCATGTTCGGGTGAAAGCGTTACGAATGTTGCCCCAAAAATTGTATCAGGTCGCGTAGTAAAAACTTCTATCTCAAACTTTAAACTTTGAACTTTAAACTTTAAACTGCTGCCTTCCGATCTTCCAATCCAATTACGCTGCGATTCTTTTAACGATTCGCTCCATTCAATTTTTTCCAGGTCATTGAGCAAACGTTCTGCGTAAGCAGTAATCCGCAAACTCCATTGAGGCATTAATTTCCGTTCAACGGGATAGCCTCCGCGTTCACTTACTCCGTCTTTCACCTCTTCGTTTGCGAGAACAGTTCCCAATTGCGGACACCAGTTTACCATCGCTTCGCTCAAATATGCAAGACGGTAATTCATCAGCACATCTGATTTTTCTTTTTCATTTAATTCAGAAAATAATTTTTCATCCAAACCAACTCTAAACTTTAAACTTTGAACTCTAAACTTTTCAATAAGTGTATCAATGGATTCTGCTTTATTCGTTTCAGGATTGTAGCACGAATGGAACAACTTAATAAAAATCCATTGCGTCCATTTGTAATATTTAGGATCAGATGTTCGGACTTCTCTTTCCCAGTCAAAAGAAAAACCAATTTTATCTAACTGGTCACGGTAACGCGCAATGTTATTTTGAGTAGTGATTGCAGGATGCTGACCTGTTTGAATGGCATATTGCTCCGCAGGCAATCCGAAAGAATCATAACCCATCGGGTGCAACACATTAAAACCTTTCAATCTTTTGAAACGTGCAATAATATCAGAAGCAATATACCCGAGCGGATGCCCCACATGCAATCCCGCACCGGAAGGATAAGGAAACATATCGAGCACATAATATTTTGGCTTGTCAGTCCCGATAGCTATCGGGATAATTTCTGCACGAAAAGTTTTTTTCTCCGCCCAATATTGCTGCCACTTCTGCTCGGTTTTCCTGAAATTGTATTCCATTTTTAAATAAGAAAATTACTTTGCGAAGATAAAGAATGGAAGCGGGAAAAAGGAAAGGTGAGAAGGTGAGAGAGTGAGAAAAGGAGAAAAGCCGCACACTTTACTGCTTTCTCACTTTCTGTTAATGGTCAGAAACACACATTTTATTCATAATAAAAGGGCGAATCGAACGATTCGCCCTTTTATCGGGATATTACTTTTAAATGATTATTTCACAATATTTACTGCTTTCACAATGGATTCCGTATCGGTTGAAATTTTAACTGTGTAAGAACCGGCAGCAGCTTTTGAAAGATCAATCGGATATAATCCGCCAGCTGTTTTTCCAATTTCAGATTGCGTGACCATTTCGCCTAATAAATCATACACCTCGTATTTCAAATTCTGAACTGTTTCAAATTTCACATCAAGATTAACCAAACCGTTGCTTGGCACAGGGTAAACATTTACATGCTGATCTAAAGAAATCGAATTAATTCCCAGAGGAGCAGTTCGGATATTTACATTGTCCACATACAACAAATTTCCATAGCCGCTCAATGCACTGAATTCAGCAATCACATCTGCCTGGCCAATAAATGCATCCATAGAGATCACTTCATGCCTCCAGTCAGTAGTTGTATTTGGAGCCGTCCATTGACCAGTTACATAACCGACATGAGTTGTTAAAGCCGGATTAGAATAATCTGATTTATCATAAACAGTTGTCCATGTAGCACCACAATCAGTTGAAATATTTACTTGTAAACGATCATTTGTCGTTGCATCATAAGCTGCATGAGCCAAATCAAATTCAAGTGTTGCACCGGCAACAGCTGTTGAATAATCGAAATCCGGAGCATAAAGATTATCAATCGTACCGGCAGGAGAACTCCAGAAATCCATTTTCGCACTTCCGTTAGAACCGCCAAAACCGGGGGTACCGCGCGCCCATAAATAAGAATCTAAATCAAGATTCAATCTTGACCATCCTGAGGGAGGAAAAAGAGTTGATACAAAATCCTGGGTCACCGGAGCGACAACTGGTGCAGCAAGAATAATCATAGGTGTTGCAGACTGATCATTATGAACATCCATGTCAGCAACTCCATTAGGCATTGATGTATAAGCAGTAATGGTGTGGGTTCCTGCTGAAGATGCTGCAATCGAAGGAAGAGTAATTAATGCATCTCCGTCAGTTGCTAACGTTCCATTCCAAGTATAGGACTGAACCGTTCCGTTATCTATTTTATAATTGATTGTAGCTTGTGTCAATGGGTTGATAGCATAATTGTGAAGGTTCACTACAGGGTTTACATTCAAATTAGCTGAACATATTGCAGGAGAATTTACTTTAGAAATGCCGGCATCGTCAGTAATGTGCGGACGGCTATATCCGGCCTGGAGCACATGCTGGGTAGTATTATCCTGAATCCAAACCACAATAGCCAGCTGGTTGATGTCATACACACTTACAAGCGCCCATGATAAATCAAGATTCACCACATCACCAACATTATAAGAAGTTGCCAATACAGTTCCTTGGTCAGAAGGAAGCATTTTTTTCATAACACCTTCAAACTCTTTTTCACCGTTGGTTCCCGGAGGGCTGATAAAATAAACATTTCTTTCGATAACTGCCATGTGAGCTTTTAAGGTTCCTGAAACAGCCTGCGAACATGTAAGCGTTGCATGGCAATAAATGGAATCATTATTTGCTGATAAATTATGCGTAACGTCAATAGTAAAAGGAGACGGAACAGCATAACGGCTATCAATATTAGCCTGAGTCATAGTTCCTGGCTGACCGCTGAAACCTTGTCCGCCATCCAATTCTCCGTCAGGAACACCTGTTACACCATAATATGTAACACGCGTCTGAACCTGGGAAGGATTTTGAATATTCATGGGGTCGTAACCGGGCCATGAAGTCTGGTATTTTACTGAAACAACTTTTGTTGCATTTGCATCAAGCAATGCATTCAAAGCAGGATTTGTGGAAGCACAAGGCGGGCAGGAAGCCTGGGTGAATTCTTCCATAAGCACAAGACGCTGTGACTGGCTGAATGCACCTGTAATAAACAGGCAGGAAGCAAACATTAAGTAAATTTTTTTCATTTTTTTTTTATTATTTGTTAGAAATTATGAGAACCGTATTTTATTTCGGATAGCAAAAATAAACATTTTTTCCAATATAAGTTATCTAATAAAAACGGCTTTCAGCACGGCAGGAGAATCGGGGAAAATGAAAAATCATTGGCTTCAGAACAGTAAGAATCAAAAAGGCTCCTTTTCCAGCCAAACTTTCATTTTTGCCAAATACACCTAAATAACCTCACATTGCTCATTGCTGCTTTCATTTCGTTGACGGTACAATTAGCTTAGTCTTCATAAAAAATAAAAAAAATGAAAAATTCAAAATTAAATATGAATAATAAACTAAGTGGTTTATTATTAATAATTACTTCCTCACTGTTCATGGCAAGCTGTGAAAAGGAAGAGTTAATGGATTTTTCAGTGGAGAGCAAAGAAACTACTGAAAGGCAAAATAAGCCAATTGATATTCATGGTGCAAAGACAAACAGAATCCAGGCTGATGCTGCTAATTTTGATCAGAGCCTTGCGAGTGAGAATGCTTCAGCGGGCATATTCATTATGATCAAAATTGATCACCTTCCGGGAAAATCAGCAGAACCTGATTATTCGGTAACCGTAACTTCTGACGGTCATGTAACTTATGATGGCAGAGGCAGTGTTGCTGTAAAAGGAAAAATTGAACAGGATGTAAAAGGTTTTGTGCTTGAAGAGATTAAAGGACTGTTTGAACATTCGGGCTTCTCTTCAATTCTTCAAGACCTTCCCAACATAGCTGATGCTCCGAGAGTGTATACTACCTGGAAATCCTCTTCAATTGCACGCCCGATAACGCTGATGGATTACAACCGGGCATACCCGATGGCTCTTGTTTCGTTGAGAATAAAAGCGGAATCAATCCTTAATATTCCAGAGTTAGTACACGGTGAGCCTTTAGTTACAGTTTTAAATTCTGATGCTTCCACTAAATAATATTAAATCCCTAATGATACAGGCTGTCCTAACCCCATGGGACGGCCTCTTTTTTTCCAAGATCCAATTTTCCAATATCAAATACCAATTATTTACTCCAATTTTTCCAATTCAAAATTCTGAGTTCCGGTTTCCAAATTCATGTTGCTTTGTACCAACTACTAAAAATTTCTGACTGAGTGCTCATTTCGGCTACCAATCTTTTTTTTCAGCATGTACATTTGAAAAATAATTTAAAAAAATCTGACATTCTAAAAAAATAAAAACCATGAAATCAAATACCAACAATAAATCGAAAAGCGCAAACCAGTTTTTGCTTATGCTATGTTCTTCATTCATACTGCTTGCAGGTTGCGAAAAAGCCGAGATGCAGCAGTTGTCATCAGAAGCCGAATCAAAAAGTGATTTAAAAACTGTTTTACCTCCGCCTCCTGCTTATACCATGCTGATAATAGAACATAATGCCCTAACCAGTTCTTTCCCTGACTACGATGTGTATCTTCTTTCGGATGGCAGTGTAATTTATCGCGGATGGAGCAATGTTGCCGTTAAAGGGCGCAGGGATTTCAATGTTGATGCAGCAACAGTTTCATATATTAAAAGTTTATTTGAGTCTGCTAATTTTTTCAGCATTTCTCCAATCCCTCACCAGGATGGTGATCCAGTAATTTATACAACCTTCAGTAACAGAATTCAGACTAAACAATTGTTTGATTATGACATGGGAATGCCACAGCTTTTAATCCAAATAAGAAAAAGAGCCGAAGAAAAACTTAACATTTCACAATATGTACAGGGAGAAAAATTAAATTTAATTTCGTCAACACTGTAATTAAGATTCCTTAGTTTTTTTTATTCTGCCGGAGAGTAAAGTCTCCGGTTTTTCTATTTTTAATTGTTACAGTCTCATCATTTAGGGTTTAGTTTTTTACTTTTGAAGCTTAAACTTTTAAAATTAATCCTCATTACAGCATGTTTGAAAATAAAGAAAACCGTACAGAGCTTGAACAACTTGGCGAGTTCGGATTGATAAAGCATATTACGCAAAGCGTTAAAATTAAACACCGTGAAACCATTAAAGGTATCGGTGATGATGCTGCCGTGATTGATACTTCGGGAAAAATTTCTGTTGTGACAACGGATATGCTTGTGGAAGGAATTCATTTTGACCTGACTTTTTCTCCTTTAAAACATCTTGGATACAAAGCCGTTGTGGTGAATCTTTCAGATATATATGCTATGAATGCCATTCCAAAACAAATTTTAATTGCGCTCGGATTATCCAACCGTTTTTCTCTGGAAGCGGTTGAAGAATTATACGAGGGTATTCATCTTGCCTGTGAAAAATACGGAGTAGATTTGGTTGGAGGCGATACTACTACTTCCCGTTCAGGATTGATTATTTCTATTACTGCTATGGGGGTGGTTGATAAAAAGGAAGACATCGTTTACCGCAATACAGCAAAAGCAACGGATTTGATTTGTGTTTCGGGCGATTTAGGTTCCGCATATCTCGGTATGCAATTATTGAATCGCGAGAAAAAAGTTTTTATAGAAAATCCTTCTGTACAGCCCGAACTTTCAGGATATGATTATTTACTGGAGCGACAACTGAAACCCGAAGCACGAAAAGATATAATTGAACAATTAAAATTATCAGGTATTAAGCCTACATCTATGATTGATGTTTCGGATGGCTTGTCATCTGAACTGTTTCATATCTGCATACAATCAAAAACAGGTTGTCAAATTTATGAAGAGAAAATTCCAATTGATTTGAAAACAAGTGAGCTTGCCGATGAATTTAATTTGAGCCCGGTAATTTGCGCTTTAAACGGAGGAGAGGATTATGAATTGCTCTTTACCATCAGCATTCATGATTTTGAAAAAATAACGCTTTTAGAGGATGTTCATGTTATCGGACATATCACTGAAAAAGAAAATGGCTTAACGATGGTTGAAAAAGGCGGCTCGACCATTGAATTGAAAGCACAGGGATGGGATGCTTTTAATGCAAATTAGCACGTCAGAAGTTTCTAAATCGGATCGCTCCATTTCATTCCCGCAATTCAAGATTTCCACTCCAAGGTATTAATCAACTGGTGAATGTCCTTTTTGATAAAATCCAAAACCGGAGCAATGGAATCGTTATTGGGAACAGCATTGAAATAAAGCGCTCCTCTTAAAAAGTGCATGCTGCTGTCAGTAGCAAAAAACTGAACCTGCGAAGCAGCATTTCCTCCAATGTCATATAATACACCGTAAGCATTATTCCGGTTTCCGATTCGCTTTTCCGTAATCTGGTCGGCTTTGACGGTGTGCTTATAAACAAGCGTGTGCGCATCTTCGAGGTATTTATCCAGGTTATTTTTTACGTCTTTATAACTGAGATAAATCTCTCCGTTGAAGCGCGGAAATTTTATATACATCCAGCAGGGTTCGGCAAGCCGGTTTGTATCACTTACTACAATTGCGTATTGAGGTATCTCAAAAGAGAAAGGACAATCAGGAGGGGAATATCTTGAATAATTTTTTTCCGGTATATCAATTCTGAAATAGCCGCGTGGTTTGGGAAGGTAATCGTGAGTACAGGAGGATAATGATAAAAGAGTTAATAATAGAAGGCCGAAAATTGAAAATTGAAAATTCAAAAATTGTGTGCGGCTATTCATCCTCATAGTTATACCTTGCTTTCGGGTTCATGCACCAGTTTAGTAATCTTCACTCTTTTTATTTTTCTCTTGTCAGCCGAATCAATGGTAAACCTGAAATCTTTAAAATTTATTTTTTCGCCTTTCATTGGTATTTTTCCAGCGAGTTCGAGCACCAAACCTGCAAGTGTGTCCTTTTCGCCCGTCACATCATCAAAAATACTGCGCTCAATTTCCATAACCCGGCAAACGTCATTCAATAACGTTTTTGCTTCAAAAACAAAATTGTTTTCATCCAATCTTGAATACACCGGTTCTTCATCATCAAACTCATCGCTTATTTCACCTACAATTTCTTCTAAAATATCTTCAAGAGAAACAATGCCCGTTGCGCTTCCATATTCATCAATAACTATTGCCATGTGCATTTTCTTCTCCTGGAATTCGTCAAGCAAATCATTTATTTTTTTGCTTTCAGGAATAAAATAAGGAGGATGGATTAATGAAGTCCATTTGAATGAATCGTCTTTATCAAGATGGGCAATAAGATCTTTAATATAAAGTATGCCGATCACTTTATCAAAAGTCCCCTCAAATACCGGCAGCCGTGAGTACCCTGCTTCTTCAACGGTTTTCAATACACTTGAAAAAGAAGTTTTTTTTTCAATTGCAACCGCATCAACACGCGCTTTCATAATTTGCTTTACATCAATGTTTCCGAATTTTACAATTCCTTTCAAAATTTTTTTCTCATCAGCAGGAGTCGTTTGATCGGAAGTTATATCAATGGCATGTGTCAGTTCATCAATAGTAATATCATATCCTTTTTTAGTCAGTCGTTTTTCAATGACATGGGTAAATGATACCAGCACATAGCTCAAAGGGCTTAATAATTTATCAATTGCATAAATAGGGAAAGCCACAATCTGTGCCATCTGCAAAGCTTTGTGTGTGGTATATACTTTTGGCATGACTTCACCAAACAAAACAATCATAAAAGTTATTGCAATTACCTGTATAATAAACCCAAGTTTCGGATGAAGCGAAAAATCAAATATCTGGTTGACTGTGAAAGCAGAAATAATAATAATAGCAATATTTACAAGGCTGTTAGCAATTAGCAATGTTGCCAAAAGGCGCTTTGGCCGTCCAAGCAAATGACTGATCAGGTTATTTGATTTTCGCTGAAGATTATTTTTTATTTCTTCCAGTTGAGTAGGTCCTAATGAAAAGAAAGCGACTTCGGAACTTGCAAACAAACCGGAGAAAAAAAGAAGGATAACAATTGCAACAAGATCAATTGCTGAGCTTACTGCAAAAGGTCTGAGAATAGATAGTATCAAAGTTAAGTTGGTATAATAATATGGATTCAGGATTAAAACCTGTATTTATTTTTTTAAAAAATTCTGAATCAATAAACTTTCATCCGATTAGAATCAAATGATAAAATCAAAACGGCAAATCATCACCCGGTTCAGGTTCTGCTGAAACAGGCGGAGTTTCAGTATTGGTTTTTGGATATTCTGTAGAAGATGCGGTAGTAACATTCTGATCTTCTGGTTTTCTTCCGAGCATAGTCATTGCATCACCAATAATATCTATTGCATACCGTTTGTTCCCATCCTTATCATCCCATGTGCGCGACCTGATTTTGCCTTCAACATAAATGAAACTTCCTTTGCGGATAAACCGTTCGGCAACATCAGCCAAATGTTTCCATAAAACAATGTTATGCCATTCTGTTGTGTCCACTTTTGTACCATCAGCTTTTTTGTATGTTTCTGAAGTTGCAAGCGAAAATTTAGCGACTTTCGCTCCTCCTTCAAGATTGCGTACTTCGGGGTCTTTGCCCACATAACCTACTAAAATTACTTTGTTTACTCCTGACATTTTTTAAGATTTTAAGTGTTAGACTTTAATTTAATCAGAACAAACGTACAGGATATTTTCTTAATTAGCAAATATTAAAAAGTTCAATTTTCAATTTTCGTTACTCAAAGAAGAAACTGTTCTTCAAAACAACATCGGTCAGAAGGCTTTTTCAGCAGTTAGTCAGGGAATAGGAAGATTTGAAAATCGTTGCTTTAAAAATCTTTCAATTAAAACGGGAACAGCATATTTTTCCAATTTATCAAAAGTTGTTTCAAAATATTTTGATTTTAATTTATTATTTGATCTTTTGTTTAAATTGATTTCATAGAACCTTGCATAAATTGTCTGGTGTGATAATTTGTGTTTGCAGTCAGTGTTTATATGCTGAATATGAAAATCAGAAGTTCCGAAAATATTTTGCCACTCATTGGTTTTCATTAACTGATTGAAAGAAAAACTTCCTTTTGTCTCGATCAATGGAAATTCGTAAAGATTTTTCCAAATATCATTAGCTGTTCGCTTATGGAGATAAACTTTATCTTTTCTTGTGATAACTAAATAATGGAAATGACGCGCCCTGATTTGTTGTGCTTTTGCTTTTACAGGAAACTGCTTAATCTTGTTTTTCTTAAAAGCAAAACAACCCGAAATTAAAGGACAAATTCCGCAATCGGGGTTTGCAGGCTTGCATTGCATGGCGCCAAACTCCATGATTGCCTGGTTATGCAAACCGGGATTTTTCTTATCAAGCAATTCGTAAGCTAACCCGGAAAATATTTTTTTCCCCTTTGATGAATCTACGGGTGTTTTAATTCCAAAGTATCTTGACAGAAAACGATACACATTTCCATCTACAACAGCATGAGGTTTGTTATACGCAAATGACGAGATAGCGGCAGCCGTATAGTCCCCCACGCCTTTTAATTTTCTCAGTTCGGAATAATCAACGGGAAATTTTCCTTTAAAACTTTTTATAATTTCTTTCGCAGTATAGTGCATGTTACGCGCACGGGAATAATATCCCAATCCCTGCCACATTTTTAGAATCTTATCTTCGTGTGCGGAAGCGAGTTTTTCTACTGTTGGAAATTTTTCAGAAAATTTTTCAAAATAGGGTAATCCCTGCTCCACCCTTGTTTGCTGTAAAATAATTTCTGAGAGCCAAATGATATAAGGATTTTTTGTATTGCGCCACGGAAGATTGCGTTTGCTTTTATTATACCAGTTTGAGAGAACAGAAGAAACATTCATTGTAATAATGGCTTCTACAAATTATTTTTGTTTTAAAAATTTCAAGCTATTTCGATCTGGAATAAAGTCCCTCAGCGATAATTTTTTTTGTTTCATAAAAATAAATAATAATAAAAGTGAGGATATGCTATACGAAAATGTTGCTGTGAGCGCAGCACCTTTTAAATCAAAGCGCGGAATTAAAATTATTCCGGCAACCGCGGTTATAATAAATCCTGCAGCGGAACCAAGCAACCCCATTTTCGGATTTCCTGAACCGGAATAATAATGGCTGATGGTAATTGAAAAAACCAACAAAAGAATTCCGGGTCCGAAGTAAGGAAAAATGCCTTTTAACTCCCCAAAGTCTTTTCCGAACATCCAGATAAATAATTCCTGCGGAAGCATCAACAATGTAATCACTGCCGCGAGTGTTAGCAGGGAAACAATTTTTGTAATTTCAACAGTCAGCATTTTATTTTCTTCATCATTTTTTGAGTTAGATATTTTAGAATATTGAATAGTTGCAAAACTGGTTGCAATGATCCATACGCCTTCGGCAATGGAAATGGCAGTGGAATAGATACCAACTAAATGCTTACCATAATAATGATCCAAGAGAAAAAATGAAAAGCGATAATTAAGCAGCTGTAAAATGTTTGCGCATTGAATAACGAACCCCATTTTGAGAGCGTGAGAAAAAATATCTTTCAGGTCAAAGCTGAATTTCCATACAATATTTTTATAAACAATTATGCTGCTAAGGAGCATGGTTATAAATGAACTTATATAAAAGGCATTAAAATATTCCTGGATTTCATGACAGTTTTTAATTGTGAAAGAATAAATCAACAGGATAAAAAGAACAGCAGGATAAATGAATGACAAAAAATTGTATTCTTTAATTTTTTCGATGGCGAGCAAATAAAATAGTTGAATTCTGACAACTGACTGAACCACTGAAAGCACAATAAGATTTATTAAAAGACTGCCATCAATGAGTTGGAGTAAATAAAGCAAAAGAGAAATAGCAAGCCCTGATGAAATTGCCCATAGATAAGATGCGTTAAGCAGCTTTGATGCATCATGTCTTGGTATAAGATAAACCAATCCTGGTCCTCCGATAAAACTGCTTATCATAAAAGTGATAGTAAGATTGAGTACAAAAAGACTGATGACTCCCCGTCCTTCTGCTCCGAGGTAACGGGCAGTTATTACAATGGTCAGAAAATTTATGATCGCTATGAAAAATCTGTTGAAAAAAGTGTAAAATGATTGGCGGAACATGCAGGTGAATTATGAAAGAATAGATCTGTAAATTTCAATAATTTTTTTTCCTATTGCATCTGCATTAAATTTTTCTGAGACATATTTTTTTATTTCCTGTTCATCATACTTGTGGTAATTTTCAATCATTTTTTTTATGGCTACAACCAGTTCCTTGTGATTGCCGGGTTCAATTAAAATTCCCGTTAAGGGAATAACAAATTCATCAGGACCACCGCAACGGGTTGCTATTACAGGTTTGCCGCAACTCATAGCTTCGGCAGAAATTGATGAAAAAGTTTCAAAGCGGCTGTTCATAATCAGAAAATCACATTGATGTAAATATTGATAAACTTCTTCATTTGTTTTCATTCCGTGAAAAAAAATACTTTTATTGAGCAAAGATAATTCTGCGGCAAGCTTCTCTAATTTTTCGCTGTCAGGCCCTCCCCCCACAATATCTAATCTTGTTTTAGGATATGTTTTTATTGTTTCAGCCACAGCTTTAATGGTGCCGGAAATATTTTTTATTTCGTCCACTAAATCGGCAACGGAAAGAATTTTTATTGTGCCATCATTAACTTTTTCTGACACCGGTTTTGAATCTGTTTCGATAACGTTAGGGGTGATATAAAAATTTCCTTTAATACCGTTTTGGATCATTCCTTTTTTCAAAAATTCTGAAACGGTTGTAACAGCGGCAGCCTTTTGTGCAAGAAACCTTATGACGAATTTTTCAAAAAGATTTTTTTTTAAAAATTTCCCTGAAACATAGCCTGACCATTGCTCACTAATAACAAAAGGAATTCCTTTCATAAACTTCATGTGCCAGGCTATGGCTGCGGGCCGTATGAATATGTAAGCATGTGTGATGTGGTGATTACCAAATTTTTGTTTTATCAACTTCATTCCTTTGCTGTGTGCAGATAAATAACGCATAAGAGAAACGATTTTTTCAATTCCCGATAATTGGTATGTTACTTTTCTATAATACACAATAACAACAGGAAATCCATCTTTTTCTGAATAAGTGATGTTGAATTTTTCACTTTGATTTTCATTGGCGATACAACTTAATAAAGCCACATGCCCAAATTTGGCAACAGCGGCTGCATGTTTTTGAATGAACACGGCTAACTGTATATTGGTCACGTTAGGATACCATCGAGTAAGAAAAAGAATTTTTATTTTGTTTTGCTTTGAAGAATTGTCCATGCACAAAAAAATATAAGGTGTGAAATAAATAATAATTTCTTCAAGTAAATACATTCAGGTAAAATAGAATGCGGATAATTCAAAGTTGGAATAACAGAATATGGGGTTGTGTCTCACCTTCAACTTTGTTTCTCATTTTTTCTCTGTAAAACCCTGTATTAAATTTCTGACAGAAAGTTTAACAGAGAAAAATTAACAACTGCTGAAAAGATAACCAAAGTGAAACACTACTGAATATTGGAATGTTGGGAAGGGAACAATTTTATTTAATTAACTTTGTGATTTCTAAACCGAAATTTTACACAACCTTTCATGTGCGGCATTGCAGGATTTTATTCCCGCGAAAGAATTTTCAGCGAGGAAGATCTCAGGAATATGACCCAGGCGCTCAGCCACCGGGGTCCTAATGCTGTGGGGCATTTTTCTGATAGTGTAGCAGGACTGGGACATCGCAGACTCAGTATTATTGATCTTTCGGACCGTGCTAATCAGCCGATGACCTCGCATAACGATCGTTTTGTAATAATCTACAATGGAGAAATCTATAACTTCAGGGAGATTGGTGCAAGACTGAAAACGGGCAATCCCCAAAACGAAAGTGTGACCCTGAAAACTTCGAGCGATACCGAAGTTATTTTAGAAGCTTTTGTAAAGTACGGAGTTGATTTTGTACATCAGCTTAACGGAATGTTTGCCTTTGCAATTTATGATAAAACATTGCAGGAGCTATTTATTTTCAGGGACAGAGTGGGCATTAAGCCGCTGTTTTATTATTGGGACGGAAAGAATTTTGCTTTTGCGTCTGAATTAAAAGCGCTCCAAAGAATTACCCGCATTCCAAAAGTGATTAATGAAAATGCTGTGGGCGATTTTTTGCATTATGGCTACATTCCCACGCCCTATACAATTTACAACAACATTTACAAAATGAACAGCGGGAGCTGGATGAAAGTTTCGGCAGACGGAATTGACCTTCATAAATACTGGGATGTAAAAAACAAGATCAGCAATAATATTGTAACTAACCGCGAACAGGCGATGGTAAAGCTGTCAGATTTAATGATCAGTTCGGTGCAATATCAGTTAAAAAGCGATGTGCCTTTTGGCGTTTTCCTGAGCGGAGGGATTGATTCGAGCCTTGTGACTGCACAGGCAGTGATGTTATCAAGTGTAAAAGTAAATACCTTTTCGATCGGGTTTGAGGAAAACAGCCATAATGAATCGGAATATGCAAAAGCCATTGCAAAATACCTGGGAACCGATCATCATGAGTTTATAGTTTCTTATAAGGATGCCCTTAACCTGATCGAAGATATCTTTGATTGTTATGATGAACCGTTTGCGGATTCTTCTGCCATTCCTACCATGTTGGTTTCAAAGCTTGCAAAACAGTATGTGACGGTGACCCTGTCTGGAGAAGGCGGTGATGAGCTGTTTTTTGGCTATGGTGCTTACCGCTGGGCAAAACGGTTGAATAACCCGATAATGAACCTTTTTCACAAACCTCTTGCCGCTGTGTTTTCGTATATGCCTACGCGTTATAAGAGGGTGGGCAAACTGCTGGACTATCCCGACAAAAAAAATCTGCGCAGCCATATTTTTTCACAGGAACAATATCTTTTTTCAGAGCCTGAGCTTTACGGTTTATTATTGAATGGCTATTCGGGAACTTCTTATATTGAAGAATCAACCACTGCGCCCAGCCTGCTTCGGGTTTTTGACGATACCCTCGAAAGCGGAAAAATAAATGTGCGTGAACGAAAACTTAATGCCATGGAATCGCAGGCTTTGTTTGACCTGCAATATTATCTTCAGGATGACCTACTGACAAAGGTGGACCGGGCAAGCATGCATTTCGGACTTGAAACCCGTGTTCCTTACTTAGACCACCGAGTGGTAGAATTTGCTTTGAATCTTTCACCGCATCTTAAATTTAAAAACGGCATTTCAAAATATATATTAAAACAAATACTTTTTCAATATGTGCCGCGCCATTTATTTGATCGCCCCAAACAGGGTTTTGCAATTCCATTAAATATATGGCTGCGCAAAGAGCTGAAGTACCTGATTGATGAATTTCTTTCTGAAAGCGTAATAAATAAGCATGGCATTGTTAATTATACTGTAGTGCATGAGTTAAAGAAAATGTTTTTTTCCGGGGTGGATTATGTTTATAACCGCCTGTGGCTGCTGATAGTGTTGCATAAATGGTTTGAGAAAAATAAAAATTGAAAAAATATAGTATTTGTTACCGGGTAAGCATCCATTATTTCCCGGACTATGAAGTAGGATTTCACCTTATCCCCTTTGTTTCTGGGTTAAAAATATTTTTAGAGGAGGAAATATTATAAATGAAAAGGCACACTTCTTTCGAAGTGTGCCAGTGTTTGTTAGAGATAAACCCTGTCTTTAGTACCTGTAATAATCGGGTTTGAAGGGACCGCTTTTTTGTACTCCTATATATTTTGCCTGTTCTTCGGTTAAAGTTTCCAACTCTACTCCTATTTTTTTGAGGTGCAGGCGGGCAACTTTTTCGTCAAGCTGCTTGGGCAGTGTATAAACTTTGTTTTCGTATTTGCCGGGGTTCGTCCAGAGTTCGAGCTGGGCAAGGGTTTGGTTGGTGAATGAGTTGCTCATTACAAATGAGGGGTGTCCCATTGCGCAACCTAAATTTACCAAACGACCTTCGGCAAGGATGATGATGTCTTTGCCATCGAGGGTGTATTTGTCAACCTGCGGTTTTATTTCTTCTTTGGTTTTGCCGTAATTTTTATTGAGCCAAGCCATGTCAATTTCGTTGTCGAAGTGACCGATGTTACATACAATGGCATTGTGCTTCATAGATTTGAAATGACGCTCGCCAATGATGTTGAAATTTCCGGTTGCAGTAACAACAATGTCGGCTTCTTTCACAGCATCGTCCATCTTTTTGACTTCATAGCCTTCCATGGCAGCCTGCAGTGCGCAGATGGGGTCAATCTCGGTAACGATAACACGGACTTTTGCCTCTTTTAATGATTCGGCAGAACCTTTGCCTACATCGCCAAAGCCTGCAACAACGGCTACTTTGCCTGCAAGCATTAAATCAGTTGCCCTGCGGATGGCGTCAACTAATGATTCGCGGCAGCCGTACTTGTTATCGAATTTAGATTTGGTAACAGAATCATTTACATTGATGGCAGGAATGTGTAGAGTTCCGTTTTTCATTCTTTCGTACAAACGAAGCACTCCGGTTGTGGTTTCTTCGCTCAATCCTTTTATATCTTTTATCAATTCAGGAAATTTATCAAAAACCATGTTCGTTAGATCGCCACCGTCATCAAGAATCATGTTTAACGGCTTGCGGTCTTCGCCAAAAAATAATGTTTGCTCAATGCACCAGTCGAATTCTTCAGCATTCATGCCTTTCCATGCATATACGGAAATTCCTGCAGCGGCAATGGCAGCAGCAGCATGATCCTGTGTTGAGAATATATTA
>JBDSOU010000023.1:0-22640 GCA_039914625.1 Bacteroidia bacterium | reverse complement strand
TCTGCCATCACGTAACAGTAACTCCTGTGGTCACTGCTGCCTGCCATGCTGCATTTACTTTCCATCACCCGGCAAATACCCTCTCTATTAATTTTACAGATGCATCAACAAGTGCATACACCATAACTTCATGGTTGTGGGATTTTGGAGATGGCACTACTTCAACTTCACAAAATCCCTCGCACACTTATGCGCATGATGGAACTTATTATGTATGTCTCACTATTCACGATAGTCACGGATGCAGCAATACCTATTGCCATCATATAATTGTAAATCATCATCACATGTTAGTTCCACAATCTTCTTTACGCATACAACCGCAAGCCGATGAATCAATAGACAATCAGCAATACATTATAAATTATCCCAACCCGTTCAATACATCAACAACCATTCAATATGAATTAACAAGCGATGCCAATGTATCAATTGAAATTTATGATTTAGTCGGCAACAAAATAATTCAGGTTGTAAATCAAAACGAATCAGCAGGACAACACTCACAACCTGTAAACGCTGATAAATTAAATTCAGGAATTTATTTTATTAAAATGATTGCAGGTGACGAATCATTCATGCAAAAAATATCAGTAGTAAAATAAATTTAAAAATCATTTTTTTAGGTTTAAAAGAGCGTTGCAAAAATGTAACGCTCTTTTTATTTCTAATTTAGCAATCCAAAAAAAATAATTTAAAATGCTGAACACAATGAAATCAAAAATAAAAAATGTGAAGTCCCGCTTTTTATCGGGGAAAAGATCAATTCTACTTTCAGCACTGCTTATAATTTCTATAACAGCCAAAAGCCAGTTCAACATCACAGGCAATGTGCAAGATCAACCCTTCACCCAATACTTAATGGGTGCGCGTGTTACATTATTTAATGTGGACACCACTTTCTTCCGCGAAAGCCGAGCTGATGTTTCAGGAAATTATTCTTTCACAAACATTCCTGCAAATACGTATTCACTTGGAGTTTCTTATCTCAATAAGGAATATCAGCAACTCACAATAAATATTTCTACTGATTCCACTTTCAGTTTCGGATTACTTCCCGAAACACAACAAGGACAATGGAATATAATCGTGCAAGCACCCGAACCACTTGGCGGAACTGATTTAGGAATTTTACAACCCGATGGAAATATATTTTATTGCCACAGTACCGAAGACCCTTTTATTTTCAATCCCCAAACCAACGACACCATGTCCGTACAAGGCGACACTACAATCTTAGGTTGTGCTGCTGTCACATTATTGCCTGACGGCAAAATGATTTTTGCAGGCGGTGCCGACCAAAATGTTTATGGACCCGGCACTCGTAAAATAAAAACCTATGACTACCTCACAGGCACTTGGCAGCCACAACCAAACATGATTGGTTACCGTTGGTATCCAACAATGGAACGTTTAACCGATGGAAAATTACTAATCACAGGCGGAGGAACACAACTTAATCCGCAGCGAACCAACTCAACCGAAATTTACGACCTCGCAACAGGCACATCCGTAATGGTTGACACCACAGCCATCCCCCAGGAACAATCACCCATCCTCATGTTGTACAACGGAAAAGTTATGATGACACACCGCCCGCCACAATTGTACGATCCGCCAACACAACAATGGGATGCCTGTGCAGATTTTCTTCAGGGTAACCGTATGCCAAATGGCGACCATGCCGACCACGAATTAGTTCATCTTCCCGATTCAATTGTAGTTGCAATCGGCTACCGTTCCTTCACAGCCGGTGTACCCGGAAACTTTATTGAAAAATACAAAGAAGTAACCGACACATGGACTTTTGGTGCAAACTACAATCCCGTTCGTTCGCGTCCCGAAGTAATTTTACTTCCCGGAAAAAATATTTTAGTCATGGCTGGATACAAAGAAGATGCTCTTGACACCACTTCTGTTAATCAATGGGGAATGATGAATATTACCGACATCTACAATCCTTACACCGAACAGTGGAGACATTTAGCTCCCATGAATTACTACCGCGAATATCATGCACTCGCAACATTAGTTTCTGATGGCAGAGTTATAATGGTTGGTGGAGAAGGCGAACCCGGCAACGAACCGCCATTCAGCATTATTGAGGCATTCAAACCGCCATATTTATTCAGAGGAGTGCGACCTGAAATTATAAACTTCGTTCAAAATGTTTTTCAGCGCGGAAGTCAAATTGTTTTTGATGTTATAAAAACAGATTCATTAACGCAAGTAATTTTAATGTCAACCACATCTGTAACCCACATGATGAATTGTGGAAACAACCGTTATGCTGAACTCCAATTCACACAAACCGGAAACACCATCACAGCAAACATTCCTCTTGATTCACTAAATGTGTTAGACGGATATTATCAACTCTTTGCAATGGTGGACGACATTCCTTCCATTTCAAAAATTATTAAAGTTGAAAACCCGGTCGGAACATCTGTAAACAATTTGAATGATGAACAAAATAATATTTTCATTTACCCGAATCCTGCACAAAATAGTTTTACCGTTGCATTGCCGAATGAGAATTTTAACATGACAATCAGTGATGCAGCCGGAAGAAAGATTTTTGAAAAGAAAAATGTTTCAGGTCAAATAGAAATTAATTCGAAAAAATTTCCAAACGGAATTTATTTTATTGCCGCAATAATAAGCGAAGAAAAAATTTACAGGCAAAAAATAATCATCAACAAGTAAATTAAAAATTATTTCGTGAATTTTCAAAAGAGCTTTACAATAAAATAACGCTCTTTTTATTCCTGACTATTCTTCCAAAATAATAATAATTACAATACTTGGCTAAGTTTTTTCACCTGCGTTTTACTGAAGTATTCAGGAAGCACTTCTATCTCTTATTAACAAAGTTGGAAAAATGAAGGTATTCCGTCAGGTTGATTATTGCAACGTCAGGAACTTATTTACTTCAAATGTGAAGCTAAAGTATAACAGAAAATTAAGCAAATCAAAAATATTTTTCTACCTTCGCGTCAATTAAAGAATGAAAAAGCCAGCCGTTTTTTTGAAAAATGTTATTGCACTCTTATTAGCAATTGCATTTATCAATATTTATGTCACCGATTCTTATTGCACTTTAACCAAGGTAACTGTAAATAATCATTCTGATTTAGTTTTAAATGAGACAGAAGATACTCACCATCATGACAGTGCTGATGAGACCGAAGCAGCCGAAGAGCATCAGCATGACGGGCAGGAGGCAGAAGAACATCATCATGATGCGGACCAGCCTGAATGTGACAATCACCATGATGGAAAAGAAGATGATAACTGCTGCAAAGACAATTCAGCAGCATTCTTTTCATCTTTAGTGAATCATTCTGTAAACCTTCCTGTTCTTAAAACTACTGTAATTGCAATTATCAATTATGTTCAATCAAACAACGAACTTTTAGCTTCAAATATTTTTCCCACAAAAGGCTTTGTAATTCGTGAAGCACCGCCTCCCAAAACTCCTGATGTAAGGATTTTCATCCGGTCATTTATCATTTAGTTTTCTGATTAAAAAGTAAGCAGGAATGCCTTGTGCATTGCCTGCTAAGGGCATTTATTCTTATGCCTGATATTTATTTTCACTCAAATGAGAATTAAATTGAAAGAATTAAAAACAAAACATAAATCATTTTACATAGCTACATTTATTTTGTTGCTCCTCATTGCATTTTTTCAATGCTACAAAACAGCGCATGACCTAACCTGGACTGTTGAAGAAGATTTTGACCGCGACCAGTCATTTGTGCAAGGAACACTAGATGGTAATTTTGGAAAAGACCCAAGTTATCGCGGTGAATTCCTGTGGTACAATCCACTTTTATTTTTAGTAGAAACGGCTATTGTAAAAATTACGCATCTGCCTGTTAATATTGTTTTGGCGCGTGCGGGGATATATCTAAACTTATTGGCTCCTTTAGTTTTTGCATTCATGTGTTATTTTCTTTTCAATTTCAGAACAGCATTGGCTGCGGCAACATCATTTATATTTTTTTCTACAGGAAATTTGTGGGGCTGGAGCGCTGCAACTTATTCACCGTGGTTATATCCGGTTTGTTTCATGCAGTTTATTTTTTATTTGAATATTGTTTTATGTTATAAAGCATTCTCAACACAAAAATATTTTTGGTTTTTAGTTTTAGGAGTTTCGCTTGGTATCAGCTTCCTTGGACACACTGCTCCTACCATGTTAATCATATTAATTATGCTTTTCATTCAATTACAAAATATTTTCAAAGCATTCAGACAAAAAGAGAATCTTCTTATTAAAAAATATTTTTTGCACGGCATTTTAACATTTGTTCTTTTTATAGTTACATGTTTTCCTTTCTTGTTTTTTATAATCGGCAAATACAAACTGCACATGATAAACAGGATGGCTTTTGAATTGACACAAGGACATTTTAATTGGTTCAATTTCCACGACCTGTTCGCAGCAAACCTGTCTTTATCTGCTATAGTTGCTTTCATTGGCTTAATTATTTTTTATAAAAATTTCTCTGACATTTTAATTCGCAAAATAATATCCGGATGGTTTTATATTTCGATTTCACTATTTTTTTATTCCACTGCTGTTGGTGTTATACATGCTAAATATAATATTTGCCTTCCGGGATTTGTTCCTTCCTTTCATTTCTTTTTTTACCTCAAAGCATTGCAATCTTTATTCTTTGGATATGGGTTTGCCTGGATGTTCAAAAAAACTCTTGAACTCATTCTTCCTTTCTTCAATAAAAATTATTTTAGTCCCTTTTCCAACAAATTTGTTTTCATATCATACCCGCTATTACTCCTTTTAATTGTAATTCTTTACCTGCCTGTTTACAGCAAACGCGCAGATTTTGTAAAAAACCGCGTAATAGCAATTGCCAAAGCAAATGATAAAGATAAAGTTGGATTGTATGAATGGATTGTAAAAAATCTTCCGCCAGAGGTTGTTATTCTTTGTCCTCAAAATCTCACCTTATTTCCGGTTTTAGCAACAGGAAGAAAAATGGTTTCAACTAATGCTACATTTTCTAATCCTTATATTGATTTTGCAGAGCGCGAAAATGACCGAATGCAAATGCTTCAGTATCTGAAAACATTAACACCTGATTCGGCTAACTATTTATTTGAAAAGTATGGCGCAACAATTCTATTGATGCAGAATGACAGCATTTCATTTTATAAATACTTACCATCTCAATTTGATACTAAATTATTTCAAAATCAAACTTATTCTATATTTCAAAATTCAAGACACCAATTTTAAGATTAATTGTAAATATTTTGAGACAGTTTTATCAAATATTATGCTTGGAACAAAATTACAAGACATGACTTCCTGCTACCAGGGAATTGATGCAAATGTTGTTAAAGAGTTTGTAAATTATCCTTTATTGTCAAGAGGACATTTTTATCAAACCGAATGACATCAATACTTTCTTAACTAAAAAAATAAATTCAAAATCCAACAAAATGAAAAAGTCAAATAAAAAAATCAGTGTAGCAATAGTCCTATATGTCTTTTCCTTTCACACGTTTTCTAATGCGCAAACCGAAGAAAAAAAACTTCCGTCCGTTTCAGTAAAAACGCCTAAAGGTGAAACCCTCAATATACAGAGTATATCAAACAATGGAAAACCGATTATTATTTCTATTTGGGAAACTACCTGCAAACCCTGCATAAATGAATTGGATGCCATTCAGGAAAATTATGCTGACTGGAAAAAAGAAACAGGAGTAAAAGTAGTTGCCATTTCTATTGACGATACACGCTCATCTTCCAGTGCGCCCGTATTAGCAAATGCAAAAGGATGGGACTTTGATATTTATCTTGATGTAAACAAAGATGTAAAACGTGCAATGAATTTCAGCTATTGTCCACAGACTTATTTAATTGATGGCAGCGGAAATATAGTTTGGCAAAGCTCTTCCTATGCTTCAGGCGATGAAGAACAACTTTATTCTTTAGTACAAAAACTTTCCAAAGGCGAAAAAATTGAAGCAAAATAATTATATAAATTAATCGAAAATTAAATCAAATTAAAATTTTACAAACAAATCAAATCAAAATGAAATACAAATCAACAACACTTGCGGCATGTATCATGCTTGCCGGTGCATTCTCAGCAAATGCACAAAACAATTTTATTTCCGAAAAAGCAAATCATCAATGCGGTACAATGCAAAATTTTGAGCGATTGAAAAAACTTGACCCTGCATTGGAAGCGCGTATGCAAGCTGATGAACAAAAAATTCATCAGTGGATTGCAGACAATGCCAACTTCCGCACTTCCGGCTTAACGGATACTATACCCGTTGTAGTGCATGTGGTTTGGAAAACAACAGCGCAAAATATTTCTACAGCACAAGTATTAAACACCGTACTTGCATTAAATCAGGATTACGGCAGAACAGGCGCTGATACTGCAAATACACCTTCAGTATGGAAACCAATTGCTGCAAATACCGGCATACAATTTTGTCTGGCTCAGCGCGACCCTTTTGGCGCGCCTACTGATGGAATTGAAAGAAGGCAAACAACAGCAGGTCCGTTTACTACGGATGATGCAATAAAATCTTATGCGACCGGTGGATTAAATGCATGGGATGTATCAAAATATTTCAATATCTGGATTGCCGATTTAGGTGGCGGATTAGGCGGGTATGGCGAATTTCCTACAAGCTTTTTAAGCAATACTTTCGGTAACGTTACCGACTATATGCTGGTGGGGCTAACCGGATGGGTGCCTACGCATGAATGCGGGCATTGCTTTAACCTGCGCCACATCTGGGGCGATGATGGTGGAGCCTGCACAGGAAGTGATTTAGTTACTGACACGCCCAACCAGGCTGATGCAACAAATTCGCCTTGCCCGTCTTTTCCGGCATTAGATGCTTGCCAGACGGCTTCACCCGGATATATGTTTATGAATTACATGGATTACGGAAGCAGCGCCTGCAAAAATATTTTCACACAGGGACAGGCTACCCGTGTACAGGCTGCTATTCACAATCTTGCCTATGCGTCATTACTTACTTCTGATGGTTGTGTTCCTGTCGTGTTGCAGCAAACCGATGCAGGAAATCCGTCTATAGTTTCTCCATCAGGGCAGGAGTGTTCTACGACTATTATCCCAATAGTTCAGTTGAGAAACTGGGGTACAGATACAATGGTTTCTGTTACTATAAATTATGAATTTGACAATAACGGAATACAAACATTTGCATGGTCAGGTAATCTTGCTTCACTTGCAATTGTGAATGTAACACTACCATCAGCAACATTAAGTGCAGGTATTCACACGCTCACATCTTATACAACTAATCCCAACGGACTTCCTGATGGAAATGCAGCAAACGATACCACATCAGGTTCGTTTGATATTATTCCACTTGGAACTCCCACTCCTATTGTTGAAGGATTTGAACCAACCATTTTTCCGCCAACGGGTTGGGCGCTCAATAATTTTGATAATTCCGTTACATGGGTGCGTACTACAAAGGCTGCAAAAACCGGTGTTGCGTCTGCTTATGTAGATAGTAAAAACTATCCATGCAACGGCTGTATAGATGAATTAATCACACCCAATCTTGATTTAACCACACTTACAAATCCTGTAATGACTTTTCAAATAGCATACAGGATGTTGAGCGACCCGGGTCAGTTTCCAAATTGGAGTGATACACTCGAAATTGATATTTCAACAGATTGCGGTGATTCATGGACACAGCTTTATAAAAAATATAGTGTGAATTTGACTACCATCATTCCCGCTTTCTCAACTGTTGATTTTATTCCTGGACCGAATGATTGGAGACAGGAAATCATAACGCTTGCACCTTTCACAACAAATAATAATGTCCTTATCAAATTTATCCATACGAACGATTATGAGAATGGAATGTACGTTGATGACATTAATATTGATAATTCAACAGGTGTAAATGAAATAATAAATGATGAACAGTTTTCAGTTTACCCCAACCCAGCAAATAGCAATGTGCAGATTTATTTTACTGAAACATCAAAATCAAAAATCAATCTTTTATTGATTGATGCTTTAGGCAAAATCATAAAAAGTGAAGCCTTTGAAACTGCATCTGGCGGAATTTTATCTATGAATGTGTCTGCAGTTGCCAGCGGAGTTTACATTTTACGGATAAATAAAAATGGAAATGTTATAAACAAAAAATTAATCATAAATCATTTTAAGAAATAAAATTGCAACACAAATTAAGATTGTTTTTTTCATTGGATGGAACAGGGAGTTGCAGCAGCGCTCCCTGCACTCCATCTTTAATTCAATTATAGATAAGAAATGACACATACCTATTTCCTTACCGGGATGTCTTGCAACAATTGCGTTGAAAAAGTAAAAAGCAATTTGTTAAAGCTGCCGGATGTATTATCTGCCAAAGTAACTCTTAATCCGCAGGTTGCTGTTGTTGAAATTACCAAACACATTCCGCTTTCTGAATTACAACAGGCAATAGGCTCCGAAAAAAAATATATAATCCATGAAGGAGCTTTCCCGGTTTCTCACATGGAGAATGAAAAAGTTGAAGGGGTAAATTGGTTTCAAACATACAAGCCCGTTCTGACTATTTTCTTTTACATCACATTAATTTCTTCATTACTCACTTTCACTTACAAGTTATACTTTCATGATTGGATGAATTTTTTCATGGGACAGTTCTTCCTTGCCTTTTCATTCTTCAAACTTCTCAACCTTTCAGGCTTTGCTGAAAGTTACGCCATGTATGATATAGTCGCAAAGCGGTTTAAAAACTGGGGTTACATATATGCTTTAATTGAACTGGCCTTAGGGCTTGCATATCTCACACAATTCCATTTGCAAATTACCAATGCAGTTACATTAATTGTAATGAGTATTAGCATAATCGGAGTATTACAAAGTGTTCTATACAAACAAAAAATTCAATGTGCTTGTCTCGGTGCAGTATTTAATTTACCAATGAGTACAGTTACAATTATTGAAGATGCGCTGATGATTGGAATGAGTGCAGTGGCGATAATCTTAATTTAACATGAAGAACACAATCACAAAGAGCCAAACACAAAATAGCTTCGTTCATAAATAAAAAGAAACTAAAATAGATTATCCAATTATCTAAAAGACAAAAAATAATTAATACAAACTCCAACAATTTAAACAATATAAAATGAAAAAAGTAATCATTCTATTTCTTGTCGTACTCATCGCAACGTCCTTTGAAAATATATATGCTCATCAACACCATCATGCAAATGATTCCCTGAAAATGTCTGCCGCAATGCAGCAGGAAATGGCGGAGCATCAGCAGATGGAAGCCGTCAATGCTTTCCCCAATTTTCATCCGTTGATAATTCATTTTCCAATCGTGTTACTCTTAATGGCACTGGTGTTTCAGTTAATCTCATTCTTTTATTTCAAAAAAGAATTCAGCATTGTTACACTCATTCTTTTGGCACTTGGCGTAATTTCTACATGGCTTGCATCAAATCCGCTTCATGCAATGCCGGGAGATTTGACTGGAAAAGCGAAAGAAATTTTTGAAACGCATGAACAGATGGCTGACCTTACCTGGTGGCTTTCGCTTGTTGCATTAATTATAAAAATTGTTTCACATTTCTTTTTCAATAGAAAATTATTCATGGAATCAGCAGTTGCATTATTGCTTGTTGGTTCAGCCATCACAGTTTCAATTGCAGGGCATCACGGAGCAATGTTGGTTCACATGGAAGGCATCGGACCGATGGGAAAATATTTGGATGAATATAAGCTTCCCGAAAAAACTGGTGACAGCGCTTCAGAGAAAATGACAATGACAGAAACTGAAAATAGTGATGAAGCTAAACCGGAAGAAAACCACCATGTAGGAGAATTGGGAAAAGGTCCGCACGGTGGAACAATTGAAGAAGCGGAACCTAATCATATTGAAATTGTGGCTGATGGAAAAGACCTCATTTTTTACTTATTGGATGGTGATGCAAAACCCATTGATATGAAAAATGTAAAGGGAAATATACAAATACAATATGCTGACATATCAACAAAAAAGATTGACCTGATGGAAATGGGCGGCAAGCAAACTGCCATGCAGGCAAATACCGGAAAAGCATTTACAGCAATTGTCGCATTAATTAAAAACGGTAAATCTTATTCTGCAACATTCAACAGTGGGAACGATTTGCCCAAACATAAATAGTCAGAAACAATTCAATCTATAAATAATCAACAATCAATAATTAATTAACAATTAAAATCAAAAAAATGAAAAAGCTAAAATTAATCTCAACTTCAATAATTATTGCAACAGGCATGACATTCATTGCATGCAATTCTTCAACTGACAAATCTGCTGCAACAAATACTGATAATGCTTCAGATAAAATGACAACAACTACCAATGAACAAGCGGAAAAAGCAGAAGCATATCCTGTAGGTGAATCGGGAAAAGGTCCAAACGGAGGAACAATAGAAGAAGCTGAACCCAATCACATCGAAATGGTTGCTGATGGAAAGGACCTTGTTTTTTATCTGCTGGATGGTGAAACAAATCCAATGGACATGAAAGGTGTAAAAGGGAATGTGGAAATGCAATACGCTGACAAGTCAACAAAAAAAATTGAATTGATGGAAATGAGCACTAAACAAACAGCGATGGAAGCCAACAGCGGACAAGCATTTACAGCCGTTTGCACTTTAACGAAAGACAGTAAATCCTATTCCGCCACATTCAGCAGCGAAAAAGATTTACCTAAACATAAATAACAATGGAAGCCACACAAATAAAAAGGCAAAACATAGTTATCGGACTGATAAAAAAATTAATTAAAATCATCCGCAACTTTTTCAAAAAAGATTGTTGCAAATAATCAGTAATAAATAAATCATTCAAACAATTAAAAAGAAATTAAAAATGAAAAAGAAAATTTTAAAAACAATGACAATGATTGCTTTGGCAATCACAACATCAACCTCTTTTGCCTTTGCACAGCAAAAGGAAAATGAGAAGGAAGAAAATCACTACGTAGGTGAACCCGGTAAAGGTCCTCATGGTGGAACTATGCAGGAAGCCGACCCTTATCATGCAGAAATTGCAGTGAAGAACGACAAAGTAATGCTTTATCTTTTAGATGGTGATGCTAAAATGATGAGCAATGACGGAGTAATAGGCAGCGCAAACTTTGTTATGCCTGACGGAAAAGCTATCAAAGAAATCCTCACTGCGCACGCTGAAGATGGTTTTGAAGTGAACAATCCTACAGTTGTTAATTACAAAAGTTGCAAAGTAACATTTACTGTCAAAGGAAAAGCTGTTACCGCTCACTTTAAAAATTATGCAACATCAGAAAAAGCAACAGGCAAAATGTACACCTGTGTAATGCACCCTGAAGTCCTTTCCGACAAGCCGGGTAAATGCCCTAAGTGCAATATGGACTTAGTTGTAAAAAAGGGGAAATAATTATTTGAAATATATCGCAGGAGCATCAGATAATTTAGGGTCAGTGTAAATTACCTTTCATGTATTTGGTGTTTCCTGCGGTTATTAAAAAATGAATAAAATAATTTTCTTCTTTCTAATCATCAGCGCAAACTTAATATGCGCAAGTGCTCAAACCGATACAAGTTCTATAGCCAGTGCACAAAAAATACCTGCGGTGAATATAAAGAATTTGCAGGGCAAAGCAATCATTACATCCTCGTTTTCCAACGATGGCAAACCTATCATAATTGTTTTCTGGAATTCCGTTCATAAGTTTCCGGGAAGACAACTGGATGAACTCCAGGAAAATTATGCGGAATGGAAAAAGGAAGTAAAAATAATTGTCATTTCTGTTGATGATACAAGAACAGCTTCGCATGTTTTACCAATGGTAAATTCCAAAGGATGGTACTTTGATTTCTTTCTTGACATCAATTCCGATTTTAAGCGTGCTATGAATATTAACAATCTGCCACATACCTTTCTTCTGAATGGCAGAGGAGAAGTCGTATGGAAAACCGTTGGATTTATGGAAGGCAATGAAACGCTCATTCACGATGAATTAATAAAAATTAAAAACTAAACAAAATGTTGAACACAAAAAATTACCAAAAACAAATGGTGAAATTCCGATTCTTATCGAAAAAAAAAACAATTTATCTCTCCCTGTTCATGCTGATGATTTTTTCATCAGTTGTAAAATCACAAAATGTATGGGTGCAAAAAACAAATTTTCCAGGTGCTGCAAGATATCATGCAACCGGATTTACTATCGGTGATAAAATATATGTCACAACAGGATGGAACAACAGCACAAACTACAATGATTTGTGGGAATACAATACCATCACCGATACATGGATGCAAAAAACAAATTTTCCGGGTGCTGCCCGTTATGCGGCTGTAGGTTTTTCTATTGGCAATAAAGGCTATGTATGTTGCGGACGTTATGGAAATACGTATCTCAAAGATTTATGGGAATATGACCAATCATCTGATACGTGGACGCAGAAAACTGATTTCGGTGGAACAGGCAGGCATCACCCTATTGCTTTTGTAATTGATAGTATTGCTTATGTTGGTACAGGAGAAAATTCCGTTTTCAAAAAAGATATGTGGGCTTACTATCCAATCACCGATAACTGGACACAGAAAGCGGATTTCGGTGGAACCGCACGACATGCAGCATTTGGATTCACAAATGGAGGAAATGCATTGGGCTTTGTTGGCGGTGGAACTTCAAGCGCTGGTTATCTGAAAGATTTTTGGCAGTACTATGCTCAAACCGATACATGGACACAACTTGCCGATTTTGGGACTGTCGCAAAGGAACATGCCGTTGGTTTTGGGTATTATGTTAACCGCGCTGTTGTGGGAACCGGATGGGACGGCAGTGGTGATACGGATGATATGTGGGAATATGATTTCATTAGTGGAACATGGATGCCCGTTGCTCCTTTTGGTGGTGGTATAAGAGAAGGCGCAGTAGGTTTTGCCGTAAATAGTTTCGGTTACATGGGAACAGGCTGGGATGGTTCAAATAAAAATGACTGGTGGGTATTTTTTCCGCCTTTCACCGGAGTAGAAAATTTTTCGGCAAATGATATGGATGTAAAAATATTTCCTAACCCTGCAAACGATTATGTTACCATAAAATTCAACACATCCCATACTGCTAAAACAACTCTTTCACTGACGGATTTATCAGGAAGAAAAATCACACAATGGAATTTGATGAATTCAACTAATGAAATTCGACTTTCATTAAGCGATGTTGCTTCGGGGTTTTATCTACTGAAAATTAAAACAACACAAAATAGTCAATCTCAAAAATTATTCATCACAAAAAAATAAATCTCGTGAATAAATATTCTTTACTACCATTAAAACTAAAATTTAACCATATTTTATTTTGCAGCGTTTTGTTGTTCTTATTAAATAATTCTTCCTATGCTCAAACAACAACTCCCTGTTTGTTTGATTCAGTCATTGCTAAAAACAGACATGCAGTAAATGATGCTGATAAGATAATCATGCAAAAACTACATGATAATGCTATTTCAAACAATTTAAAAACAATATCTTTTCACAGAGTAATTCCTGTCGTAGTGCATGTTATTCATAATGGCGGAACGGAAAATATTTCGGATGCGCAAATACAAAGTCAGATTGATGTACTCAATGAGGATTACCGCAAAATAGTTGGCACTAATGGTTTTGGAAATGGTGTTGACACTGAAATAGAATTTTGTCTTGCTAAAATTGACCCCAACGGAAAATGCACCAACGGAATTGTAAGAGTGCAATCCACACTCACCAATCATCAGAGTTATCAGCGCGCTCAACTTTCTGCATTAAGTTATTGGGACAATACACGCTATTTGAATATGTATGTTGTAAAAACGATTGCAGGAAATGTAATAGGTTATTCATCCTATCCCAATGGTCCCGCATCGGATGATGGTGTTGTTTGCATACACAATTATTTTGGACGAACAGGTACTGCATCTGCATCACTTGGCAGAACCATGTCGCATGAAAGCGGTCATTGGTTTGGTTTGTATCACACCTTTAACGGAGGTTGTGGTGTTGATACATGTGCTGATGGCGATTATGTTTGCGATACTCCGCCTGCTGCAAATCCGAATTTCGGTTGTCCGGTAATTAATTCCTGCTCCAATGATTTACCGAATGTAAATGACCAGGTTCAAAATTATATGGACTACAGCAATGATGCATGCAAGAATATGTTTTCTCTCGGACAAAAGCTGCGGATGCAGGCAACGCTTGATACCATCCGTACAAATATTTGGTCGGCAGCAAACGTAACTTCCACAGGATGCGATTCAGGTTTTACAAATGTACCGTGCAATGTGATTGCTGCTTTTACTGCAAACAGTCAGAATATCTGCACGGGCAATTCTGTTTTATTCACTAACATATCTCAAAACAATCCGATAACCTATCAATGGTATTTTCCGGGAGGAACACCTGCATCGGCAACCACAGCAAATGTTACAGTTTCTTACAACACACCAGGCACCTTTGATGTAACGCTTATTACGACTAATGCTGTGGGAAACGATAGCATAACGCTTGCGGGTTATATGCACGTAAACAATCCTCCGGTTGGAATTGCATTGCCATACATGGAAAATTTTGAAGACACTATTTTTCCAACAAACGGAATCATCATTGATAATCCCGATAACGGAATTACATGGGAGCGCGATACGGTTGCTGTTCACTTTTCTGGAATGGGTTCTGCGAAAATTAATAACCTTATAAATATTAATTACGGACAAAGTGATGCCATGCTGTTGCCCGCTTATGACATGACAACGTTAGGAACAAGTCCGCGTTTGTTTTTCCGGTGGGCTTGGGCTCGCAGCGACCCGAATTACACGGATGAATTGTTTGTACTTATTTCAACGGATTGCGGAGTAAATTATACCCAACTGTTTACACGCTCTGGTGCAGCACTTGCAACAGGACCTACTCAAACAACTCCTTACATTCCCGATTCAACTACTGTTTGGAAACTTGCCAATATCAATCTTGCACCTTACATCACCTATAGTAATGCAATAATTAAAATTGTAAATGTTACTGATGGCGGTAACAATCTTTATATTGATAGTTTGCATATCAACACCATTGCAACAAGTATTGATGAAAATAGTTTCTCGTCAACTGATTTTTCGGTTTATCCTAATCCATCAAGCGATTTTGTAACTATTAAGTTTAGAAATTCATTTGGTGATAAAGTAACTATATCACTCACTGATTTATCAGGAAGAAAAATTAAGCAATGGAATTTGATGAATGCTCCAGATAAAATTCACATTCCTTTAAGCGATATTCTTTCCGGTTGTTACTTATTAAATATTTCATCAAATCGAATTTCTCAAACGGAAAAATTGTTCATCACAAATAATTAAGATGGATTTAACCACAATCACCCATCAATACAAATCAGATTCAGTTTCGGTTTACAACACATGGTTTGTAAACAACGAAGACAGACTGAAAGCATTTCGCTCCATTCACAGAGGAGTGATGCAAGTAGTGGATGATATTAAGAATAAAAAATTCGGAAATAATTTTAAAGGCTCGTCATTAGAGTTTGTACTCAATTGCATCACAGAACAGAAACAAGTTTTTGAAGGAGCAGCGCATCCGTTCTATTGGAAACCCAAGCTTCGTATTCCTGATATTTATGAAAATGAAAACAATAAACAATATTTTGGACAGTTTCTTGAAAATTGTTTGAATGCAAAAACAGAAGAACAGCTTATCCGCGAAATTGTAAATCTTAATTCAAAAAAAATAAAAGGATTGGGACCTGCTGTTGCAAGCATACTTTACTTTTTGCATCCTACTATAATTCCTCCTTTCAATACAGCAATTGTAAACGGTTTTAATTATTTATTTAAAGACAATAAAAAATTAGGTTCATGGAGTGAGTATTTAAAATTACGCAAAGTAGTTATTGACACTAACAATAAATATAAAGCTGAATTGTCGAATGACTTGGGTGCAATTGCAGGAATGTTGTTTGAAATTGGTTCACAGAAATTAGTCTTGGGCAACGATGAATATTTATCGGAAGTAGAGCGAAAGAAATTAGAAAAACTCATAGAAAAACGCCAACAGAAAATCACTGAAGAAAATGCGGAAGAAAGCTTGCATACCGAAATGCAATATCATCTTCTTAAAATAGGAAATGCTTTGGGCTATGATGTTTTCAGTGCAGTAAATGATAAATCAAAGTCATTTAGCGGATCAAACTTTTCTTTTTTATGCTGCAACAATTTCCCGACAATTGAAATTGATAAAGACACGCTCACTACAATTAAACTGATTGATGTGCTGTGGTTTCAGAAAGGAACCAATAACATCATCGGTCCATTTGAAGTAGAAAAAAGCACCAGCATATACTCTGGCATTTTAAGAATTACTGATTTGTTTTACAGCATTTCGGATGGTGATGAAGTATTTTACATCATTACTCCTGATAAACGGGAAAAAGATGTAGTGCTCCAACTTTCGCGCCCTGCAATTAAAAACAATAACATCAATATCAAATATATTTTGTTTTCTGAATTACGGCAGCATTGTGATGCACTTTGCAAATTCGGAGAGAGCCATCACATCATGAATAAAATTTCAAAATCAGTTTAAAATCTCTGCTATGAGTTCTTTGATCCGTTGTTTTTAGAAATCTGTCATTGCTTCTTCATCGTAAGTTATCGTATATTTGCACTCTCAAATGAAAAAGAACAGCATTATATTAAAAAGCGTAAGCTACCTTATTTTGGTAGTCCTGCTTTACATGCATGTATGTTCTGCTCTGTGTGCTACAACCGGAAATGGTTTGTGCGGAAAAAAAGATAAAGGAAGAAGTTGCTGCCATCACGAAAAAAAATCCAATAGCAAAGAACGCGATTGCCAGGATATGCACTTTGCTTTCTTCAATACGACAGGACAATTTTCGCAGGTACAAGCCGATATTTCTTTCAAAGCTTTTCAAAGTTTAGTTGCAGTCATTACACCTCTGTTTATTTTCAAACCTGATAGTGAAATTAAAATGCTTTTCGTTTACAACAGATTTCATCCTCCGCCTCCAAAAGCGGATATAAGAATTTTTATTTCCAGTTTTCAGATTTAATTTTTTGTTTTTTATTTTACCCTGATTTATATCGGGGCATGGCTGTGTTTAGTCATTCAAAAAAATAATTTCAATAATAATTCTTAAATAAAATTCAAAATGAAAAAAATAATTTATTTTGTTGCAATAATTGCAACAACATTGGTGCAAACAGCATTCGCACAACATGTTCACGGTAATGAAACAAAGTCCGCTGCACCTGCTGACAAAATGATGAGCAAGGACCAGCTCAGTGAAGTAGTTTCAGCATATCTTTCATTAAAAAACGCACTTGCAAAAGATGATAGCAAGACTGCGCAGGAAAGCGCCCAAACATTTGTGGCAGAGCTTAACAAAGTGCCGGAAACGCAAATGACCACTGAACAGCATACTGTTTGGATAAAGAATATGAAAAAACTTACTTATGATGCTCAGCATATCAGCGAGAATGAGCTTGAACATCAAAGGGAGCATTTTGTAACGCTGTCAAAAAATATGTATGAAGTGGTAAAAGCGTTTGGTACAGGCACGACAACACTTTATTATCAATTTTGCCCTATGGCAAACGATGGCAAAGGCGCTTATTGGTTAAGTGAGAAAGAAAAAATAAGCAATCCTTATATGGGTAAGAAAATGCCAACTTGTGGTTCTTCAAAAGAAACACTAAGCGCAAAGTAAGTTTTTATTTTCATGCAGGGCGGACCGGCAATCTGTCCTGTATGATTTTTTAAAAATAAAAATTATGCTTCCTGATTTCTTAAAAGAGTTTCCAAACCTGCATCCATTGATTGTGCATTTTCCCGTTGCACTTTTAGTGATTGCTGTTGTGGGGCAAATTGCAGCATTGTTTTTTCCAAAAAATATTCAACTGAAATGGTTCACATTTCTATTGCTGCTTGGCGGTTGCATCGGTTCTTTGATTGCAATATACACTGCTGTTCATCTTAGCGGAGATGCAGATGAAAATGCATTTGACCTTTTTGAAACCCATCGTTTGTTTGGGATACTTACTTTTTGGGTTTCCCTGGTAGCAACTATTTTTCGTTTTGTAACAATAAAATGGTTTCATAAAAACTGGTGGGAAATAATTTTGACGGCACTTATAATTTCAACAGGAGTATTGGTAACCATTACCGGACATCATGGAGCAAAAATGGTTTATATCTATGATGTGGGTCCCAAAGGGAATGGAGTGTTATCTAAATAAATTATTAAAACGAAATGAATCAAAGATATTGCGCTGGCCATTTTCTGTTCGTGAAAAATTTCATCTATAAGATAAAATGTTGTTAGTAATTAAATAAAAATCAATGATTATAAATAGAATAACAATGGCATTGGCAATTATTTTTTCGATTGCATGCACCAATTCATACGCTCAATCCGAAATAAAAATAACTCAGGATTCGCTGCCTGCCATAATTAAACAAGAGTTAAAAAAGAAATATTCTGGTTATGCTGTTAACGAAGTAATGCTGTTAACGGAAAAAACAAAATCAGTAATCTATAAAATAGAATTACAGAAGAAAAATAATCTTGTCCGTCTTGAATATGATGTTGCAGGCACACTCATCAGCAAATCAAAAAGCAAAATATACTCTTTTGATGGAACGGAGAAACCGCGAAGATTAAAACCATCAGAAAATAATGACGGACATAATCACCAACATTAGTCAACACCAGTATGCTAAAAAAATAAATATTCACTCAAAATAATTTCTCCAATGAAAAAATCAATCATCATCATCACAATGCTCTTTGCAACTTCTTACGTCTTTTCACAAGACATCAAAAATATGCCGGAGATGAAAACATCTGAAAGCAAGCAGAAAGATTCCTTCTATTATACTTGTCCAATGCATCCTGAAATTCATTCTGCTAAAGAAGGCACATGTCCCAAGTGCGGAATGAAATTGGAGAAGAAAATAATCAAAGTCAAATCAAACGCTGTTCATAAAGGTCTCGAGGAAATACAAACAGGCAAGAGCAATCCTATGGACATGGGTAATATGAAAACCGATAGCACTCATGATATGCACAATGATATTCACAAATCTATGGACATGGACCATATGAAAATGGACAGTACCCATGATATGCATCATGATAAGAGCCCATCTATGGAAATGGGCAATATGAAAATGGATAATAATCCCATTGATAAAACAATGGGATATAAATTTATTGAAACCGCAGAAGCTCCCCGTAGTGTTCGCTACGATTTATACATCCGGGATACTACTGTCACTTTCGGAAAAAAATCTAAGAGAGCTATTGCAGTGAATGGTGAGATACCAATGCCTACACTGACTTTTACAGAAGGTGATACAGCGGAAATTTATGTACACAATGAATTGGATGAAGAAACATCCATACACTGGCACGGATTGTTTTTACCCAACCGCATGGATGGTGTTCCGTTTCTAACGCAAATGCCTATTAAGCCACATACAACTTATCTCTATAAATATCCCATTGTTCAGCATGGCACGCATTGGTATCACAGCCATAGCAAATTGCAGGAACAGATTGGCATGTATGGCGCTTTCATTATGAATAAAAGAAAAGAATGGAGTATTCCAACTATACCCGTGGTGCTGAGTGAATGGACGGATATAAAACCTGAAGAAGTTCACCGTAGCCTCAGAAGTGCCACTGATTGGTTTGCTATAAAAAAACATACTACACAAAGCTATGGTGAATCTATTAGTAAAGGACATTTTAAAACCAAAGTCACTAATGAATGGAAGCGGATGAATGCGATGGATGTAAGTGATGTTTACTATGAGAATTTTTTAATTAATGGCAAAAACCAAAATGAACAACCGCAGTTTAAGGCGGGTGATAAAGTAAGGCTGCGTATTGCCAATGGAGGTGCATCAGATTATTTTTGGTTAAGTTACGCGGGTGGTAAAATAACAGTAGTAGCAACTGATGGTAATGATGTGGAACCGATGGAAGTGGACAGATTGATTATTGCAGTTTCTGAAACCTATGATGTGGTGGTAACCATTCCTGAAAATAAAAGCTATGAATTTTTAGTAACCCCCGAAGACCGCACAAGTTCCGCATCCCTATGGCTTGGCCGTGGAGAAAAAATGCATGCAACAAAATTGCCTAAGCTAAAATATTTTGCAGGGATGAAAATGATGAATGAGATGATGGATATGAAAGGAAATATGATAGAAATGGAAGGAATGATAATGGCTAATCAGGTAATGGATATGAACACTGTAATGTATCCCGAAATTACAGGAGAAGAAAATCCAAAGAAGGAAATGAAAATGGAAGATATGAAAGACATGAATAAAGATACTATGCCTGTAAAAGATAAAAAGATGGATGATAAGAAAAGTCATGATATGCACAACATGCAGATGCCGAACAATAACAGTATGCAGGGAATGAATATGGAAGCAGAGAACGGTGATATAGTAACCCTTAATTATACCATGCTTAAAGCAACTGAAAAAACTACATTACCTGATGGTCCCTGGAAGGAGTTAAAATTTGATTTAACAGGAAACATGAATCGTTATGTATGGAGCCTTGATAATAAAGTGGTTTCTGAAAGCGATAAAATTATGATAAAAAAGGGCGAACGGCTAAGAATTATTTTATTCAATAACAGCATGATGCGGCATCCCATGCACCTGCATGGTCATGATTTCAGATTACTGAACGGACAAGGCGAATATGCACCAATGAAAAACATCATTGACATCATGCCAATGGAACGGGATACAATTGAATTTTTTGCGGGCGAATCCGGTGGCGACTGGTTTTTTCATTGTCATATTTTATATCACATGATGAGTGGCATGGGTAGAGTTTTCAGCTATGAAAATTCTCCGGCTAATCCTGATATTCCCGATGTTAAAGCAGCTAAACGCGGTTTAAATTCAGATGACAGAAGATTTCATGCGATGGGTAGGCTCGGCATAGAAAGTAATGGAAGTGACGGGGAATTTATGCTATCTCAAACAAGATGGAAATTGAGCACTCTCTGTCATTTGGGTTATCACGATGAACACGGCTACGAAAGCGAAACTATGTTAGGAAGATACATCGGAAGAATGCAATGGCTTTATCCTTATGCAGGTTATGATTATCATTATAAAAAAGAAGGTGACCCGCAAGAAAATATTTTTGATATGGAACACAGTCCGCAAAATATCTTTGGCTCAGAAGAAAAAACTATGTTCGGACAAACAAGCAACAAAAACGACCGGAGCACTTATGTTTTAGGACTCGGATACACCTTACCTCTGTTGGTCATTGCTGATGCAAGAATTGACGGAGATGGAATATTTCGTTTGCAACTTTCCAGAGAAGATGTTCCTGTTACTCCGCGATTACGTTTTAATTGGATGATAAATTCCGATAAAGAATACATGGCAGGGTTCAGGTACATTACTACAAAATATATTTCCATTTCAACACACTATGACAGTGATATGGGTTTAGGTGTGGGAATAACTTTTACTTATTGAAAAAACTTCTAACAAAATTGTCGTTTCATGCCGTGTGTTTTACAGCATGAAAAGCCAGCAGCGGCACATGTGAATGGTATGCCATCTTTTTGGTAAGGCTTTTGTCAAAGAGTTTTGATAAAATATTTCTTTTCCGCATGGATAATGCGAGCAGGTCAATATTGTTTTGCTCAATAAATTCTTCTAATTCCCAATCAACATTCCCTCCAATCAGATTATGAAAAGAAATATTTTCATATAGAATATTTGCTTTTTTCTTTAGTTCATCTTTAAACCATTGTAAATCTTTTTCATTCACATTGGTTTGAGTAAACTCGGAAATATGTACAATTAATATTTCGGCATTAAATAGTGAGGCAATTTCTGTAAGAAATTTGATGGACTGAAAATCGCTTTCCTGGTAATTCGTAGCAAAAGCAATTTTAGCAATACCCTTAAACGCTGCTTTATCGGGAATAACTAAAACAGGACACGGAGCTTTATCAAGGACTGCAGATGCATTGCTTCCTACAAATATTTCTTTTAATCCGCTCGCGCCTTTGGTTCCCATAATGATCATGTCTGCATGTTTTTCTTCTGCTGAAGAAATTATTCTATCCACAGCGAGTCCCAAATTAACTATACATTCTATTTCTAACTCTTTATGCTCTGCAAGGACCTTGTTCCTCAATTTAAGGAGATCATTTTCTGCCTTTGCAGTAAGCTGGTCTTCTGTTGCATCATCCAATGGTTCTGATGAAGCATAAGCTGGAATATGAAATGAATGAAACAAAACCAGTTTTGCTTTTAAATCATTGCATAAGACTGCCGCATAACTAAGTGCATTATCAGCACTTGAAGAAAAGTCTGTTGGAAATAAAATAGTTTTCATTTTGTATATTTTAAATTTCATTTACACTTCAAAAGTACATCCGCATCAAAAGGATTACTACAATATAGATTATTACTAACAATGATCTTAATCATAAAGTAATTCATTCCGTCTAATCTTATTTTTTAAGTTG